>JACRDO010000003.1 GCA_016212885.1 Elusimicrobiota bacterium | reverse complement strand
CCGGTGATATGCCGGACAATGAACGGCCCGGTCGAGCCCATCACCGTGTAATGGAACTGCCCCGCATAGTAGTCGCCGGCCACCGCCTCAGCCTCATCGGGCATGGCGCGGTTGAGGAGGCGGACTTCGTCCATGTCGCCGTACCAGCTGGCGCCGGTGAAGCCGTTGCGCCCGATAAAAAGGTTGCCGCTGGTGTGGAGCGGAGCTTGGGCGGAATAGGAGACCGAGGCGATCATAATGTCGTTGACGTAGAGCTTTCCATAATAATTGGAGCCCGATGTCCCGTACGTAAGGGTAATCAGACTCCATTTGCCGAGTAGGCTCGGGTGAAAGGGCGGGACCAAGCGTTCGCTCCAGAACTCGTGGTTGACGCTGTCGCTGGATCTCAGGTTCGCGTAGAGGCTCTGGTCCATGCGCAGGCGCAGGGTGGGCCCGGTGACCGCGCCTTCCCCCCATTGGAAGATGGTCCTCTCTGCGGCCACGTCGGTGGGATTGACCCAGGCCTGGAACGTGAGCTGGCTCTTCGCGCTGTCCAGATTATCCGACTTGAAAGCAACGACCGGGCCGCTTGTTCCGTTCGGCCAGTTGAGGGCCTTGCCATACTCTGGCGGGCCATCGACGGACCCGAGCCCGCCGGTGGAAACCGCGTTGTGATAGACCGTGGAGTCGATGTTCACGGCGCCGGCGTCGAAGTGCAGGAGGAGGACCGCAGACGACATCGCCGCCGTGCCGCCGACGTGCGTCCCGCTCCCGACCCTCAGGCCCGTGGCCGCCGTGCCCGTGTCGATGATGGTAATGGTGAAGTCCGGCGTGCCGGTGGAGGAAACGGTGGTCTCGGCGTAGTTGCCGTCGCAGCCCTTGACGTAGAACTGGGACAGGCTCGGGGGAATGTTGTCGGCCAGCTGCGGCTTGACCGAGGCGGCCATGGCCACGGCGGCCGCGCCGTCCACGATCCCGGCGCCGCATTGGGTGATGGTGCAGTCGCTGCCTGTTCCCGTCGGGAATGGCCTCGCCGTAGCCAGCAGGATATTGTGCACTTGGGCCGGCGTCAGCGCGGGGTTGGTCGAGAGCATGAGCGAGGCGACTCCGCCGACGATATCCGCTGAAACATCTGTGCCCGCAAAATATCTGTAGATGCTGCCGCCGATGACCGGAGGCCCGGCAATATTATTGTTGGAAGTCGTATAAATACCGTTTGGGTTGTCAGTAAAGTCTCCGCCAGGGGCTGAAATGTCCACAGGCGGACCCAAAACAGTGTAGCCGGCGTAACCGCCGTTGCGGTTCAAAGCCGCCACATTGATCACACGTCTGCAGTTCGCCGGCCAGTTATGGTCCCAATCAAAACCCCCGTTATACGGCGCCTCCAAGTCGTTCCCTAGTCCCACAGTAATGACCGCTCCTTTTGCAATGATGCTGTCAACGACGCTCTGGGGTATGCCGGTGCCATCGCATTTTGTGACCGGGACATAGCCTCCTCCTACGACCACCAGCACCTTGGCCGGATTGGCGTTGGCCGGCGCGCCGGCTATCGGTATGCCGGCGGCCCAAAGCATTGCGTCCCGCTGGTCGGTTGATATGGCTCCGCACGCGCCTTGAAAACGGACAGGGAGCAGCTTGGATTTCCAATTGATGCCGGCAATCCCGGTCGTGTTGTTGGTTTTAGCGCCAAGGATGCCCTCCGTCATGAGGCCCCACCATGAGCTGTCGGATGCCGGCGTTCCGGCGCCGCATGCGCCCGCCGCCTCGTAATCTCCCGGATCCGAGGGATCGGTGTCGCGGCCGCCGTCGGCTGGTTCGTTCCTATTGAGCGCGGGAGATCCCGGCCCGATGAAATCATACCCCGGCACGACGCGCCCTTCGTCAATGTCTTCGTGCAATACATGCCCGGTGCCTACGACCGCGATGGTGAGGGTCGTAGTCCCGGTAGTGATATCCCAGGCTCCGGCGATGTTCGCCGAGTAGGTGCTTGCGGTGGGAGCTTTCAAGTACCATTGTCTGTCGTTATACCACTGATCGTTCGGCGTCAGCGCCCGTGCCGGAAAGGCGAGGACCGCCGTCGCAAACAGGGCGATGCCTGCCGAGATGGGAACACGCATGGGTTTGCGCTCAGGCCGCGGCATTGGGATTCTCTCGCTTTCTTCGAGTATAACAGGAGAATCGCGATATTTCCATTTCGCGCGTGTTACGAACATCTTAACGATTGTTAACGCAACCGGAGGCGCCGGATGAAGCGCAGCGCCTCCTCGCGGGTGCGGACCCGGCCCTCGCCCTGCGCTTCCTCCAGCTTTCGCAGGGTCTCGCCGACCGGAGGGCCCGGCGGGAGGCCCAGGGCGTCCATGACGTCGCGCCCGTCCAGAAGGCGCTGGGGCCGCGAGGCCTCGGGCTTCAGGAAGTAGCGGCGCAAAAGGAAAGCGATGACCTGAAGGTGGCGCAGGGTCTTGGCCGTCTCTTCCGGGAGGGCCGCGCGCGTGCGGAAGGTGTGCGGGTCCCTCGCGGCCCAGCGCAGGACCGAGGCGAGCTTGGCGGATTCCAGGTAGCTGGCGTGGTCCGCCCAGGCGAGCAGGAGCTGGCTGACGCCGAGCCGGCCCAGGTCGCGGAAGAACCGGAAGACGGCCTTGTTCGACACGGTATCGTTGGCGGCCAAGTTCCCCGGACGCAGATGGTGGAGGGCGAGCGTCGAGGCGATCTGCTCCTCCTCGCGCGAGAACCTCAGGCGGCGCAGAATCTCGGAGACCCGCTCCGCTCCCCGGCGTTCGTGCCCGAAGAAGCGCAGCCGGCCGCCTACGCGCCGTGCGCATTCGGGCTTCGCGACGTCGTGGAGGAGGACCGCGAGCCTGAGGATCGCCGATTGCTTCTCGATGGAGCCGAAGCGCTCGGCGAGATGGCGCTGGATGGGCCCAGCGAGCCTGCCGAATACGCGCCGGAGGCCGGCGAGGAGGAAATCCATCCTGGCGACCGCCTCAAGGGTGTGGCGCAGCACGCCGCCCGGGCCGTAGTAGACTTCGGCGCAGCGGCGCCCTGGCTCGAGATCCTCGAAGACCGTCGTCAGGAGGCCTGCCTGATCCATCTCCTCCAGCCAGCGCGCGCAGTCGGGCGCGCAGAACAGCAGGAGCAGCTCGCCGCGAATGCGTTCGCCGGCCGCCCTCAGGATGAGCCGCCGGCTGGAGCGCAGGGCCGCGAGGGTGCCGGGTTCGATGGAGAGGCCCAGTCGGGAGGCCAGGCGGAAGGCCCGCAGGAGCCGCAGGGGATCCTCCTCGAAGATCCGCTCGCCGGTCCGGCGCAGGAGCCGCCACTTGAGGTCGCTTAGGCCGCCGAAGGGGTCTACGGCCTCGGCCTTCGCGCCGGCCGCTTCCGGAAGCGGGAGCGGGACCGCGATGGAATCGACGGTGAAGTCGCGCCGGGCGAGGTCCGAGAGGATGTCCCGGCCCCGGATCTCGGCGAAGTCCGCTTGAAAGGCCGCTCCCGAAAAGCCCTCGGAGGCGGCGCATCCTCGGGGCAGCCCTCGGTCGGATGATTTTCGAGCCGCGACCCGGTAGACCCGGGTCTCCTCGTCTAAAACCACCAGGGCGCCGCGCTTGCGCCGGGCGAGCGCGGCCGCGAGGCCCCGCGAGTCGTCGCAGGCCACGTCGAGGTCCGTGAACATCCGGCCGAGGCAGGCGTCGCGGACGCTGCCCCCGACCGCGTAGGCGCGCCTGCGCCCAAGGCAGAGCTCCACATCCGGGCGCAGGGGGTGCGCGCGCAGCCTGCGCAGGGCCGCCGGGGAGATCATCGCGGGCCTCCCCTCTTCTCAATCTCCTGCTGCCGGAGCACGCGCTTGAGGACCTTCTGCAGGGCGTTTTTCGGCAGATCGGGCACGATCTCGATGTCGCGCGGGCGCTTGTAGGCGTCGAGCCTGCGCCGGCAATGCCGCATCAGGGCGGCCTTGTCGGCCCCGGCCCCGGGCTTGAGCACGACGAAAGCCTTGATGAGCTCGTCTCCCGTGTCGTCTGGAACGCCCACGACAGCGGCCTCCTGGGCGTCGGGATGGGAGAGGATCTCGTTCTCGATCTGCGCCGAGAAGACCTTCAGGCCTTTGACGATGATCATGTCCTTCTTCCGGTCGCGGATATGGAGATAGCCGTCCTCGTCGAGAAGCCCGATGTCCCCGGTCTTCAGCCAGCCGTCCTCCGAAAGCGACTCGCGGGTGGCCTCCGGCTGGCCGAGGTAGCCCTTCATGACGCACGGCCCGGCGACGCAGATCTCCCCCTCCATTCCCGGAGGCAGCGATCCCCCCTCCCCGTCGATGATCTTCAGGCGCACCCCTTCGATCGGCAGGCCCGCGCTGCCCAGGCGCGCGCGCCCCGGCGGATTGATGGATACGACAGGAGAGGTCTCGGTGAGGCCGTAGCCTTCGAGGATGTCCAAGCCCATCGCGCGCCTGAAATCCTTGGCGACCTGGACCGGAAGGGGGCCGGCCCCGCTGACGCAGAAGCGCACCCCGCGGAAGGGCCACCAGCGCAGGAAGAGGCGCTTTAAGCCCGTCGCCTGCTTGGCCAGCATGGAGTAGATCTGCGGCACGGCCACGAAGACGGTGGCCCGGCGGCGTCCCATGCGCATCAGCCAGGGCTTCGGAGGGGTGATCGACGAGATCACGAGGTTCGTCGCCCCGAGCCGCAGCGGCACCAGCACGCAGGTCGTCCAGGCGAAGGTGTGGAACATCGGCAGCAGGCAGGGGAAGACGTCACCCTCGAGGAGCCGGAAGAATTTGATGGACGCGTCGCAGTTCGAGACGAGGTTCGCGTGGCTCAGCATGACCCCCTTCGGCAGGCCGGTGGTCCCGGAGGTGTAGAGCACCGCGGCCGTGTCTTCCGCTGCCGCCTCGCTTGGCCCCTCGAGCGGAGGGCAGGCGAGCGCCTCCTGCCAGAAATCGCGTGCGCCCTCGGCCTCGCCGTCCGTGATCCAGACGGCGCAGAGCCCCCCAAGCCCCTCCCTTGCGTGGAGCAGTTCGCGCAGGAACGCGCGCTGGCTGACCACGGCCTTGGCGGAGCAGTCCTTGAGCAGGAAGCGCAGTTCCCCCGCCTTTTGAACCATGAAGTTGATCGGGACCGCGGCGGCCCCGATGCGCGCAAGTCCGAAATAGGCGGCGATGAAGCCGAGGCCGTTGCGGTGCAGGATGGCGACGCAGTCGCCCCGGCCGATGCCGCTGCGCCGGAAAAGCGCGGCAGAGCGCAGGATGAGCCCCTGCAGCTCGGCGTAGCTGACGGGGCGCTCGCGCCCCGGCCGCTTCCTGAGAGCGTGCGGAGGCGGCACTTCCTCGGGGTAGCCCTCGGTCGGCCGCCGGCTCCTATTCAGGCTGTTTGGAGCCGGCGCTTCCTCTTCAACGAGGAGGGCGGTCCGGCCGGGCCGGCGCGAGGCGGCGGAGTCCAGCAGGGAGCTGAGGGTGTCGGTCAAATAACGGTCGTGACGAGCGTCTCGGTCGAGAGAACGCCGGAGATCGAGCGGATCTCGTTGACGACGGTGTTCGAGAGGCTCGGAAGGTCGTCGGTCTCCATGTCCAGGACGAGATCCCACCGGCCGAACACGGCTGAGACGTGCGCGACCCCCTTGGCCTGCCTGAGCTTCTGCAGGACGGCTTTTTCATTGCCGGCGGCCAAGCGAACGAGAACGAGTCCTGTCACCATAGGCATCTCCTCATGTATCGGACTTGCGTCGTTTGGAAAGCTCGATCCGCATTTCGGATGTTTGGCACGGACAACGAAGTATACTAAAATCCGACGGACCTTCCGGTTATGCGGCTCGTCATCCAGAGAGTCCTGCGCGCATCGGTGAGCCTGCCAAGGGGCGGCCCGTCCCGGTCCATCGGCCGCGGCCTGCTCGTGCTCGTCGGCGTCGGCCGCGGCGACACGGAGGCCGTGGCGGCCAAGCTCGCCGAGAAGACGGCGAACCTGCGGATCTTCTCGAACGAGCAGGGAAAATTCGACCTCTCGCTCTTGGACGTGAAGGGCTCGGCGCTCGTGGTCAGCCAGTTCACCCTGTTCGGCGACTGCGGCCGCGGCCGCCGTCCGGATTTCACCGCGGCGATGGCCCCGGAGATGGCCGAGCCGCTCTACCGGGCCTATGCGGACGCCGTGGCCCGGCTCGGGGTCACGGTAGAGAGGGGGGAATTCGGCGCGTTGATGCAGGTGGAGCTGGTCAACGACGGGCCCGTCACGATATGGATCGAATCCGGCCGGCCCTGAGGCTGCTCGGGATCGTCGCGGGGGTCTACCTCGCCTTCTTCACGGGCTATCATCTTTCGCGCGAATGGGCGGCCATCCGTCTGGACACGGTCCGGCCCGCTTACCGGCACGATGAATTCATCGAGCTGCGCCTGCGCTCGCGCGATCCTCAGCTGCGCTCGCTGTGGGCCGCCCAGCCGCCCAAGGCCCGCATCCTGCGCAGCGGGCGCCCCGTGGAGACGATCGGAGGCCTGGTCGAAACGGCTCTCGAGTGGGACGGAGGCGGTTCGGCGTGGATCGGGCGCTGGCCGTGCCCTTGGAACGCGGAGCCGGGCGAATACTCCCCTGAGCTCGTCGCGGAGCTGCCCGAGCGGAAGGCGCCCAGGGTGAAGCCTTTCCGGATCGAGCGCCGCAGGCCGATGCCTCTGCCCCCCCGTTTCGCCGCGGTGACCTGGGAAAGCCCGAAGCCTCTTGCAGCGTTGAAGGTTCGCGCTCCAGACGGAAGCCTGAAGGACTGGCGCGGCCTTCTCGACTGGGTCGAGTACGCGGGGGCCGACGCCTTCTGGATGCTCGGCGCTCAGACGCCGGGTTTCGTGCGGGGCGAGACCTGGGCGGCGCATAACCTGCCGCTCGTCCCCGAAGTCGCAAAGGAATGCCGTCGCCGGGGCCTGAAGTTCGGCGTGTGGGTCATGTGCTACCTGACGATGTCGTCCAAGAAACGGGTCCCCGGCTACGAATACGCGCTGGAGATCGACGGCGACAAGCCCAAGCTGACGAGGGCCGTCTCGATCCGGGACCCGAAGCGCCCGAAGGACGTCGCCGCGCTGCTCAAGCGCTTCGCCGCGATCCGGGAAGTGGATTTCATCGGCATCGACTACATCCGCAACGCCCTCGGAGGCTACGAGCTGCTCGACGACTTCAAAGCCGATATGCCGGGAGTCAAGTGGCCGCCGGGCTTCGACCGGCTGAGCCGCGAACAGCGCCTGGCCGAGTTTGCCAAACGCAAGATCGCGCGCATGGACAAGCCCTTCATCGACGCCTGGCAGTGGTGGCGGGCTCACCGGGTCAGCCGGGTCGTCCGCGAGATCCGCAGGGAGGTCGGGGGCCGGAAGCCGCTGTGGGCCTTCATGCTCACCTGGGAACGCGGCTGGCATCACGGCCAGGACGCGGTGATGTTCAACGACGCCGGAGTCGACGCCGAGGCGCTCATGATGTACGAGGCGGACTCGCTCCAATACGGGCAGATCATGAAGGATTGGCGCGGCTATGTCCGGACGGGGGACGCCCAGCTCATCGTGGGAGACATCGTGGACTGGCCCCTTCACCAGCGCTCCCTGCTCGGGCCCAAGGAGATGACGCGCCGCCTGAACGCCGCGGCTCAAGGCATCTGCACCGGCGCTCCCGCGGCGGGAATCTTCATCCACGACCTCGAACGCGCCCTCAACGGCCGGCTGGGGCCCTATACGACCCGGGACTGGATGGATGAGGCGCGCTCGGCGATCCGGCGCTTCAAGGAATCGCCGCGGCCCGCCGCGGCGCTCGCGAGGCGGACGTGAACGCGCTTTTAGTCGCGCTGCTCTGGGCCGCGCCGGCAGCGGCTCAGATGGAGCTGGGCACGTCGGTCGCGCCCGATTTCTTCGCCGAGCGGAAGGCCGCGGCCGTGGGCCGTTCGACCGCCGCGCCGCTGGCCCTGGCGCTGAGCCTCTCCTTCGACGCCGCGACATGGGCCCGCATCGGCGTCTCCACCTCGGCTCCGGCCGCGGACCTTGCGAATTACGTTTCGCACGGGTGCTACAAGCTCGAGCTCATCGAGCTGATCTCGATCGCCGCGAGCGCCGGCAAGCCCCTGGCATTGCTTGCCGCGCGCCGGGAGAAGCGCGAGAGCCTGCGCAAGATCGCCCAATCGTATTCGCTGGACTACGACGCGCTCCTGGAGGTTGCTCTCCAGGACGAGCGCCTGGTCACGCTGCGCCTGGAAGGGCTGGGGAGGGTCGCTCCGCTCGGCCCTTCGGGAGGCAAGCCATGAGAAGGATTTTTTGTCTGCTGGCGGCGCTGGTTGTCGCCTCGGCCTGCAAGCGCAAGCAGGAGTCCGCGGGCCCGCCGCACGTGGTCCCCTCTCCGGCGACGCTCAAGTCCGCCCGGGTCCAGGCTTTGCCCGAGCAGAAGCTGTCGCTCTTCCCCACGGCGAAGCTTGTCCTCCCGGACAGGTCCGTGATCTTCGTCGAAGTGGCGGACACCCCTGAGAGCCGCGATGCCGGCCTCATGTTCCGCAAGGAGCTGGCGCGGGATGCCGGCATGCTCTTCGTCTTCCCGAACGCGGGGTTACGGCAGTTCTGGATGAAGAACACTTTCGTGGACCTCGATATGGTCTGGATCTCCGGCGGCAAGAGGATCACGGTCATCTGCGGGAACGTCCCGAAGTCGCGCGCCGATACCCCTGAGGACGCCGTGGCGCGCCGATCGGGCATCGGCAAGTATGTCTTGGAGATGCCCGCGGGAGCGGCCCTAAGACACAAACTCAAGGTCTCTGACGCTATCCAGTTCGATTGGAAGGATCCGGCGAAGTGAGGCATGAGGCCGGCTTCTTGGCCGCCCTCGCATTCCTCTGCGGGGCAGCGGTCCTCGTGCTGGATGACGGAGTAGGTCCCCTCACTCCTGCTTCAGGATCCGCACCTCGCTCTTGCAGAGCTTCTGGAATTCCTTGGCGTCTTCGATGGAGCCGGCCACGCTTCCGTAGTGCATGGGTACCGCGACCTTGGGCTTGATCGCAGCGGCCGCTTCCGCGGCCTCCGCGGCGGTCATGGTATAGGTCCCTCCCACCGGGAGAAGGGCCACGTCGGCCTTGATCCTCTTCATCTCCGGGATCACGTCCGTGTCTCCCGCATGGTAGAAGCTGACGCCGTCCACCGCAGCGATGAAGCCGAGGTTGCCGGACGATTTGGGGTGGAAGGGCTTGCCCGGGTTGTAGGCTTCGACCGTCTCGACGGCGATGTCTCCAACGACGAGCTTCCCCCCCGGGGCGAGGGTCTTCACCGCCCCGGTCAGCTTCGAGGCGATGGAGCTCGGCCCGACGATGACCGTCTGGGGCTTGGCGATCTTGGCGATGTCCGCCGCGGAGCAGTGGTCGAAATGGTCGTGGCTCACCAGGATGACGTCCGCCTTGGGCAGGCCGTTGCTGACCTGATAAGGATCGAAGTACACGATGGTTCCTTTCCGCGATTTTACGTAGAATCCCGCATGTCCCAGCCAATGAAGATTCTCAAGCATGGCGCCCTCCTAGGGTCAGGTCTGGACAATAGACATTGTGGGTAATAGGGATCGGCCGTGTCAATGTCTAATGTTCAGACCTGACCCCAAGATATTGCTCGTCAGCCTGGACAACATCGGGGACCTCGTGTTCGCCTCGGCCCTGGCGGCCCCTCTGAAGAGGCGCTTCCCGGATTCGGAGCTCTGCGTCTGGTGCAAGGCGTACGCGGCCGACGCGGCCCGGCTCATCCCTGGAGCGGCGCGCGTCTTCGCAGCTGACCCGTTCTGGGACCGCTCCCCAGGAAAGCCGAAGGGGCCGCTGGGCGATTTCATGGGCGCGCTCCTCGATATCCGGCGCGAACGCTTCTCTTTGGCCCTGCTCTGCTCCGCCTCGATGAAATCCGCGGCCGCTGTCTTCGCAGCCGGCATCCCGGAGCGCGTCGGTTTCGAGCGCCGGCTCGGCCGGCTCTGGCTCTCTCAAGCGGTGCGCGCGCCGGATGCGGGCCGGCCGGCTCTGGAGGAGCTCTCCCGCCTGCTCGGCGCGCTCGGCATCGCTCCTGAGCCGCTTCGGTGCCGGCTCGACGCAGGACCCCTCGCCGGCCGGCGCGCGGAGCTCTCGCGCGCCGTCGGCAGCCGGCCCTTGGCCGCGCTGCATCCCTTCGCCGGGGACCGCGCCCGATGCGTGCCGCTGAGGGAATGGCGCGGCTTCGCCGAGGGGCTCGGGTCAAATGGCTATTCGCCCTTATGGATCGGCTCAAGCGCCGAGCTGAAGTCCTTTCGCGCGGAGTCCGGGGAGCTTGAGGGCCATTGGTGGATCGACCGCCTCGGGAGCGGGGCTCTCGCCGATACGGCCGCAGGGATCAGCCTGGCCGCGGCTTTCGCAGGGCATGACTCGGGGCCTTTACACCTGGCAGCGGCTTTCGGGGTCCCCTGCCTGGGCATCTTCACCCCCGGCGAGCCGCGGCGCACCTTCCCGCAGGGCGTCGGCCCTTCCCGAGTCCTGGCGCGGCCCGGCCCGGAGAGCTTGAATGCAGCGGAGATGTCCGCCGAGTTCGCGCAGCTGCTGCGGGGAGCCGGGAAGCGCTAGCTTTTGCGCCGCCGCGGCTTCCGATCGGCTGCCGGCTTCGGGAGACTCAGCGTGAAGCGCGTGCCTTGACCGGGCCCTTCGCTCTGAGCTTCGATGGAGCCGTGGTGCTTCTGCAGTATGCGCAGAGCCGCTGAGAGTCCCAGGCCGCTGCCGTCCTTCTTGGTGGTGAAGAAAGGCTGGAAGACCTTCTCGATGTTCTCCTGGGCGATCCCTTTGCCGTCGTCCTCGATCACGACCGCATAGCGCGGGCGCCCCATCAGCCGTTTCCACCACGGCTCATCGTCGCCGTCCTTCAGCTCCAAGCGCATCACCCCGCCGCTCCCGCGCACCGCTTCCACCGCGTTCTGGAGCACCGCGACGATCGCCTCGTGGAGGAGGGACTGGTCCCCGCGCACCTTGGCCGGGCGCTCGAGCCCTTGGACATCCAGCCGGGCGCCGACCTCCTTAAGCCGCGGCTCCACCGCTTTGATGGCGGAGCGTATCGGCGCGCGCAGGTCCATGAGCGAAAAGGATATCTCCTCGATGCGCCCCAGGTCCAGGAGGCCCTTGACGATCTCCTTGCATCGGTGGGCCTCCTCCTGGATGCGGTCGACCTGCCGCTGCATCTCGCCGGAGAGCCCGGCCCGGTGGGTCAGCACCTCCGTGTTGACGAGTATGGTGGTCAGCGGGCCCTTGATGCGGTGGGCCACTTCCCCGGCGACCTGGCCGAGCGTGGCGAGCCGCTCCATCTGGATGGTGTGCTCCAGGTACCTGCGCTCATGCTCCTTCTGGAACTGCTGGGTGTCCCTGGAGAGGATGGCCATCAGCGAGGAGGTGACCCACAGGAACAGGACCCGAAGCCAGAAGTCCGTGTCCTGCGGGAAGCCGTGGGCCGGGGTCCATCCGGAGAAGATGTAGAGAAGGGAGGTGATCATGGCGACGATGAAGCTTTGAGTGAAGCTGCGGGTCAGGGCGGTCCCGAAGATGACGATGAAGTAGAGGAGATAGAGGTCCGACTGCGGCTGCGCCCAGTGAAGCGTGAGCGAGGCCAGGCCCGCGTCCCCCAAGAACAGCGCGGTCTGGAACCATCCGTGCGAAAGCGCTTTCCTGGAGGCGGTGCGGATGAGCGCCAGAGAGGCGCCCAGGACGGAAAGAAGAAAGACGAAACGCGGGACCCAGTTCTCGAAATCCTGGTATTGGTATAGGAAGATGAGCAGCAGCACGGCCATGAAGAGGCCCTGGAAGGCGAAGTACGTCCCGCGCCGGCGATCCGACATGCCCTCAGGCATCTTGCGAGGAGAAGCGGTAGCCAAGCTTGCGCACCGTCTCGATGAGGCGGGAAGCTTGGCCGAGCTTCTTGCGGAGGTTCTTGATGTGCGTATCCAGGCTGCGGGTGGAGACCTCCATGCCGTAGGAGGAGGAGTTCTCGATGAGGTACCTCCTGGAGAGGGCGCGGCCCCGATGGGAGGCCAGCAGGAAAAGGATCTCGAACTCCTTGGGCTGGAGCGCGAGAGGCCTGCCCTCCAGGCTCGCGGAGCGGTCCTCGGCGTTGAGACGCAGCCTTCCGGCCTCCAAAACGCCTCCGCCCGCCGGAGCGGGGCGAACCCGCCTGAGGACCGCCTGTATGCGGGCGAGCAGCTCCGAAGCGCCGAAGGGCTTGATGACGTAGTCGTCCGCCCCGAGGTTCAGGCCCAGGACCTTGTCCCCCTCGCTGGAGAGGCCGGTCAGGAAGATGACGGGTATGGCGCAGGTGGCCGCGTTGTCCTTGAGGCTTCGCAGGAGCAGGCGGCCGTCTCCGCCCGGAAGGCGGATGTCGAGCAAAATGAGGTCCGGCTTGAGCGAGAGGGCTGCGGGAAGGGCCTTGCGGGGATCGGAGACGGCGCTCAGCGTGTAGCCCTCGGCGAGCGAAAAGCTGTTCTCGATGGCCTCCACGATGTTGGCGTCGTCTTCGACGGCTAAAATGCGGGGCATGCCGGCATTATAATTGAATTCACATTACGCACACAATGCGCCCAAACCTTCCACACGCCGCAGGTTTGGACGTGCTGAACCTACGTACCAAACATCCAGGATTTGCAGGTTTGGTGCGTCTCGAACCAACGCAGTTTGGATGTTCGAGACGTCGTGTGGAAGGTTCAGTACGAGCGCTACAGCGGGATGTTTCCCCGGTTCGAGTGCTCGCCGGGCTTGCGCTTGTCGTAGAGGAACTTGAAGGCCCGGATGACCTTGTAGCGGATCTGGGTCGGCTCGATGACCTCGTCGACGGAGCCCGTCGAGGCCGTCTGATACGGCGAGGCGAAGCGCTCCTGGTACTCCTTGCTCAGCTTCTCGCGCAGCGCGTCCTTGTCCTCGGCCGCGGCGATGTCGCGGGAGTAGAGTATCTCCACCGCGCCTTTGGGCCCCATGACTGCGATCTCGGCGCAGGGCAGAGCGAAGTTGAAATCCCCCCGCATGTGCTTGGAGCTCATGGCGATATAGGCGCCGCCGTAGGCTTTGCGCAGGATCACCGTGACCTTCGGGACCGTCGCTTCCGAATAGGCGTGCAGGAGCTTCGCTCCGTGCCGGATGATCCCGCCGTGTTCCTGGTCAACGCCGGGCCAGTAGCCCGGCACGTCCACCAGGGTCAGGATCGGGATGTTGAAGGCGTTGAGGAAGCGGATGAAGCGGGCGGCCTTGTCGGAGGAGTCGATGTCGAGCGCGCCGGCTTTGTGGGCCGGATTGTTGGCGACGACCCCCGCCACGTCCCCGCCGAGCCGGATGAAGCCGACCACGATGCTCTTGGCGAAGTTGGCGTGAATCTCGAAGAACTTGTGCTCGTCCGCGATCTGCCAGATGATGTGGTGCACGCGGTAGGGCTTGCGCGGGTCCACTTCACAGAGGGCTTCCAGGAGGGGCGTGGTCCTCCGGACAGGGTCCGGGTTCGCGACGCGCAGGGGACGCTCCCAGCGGTTGAGCGGCAGGAAGGAGACCAGCTCCTTGAGCTGCCTGAAGCAGTCCTGCTCCGAGGCTGCCACCATGTGGCAGACCCCGGACTTGGAGGCGTGCGCCATGCTGCCGCCGAGGTGGTCGAAGGAGACCACCTCTCCCGTGGCCGCCTTGACGACCTCCGGGCCCGTGACGAACATGTGGCTGGTCCCCTCGACCATGAAGACGAAATCCGTCAGCGCCGGAGAGTAGACCGCCCCGCCCGCGCAGGGCCCGAGGATGACGGAGATCTGTGGGATGACCCCGGAGCACTTGACGTTCCGGTAGAATATCTCGGCGTAGCCGTCCAGGGAGTCCACCCCCTCCTGGATGCGCGCCCCCCCCGAGTCGAGGAGGCCGATGAGCGGCACGCGGTTCTCATAGGCGAGGTCCATGACTTTGCAGATCTTCATGGCGTGGGCCAGGCCGAGCGAGCCGCCGAGCACCGTGAAGTCCTGGGCGAAGACGCAGACCTGCCTCCCGCTGATCTTGCCGAACCCGGTGATGACGCCGTCGCCCGGGATGTGCTTGTCCTTGAGGCCGAAATCCGCGCACCGGGTCGTGACGAGGAGGCCCTGCTCCTGGAAGCTGTCCTCATCGAGCAGGTAATGGAGGCGGTCGCGCGCGGTGAATTTTCCCTTGGCCCGCTGGGCCTCGATGCGCTTGGGGTCCCCCCCGTCGAGGGCCTTCTCCATGATCTCGCGCATCTGCTTGACGTTTGGCGGGATGGCGCGCGGCTTCTTCGGGTGCTTGGTCTGAGCGGAATCAGGGTTGAGCATGTCCGCCTCCGTTGCGGCCGGTGTAGGCGACGCTTAAGGCTTCATGTTCCGATACGCCCAAACCTCCCAAACATCGTAGGTTTGGACGTATCGAACCTGCTTCGTTTGGAAGGTTCGATACGCAGTCGAAGAGGATCTCGGGCGAGCCGAGAGCCTCCCAGCGGGAAAGCGCGCGGCCGTGCAGTTCGAGGCGGTCCCCGATGAAGCGGACATCCCAGAGGTCGACCGACAGACCCAGGGAGAGCAGCTTCAGCACGGCTTCCTTCAGGGTCCAAAGCCTCGTCTGCGCATGGGGAGAATCGAGGCCACGGCGCTCGCTCGCGTGCGCGAAGACGGAGAGGAAAGCCTCAGGCCGCTCCGAGACGGCCTCGACATCCACGCCGATGTATCCTTCGGAGCAGGGGGCGAGGCTCGCGGCCACGGCTCCGAGCGGCCCGTGCGAAAGGGAGATCGGGATGGGGAAGCCGTACCAAACATCGGAAATGCGTTGGTTTGGTACGTCCCGAACCAACGCCGTTCGGATGTTCGGGACGACATACGGCGAGCCGTCCCCGCGGTTGAGCACCGCGACCTCGTTCGGCCGGACCTCGCGGCCCTGCTCCGCCAGCAGCTGGCTGACGAGCCGCTTGACCGCCAGCCTTCCCGCCACCCAGTCGCGGCGCCGCTTCGGGACCTTCAGCTCGTTGAATCGGACAAGCTCCTCGGGAGCCAGGGTCTGGGAAATGTCCCCGCCGGCATCATGCCGTTCGACGAGGGCCGCCGCTTCGTGAGCCGGGGCGCGGGCCAGGCGGTAGGGCCGGCCTTCCAGGGTCATGCCTGGGCGATCATCCGGTAGCCGCGCAGCCGCACCCAGACGCGGTAGGATTCGTCGAAGGCGACCGCGTCGTAGAGCCGCATGTCCGCGCCGCCCTCGCCGCGGCTCGCCCCGCGGTAGACCGCGTAGGTGAACATTTCCTCAGGCACAGGGCCGCGCTCGAAGAGCTCGACCGACTCCACCAGGTCCGGGAGGGTCAGCTTCTTGATGAAGTTGAGGTCCCGGAAGCCGCAGGTCTGGAAGACTCCCTCGATGAGCAGGGGATTCCATATCAAGGCGCGCTCGCCCCGTGGCCAGAGAGCCGTTTTGGGCCGCCGGTACTGGGCGAGCAGTTCGGTCTCTTCCAGCACGTACATGCCGTCAAGGACCTGGAAGCTCGGGCCGTGGAAGTTGAGCCTGTAGATCACGTCCTTCCCGGCCGCGTAGCCGCGCCCCTTGTTGGGGAGCGCCGGCTTCCTGATGCCTTCCCAGCCGTCCCCTTTACAGGAGCCTGCGCGGGCCAGGAAATGCGTGCGCGGGCCGCCGAGCTTGACGCCGGCCGGGCTGATGAAGTCCGACTCGATGGAGAGCGCGGTCCCTAAGCCGGCCTTCTTCGCCTCGACGCGGACCGAGGCCGGGCGGTTGCGCAGAAGCTTGATCGGCAGGGCGAAGCGCACCTCCTCCAGGGCGCCCGGGGCCTCGCCGAGGACCTTGGAGGCGGCTTCGGCGAAGAGCTCGAGCCCCATCACTCCGGGCACGTACGGGATCCCGTCGATCGAGTGGTCCCTGAGCCAGGGATCCCCCTCGAGGCTGAACGTCTTTTCAAGGATAAAGCGCCCGGGCTGCGCGACGAGCACCTGGTCATGCATCTGGCTGGGGGGGGCGGCCTTGTGCGCGGCCTGGGCCGGAGCGGCGGCCTCGCTCATAAGCCCGTCCGAGTCCATCTTGCCGAGCGCGCCTGCGAGCACGACCTCGCTCTCGCTGCCCAAGGCGAGCTCGTCTAAGAGCAGGCCGAGGCCGATCTTCGGCGGCATGAAGTCCACGCCCAGCGACTTGAGGAAGTCCTGCACTCCGCCGCGCGTCGCCATGCCGACCTCCGCGAAGGCCGTGAGGTCGAAGGCGACAGCGGAGCGCTTCTGCGCGTTCATCCAGGCGGCGAGCTTGACGAGGAAGTCGTTGGCGGTCGCGTAATCGGCCTGGCCGATGTTGCCGAACCGCGCGACCACCGACGAGAAAAAGCCCCACCTCTGCCCCGGGGCCTTTGGGACGGCCTTCAGGAGGTTGAAGGCGCCGTGGGCCTTGGGCCGGACGACCCGGTCGTAGTTCTCGACCTTCTTGTCGGCCAGGAGCTTGGATTCCTCCAGCCCCGCGGTGTGGATGATGAAGTCGAGCTGGCCGTACTCCTTGACAGCTGACTTCACGGCCTTCGCGAGAGCGGCCGCATCGCTCAGATCCGCCGCCAGATAGAGGATCTTGGAGCCGATGCGGATCAGCTCCTCCATGCCGCGATGCAGCTTGATCGCGTAGCGGACCTTCCCGAACTCCTTCTCAAGCATGACGGGGGTGACCTTGCGGGAGGGGTCTTTTTTCATCTCTTCCCACATCCGGCTCTTGTGGTCCTTGAGCTCCTCCTCGCTGTAGCGCGCCCATGCCGTCGCCTCCTTGGGCAGGGGCAGGAGGTCGAGGAGCGCGATGCGGCACTTGTAGCGGGAGGCGATCTCCTTGGCCAACTCGGAGGCCAGGGCCCCTGCGCCCCCGGTGATGAGGAATACGGAGTTCTGCGAGATCTTGCGGACCGCCGGGTCCTGGCGGCGCAGGCGCAGGAGCTGGAGCGCGTGGCGCTCGCCGTTGACATAGCCGACTTCCCGGCGCGGGTCGTCCGACCCGATCTCCGAGAGCGCCGCGGCGGCCATCTCCGCGGGCGGGGTCTGGGCGCTGAAGTCGACCGCTCGGACCGTCGCGCGGTCGAACTCCCTGCCCAGCGCTTTGGCGAGCCCGGTCTGGGTCCCTGCCAGGGGCTGAAGGGCCTTGTCGGCTCTTGAGCCGTGGCGGCCGCCCAGGCGGGTCACGACCAGAATCCACGCGCGCGAGTCCGCTCCAACGAGATCCTCGCGCAGGCATTGCGCGCTCAGGAACAGGGACCGCGCCGTCTTCCTATAGTTCTTCTCGAAGGCGGCGGGGGTCATGTCGTCGAAGTCCGGCAGGTCCAGAGCCGTGACGTCGAAGATCCCTCCCGCCTTCTTATCCTTGAGGGCCTTGCGCAGCTGCTCGTCCGCATCAGCCGCGGCGTCCCAATCCGCGGGCTTGACCGCGACGGCCAGCCCCCCCGCCTTCTCGACGGCCGCGGCGAAGGGCTCCGCGGTCTTCGGGTCCGAGGCGAGGATGACGACGGCCCGCTCCTTGCTTAGCTGAGGGATGAGCCCTTTCGCGGGCCTGGGATACGCTTCCAGCCGCCAGGCGTCGAACCGGGGGGCCTCTTCGGAGGCCGCAGCTTCAGCCGGACGCCTCTGCTCCACAGGCTCGGCCGCCGAGGCGCGAAGGTTGTGCGAGAGCGCCGGCGCGCCCTTGGCGCGCAGCACGAAGGAGATGACGTGGCGCAGGGTCGGATAGTCCTTCAGCGAAATGCCCTCCTGCCTCGGAATGCCGTACTTCTCGCGGATGAGGCCGAAGATCTCGGCCTGCTTGACGGTGTCGATGCCGAGGTCCGCCTCCATATCGAGGTCGAGGTTGAGCATCTCGGCCGGGTAGCCGGTCTTTTCGCCGACGAGCGAGACGACCTCAGCGCGGATGCTGTTTTCCTCCCGCGCTGTGGCCCCCGCAGCGGCTTCAGCCGGTGCGGGGGCGGCGGCGCTGATGGGGGCTGCGCTCGCTGCCGACGCAGGCGCCGGGACCGCCGCTGGTGCCCCCGCCGCAGGGCTCCCCACTGCGCTCTCCAGGACGAAGCGGACCACGTGGTTGAGCGTGGGGTAATCCTTGAGAGAGAGGTTCTCCCTGCGCGGGATGCCGTACTTCTCGCGGATGAGGCCGAAGAGCTCGGCCTGCTTGACGGTGTCGATGCCGAGGTCCGCCTCCATGTCGAGGTTGGGGTCTAGCATCTCGGAGGGGTAGCCGGTCTTTTCGCCGACCAGGGCGACGATCGCGGCGCGAATGTCGTTCTCCTCTCGCGCCGTCCCATCGGCGCTATGGCCCGCCGATGGGGCCTGCCGGATGCCTCCGTCCGCGGCCGGGGCAAAGGCGGCCTTGGGCTCGACGAGCGCTACGGCTGCTTGGACGGCCGGCGGCTTGGGCGTCTGCCGCTGCGGAGTCTCGGTTCCGCGCAATCCCGCCGGAGAGACTCGCGCGGGAGGCTGCGGCTTTTGAGCGGGCTGATGGAAGGGCGCCGCCAAACCGCCCTGCGGGGAGCTCCCCTGGGCTTCCTTCACTCTCAGAGTGTTTTGAACCACCTCGAGCTCGGGCGACGGCTGGGCGGAGATCTCCCTCAGCCAGGCTTGGCGGCGGGCGGGGTCCGCGATGCGGGCTTCGCCCTTGCGGATGGCCCTGCGGGAGAGCGTCATGGCTATCTGCGAGCCGAATCCGGCGCCGAGCCGGATGGCGTAGTCGAGGTCGTATTCCCCCCCCCGGCTCAGCGTGATGCCGGCCAGTTCCGGGTCCGGCTCCCGGTAGTTCGCGATGGGAGGCACGATTCCGGTCACCAGAGCGCGGATGGCGCTCGGGTCCTCGATGGAGGCGCCCATCGTGTGGCCGTGGTAGCCCTTCGTGTTGGTGACCACGATCTTGGCCGCGTCGGCTCCGAAAGTGCGCCGCAGGGCTTCGACTTCGGCTGAGGCGGAGCCGCCGCGGGCCGGGGTGTAGGTCTCGTGCGACATGAAGAGCGCCCGCGAGGCGATCTGCCGGCGGTCGAGCCCGAAGCGCCGCTCGGCCTTGCCGATGAGCCGGCCCATGACGTCGGCGACGTGGTCCACATCGAGCCGCGTCGCGTGAAAGGCGCTGTTCTCGTACTGGGTCGACAGGATCTCCACGAGCGGCCGCATGCCGCGTCCGGAGACCAGGGCTCCAACCTCGATGACGAGGCCCACCGCGCCCATGCCGACGATCAGGCCGTGGCGTCGGCGGTCGAAGGGCAGGGCGGCTTCGCTGACGGCCTCCTTCGTGGTCGCGGCGCCCGCGGCGAGGAAGCCGGAGGCCCAGAACTCGCGCAGCCGGGGAGACATGATGTCGTCGGCGCTGATGACGATGACGCGCCGCGCGCGGGAGAGGCGCAGCCAGTCTTCAGCGATGCCGACGGCTTCCGTGGTGGAAGCGCAGGCTGCGTTGATTTGCACGCCGGGGCCCCGCGCGCCGATGTGCTGGGCGAGCTGGGAGTGGCCGATCGGCAGGGCCCTCAGCAGGAAGTCGCGGCTGAACTCGTAGCGGCCGCCCTCGCCATGGCGCTCCATGTAGGAAACGAAGCTCTCCGCGTACCAGCGGTGCAGGGAGGCCCGGTCGTCTGAGTCCTTGACCCGCGAGAGAAGCGACTCGAAGAGGCGCTGGAGCTCGCGCAGGGGCTTGTGGCGGAATTTGTCCGCCAGGTAGCGCGAGATCTCGTCGACCACGCTGTCGAGGCAAGGGAACGCGGAGGCGAAGATGATGCCCGTCTCGTCGCGCAGGGATTCGGGCAGGGCCCAGCCTGTGGGGAGGAGGCCGCCGAGGGTCGTCTTCTTGTAGGTGCGCACCAAGGGGATGCCAGCGTCGCGCAGGGCGAGGATGCCCGCGGCCACCCCGAGCCGGACCGCGCGGTCCATCGAATGGGCGATCGACTCTTTGAAGCCGAATTCCTTGGCGAGGTCGAAGGAGCCCGCGGTCGCGGCCAGGTGGATCACGTCGGCCGCGGACTGTATCTTCTCCATGCGGTGGTTGCCGTCCTCGGACTTGATGAGGCGGATGACGTTCTTGTCGAGCTGCTTCTCCAAGTCGTCCTGCGAAAGGCGGCTGATGAGGTTCTGCCCGCGCAGGAGGCCGTCGAGCGCCTCCTCGCGGAAGACTTTGTCCCATTCGCCGGGAGTTCCGGCCGCGATGCCGCTGACGACGACCGGGCCGAGATAGACGTCCCACGCCGCGAAGCCTTTCTCCGCTCGCGGCGCATCTGCGGCGCTAAGGCCCGCCGCAGATGCAGCGGCGCCGGGAAGTTCCGACGCAGGGACGGATGATGTCCTCTGAGCTTCAGCCGGAATCTCCCCCGTCATCGCGTAGGCCCTGAACGCCGGGGTGTGGAGGCTCCTGGGGGAAGAGGGGTCGGTCGCGCCCAGCTTGATCTCCACGCCGACGGACTCGAGGCGGGAGAGCAGGTCGTTGAACTCCTGGATGCCTCCCCGCTTGGGGTGGTTCGAGGCGAAGATGTGGACGTCGCGCTTGTCTTCGAGGGTCGTCTGCACGAAGGCCGAGAGCGCGCGCTTGGGGCCGAGCTCGACGAAGACCCGCACGCCTTCCTCGTACATCTTGCGGGTCTGGCGGATGAACTCGACCGGGGAGGTCATGTGCTCGACCATCATCTCCTTGATCTTCTTGACGTCTTTGGGGAAGAGGTCGCCGGTCAGGTTCGAGAGTATCGGGATCCTGGGGGCGCGGATTTCCACCTTGTCCAGGAACTCGCCGTAGGGCTTGCGCGCCGGGTGGACGATTTTCGAGTGGAAGGCGTGCGACACCTCGATGGGCTGGGCCTGCGCGCCGAGGGCCGTGAAGCGCCGGACCGCTTCGTCGATGGCCGCGCTGTCTCCGGACAGGACGGTCTGGATGGGGCAGTTCTTGTTCGCCGCGATGATGTAGCCGGGGATCTCCTTGAGCACCGGCTCGATTTTCTCGATGGGCCAGGAGACCGAAGCCATCTTGCCGTTGTCGTCGACATGGAGGTGCGCCATCTCCTTGGCGCGCATGCTGACGGCGATGAGGGCGTCGCGGAACTCCATGACACCGGCCGCGACGTGGGCGCCGTACTCGCCGAGGCTGTGGCCGTAGACCATGTCGGCGTCCACGCCGTGCGCGCGCAGGAGGCGCAGGAGGGCGATGTCGGCCGTGAGCACGACCGGCTGGGTGTTCTGGGTCTGGGTGATGCGCGCCTGCATGGCCGCGAGCTTCTCCGGGGTCTCGCCGCCCCTCGTCCAGAGCATCTCGCTCAAGGGGCCGGTGCGGTCCCTCATGACCTCGTCCGCCTCGGCGAAGGTGTCGGCGACCACCTGGTACTTGGCGGCCATGTCCTTGAGCATGTCCACGTACTGCAGGCCCTGGCCCGGGAACATGAAGCCGACCTTCGGCCGTTCTGCCGTCTTCTTCGCCGCATGGATGGACTTCGGCTTGAAGGCGGCCGGCGTCTTGGCCCAGATGTCCCCTCCGCGCGATTTCAGCGCGAGGTCGATCTTCTCGGCGAGCTTCGGCCCGGACTCGGCCGCGATGGTCAGGAGGAAGTCGCCCTTGGCCGCGCGGGAGGCCGAGTTCCACTCGCAGGCCAGCCGCGTCAGGGGCCCTTGGGCCGGGGCGCGCGACTTGAGCTCTTCGAGCTGGTCGAAGATCTCCTGAGCGGAGGAACCGCGGACGAAGAAAGGCTCTCCGCCCAGGGCCGGGACCAACGGAGGCAGGACCGCGAGATCCGGTTTCGGGGACGGCTCGGCCTGGGAGGCGCTCGGGGCCGGCTTCCACGAGAGGGTCTGCGGGGTGGCTTCCTCGACGGCCACATGGAAGTTGGTGCCGCCGAAGCCGAAAGCGGAGACATTGGCCCGCCTTGGCTTGTCCTGCGAGACCCATTCACGAGGTTCCGTGACGACGAAGAACGGGGACTTGTCCCAGTCGATCCCCGGGTTCGGGTTCTTGAAGTTGATCGAGGGCGGCAGGGTCTTGTGGTGCAGGGCGAGCGCCGCCTTGATCATGCCCGCGACCCCGGCCGCTGCCTTCAGGTGCCCGATCTGAGACTTGATGGAGCCGAGGCCGATGGAGCGGGGCTTGGCGGACTTGAAGAGCTCCGCGGCGGTCTGGACCTCGACGAGGTCGCCTACGCGGGTGGAGGTCCCGTGCGCCTCGATCAGGCCCACGTCCTCGGGGCCGTAATCCAGCTGGGCGAAGACGCGCTCGATGGCGAGCTTCTGGCCTTTCGGATTCGGGGCCGTGATGCCCTTGCCGCGGCCGTCTGAGGAGGCGCCGATGGCGCGGATGAGGGCGTAGACCTTGTCGCCCTCCCGCGCGGCGTCGCCGAGGCGCTTGAGGACGAGCACGCCGGCCCCTTCCCCCATGACGAAGCCGTTGGCGCCCGCGTCGAAGGGCCGGGAGCCGTCCGGCGAGAGCGCGCCGATCTTGGAGAATTTCACGTAGGCGGGCGCGGCCATCATCTGGTCGATGCCGCCCGTGAGCGCCATGTCGAAGTCCCCCAGGCGCAGGCCGTTGACGGCCTGGGCGATCGCGGCGAGCGCGGACGCGCAGGCCGCGTCGACCGTGAAGTTCGGCCCATTGAGATTGAAGACGTTGGCCACCCGGCCCGCGATGACGTTGGAGAGCTCGCCCGGCATCGTGTCCTCGGTGATGGGGCCCAGGCCCTCCTTCATGGACTTCACGATCTCGTCGGCCACGGCCTGCCGGGTCTTCTCGTCGAGCTTGGAAAGCCCCTTGGACTCGGTGACGCGCTTGTGGACTTCGGCCGTATAGACCCGGAGGTCCGTGGCTTCCTTTTTTGGGCCGCCCATGGCGTTGCCGAAGATGACGGCCGTCCGCGTAGAGTCGAAGGGCTTCTTGTCGTAGCCGGAGTCCTTCAGGGCCTGCGCGGTCGCGGCGACGGCGAACTGCTGGACCGCATCCATCTGCTTGGCGACCCCCGGCGGGATGCGCAGGGGCAGGGGATCGAACTTGAAGCCGGTGACGAAGCCGCCGATCTTCGAATAGGTCTTGTCGGGGACGGACCGGTCGGAGTCGTAGTACAAGCGGGAGTCCCAGCGCTCCGGCGGCACTTCGGTGATGGAGTTTTTCTTCCCGATGATGTTCTTCCAGAAGGTCGGGATGTCGGGGGCGTCCGGGAAGATCCCTCCGATTCCGATGATGGCGACAGGTTCAATATTCCCGATAGGTTGTTTCATGGTTTTTGGCGATCCTGTCCCGGAATTTGGACGACTTTGATTCGGGACTATGGTTGATGCGCTACGACATGCCGGAGAATGATAGCAAGGAGGTTCGCGACAAGTCAAGGAGCGATAGTGCCAGACTTATGCGATGCCGAAAAGATGAAAAAGATTTATAAATCAAACAGCAATTAATATTGGAAACAAATTGGTGTCAGACTTCAGATATTTATGGTCATCCGAGCTTTTCCTGCCTTTGCGGTCTGCCTGCGGCAGGGCCCGTCGATTTCCTTCGCTCTATTGACAGCTAAATAAAATTTCTTTAAACTTCTTATTCAGCAATGAATACAATATTTTCCGATGTGGGGTGCCGGGTCTATGCAGCGGGGTTTGTCGTCAGCGGCGGCCTTTTCGTCTTTCTTTTGAAAAGATTCCGGGATGTCGTCGCCGAAACCTCCGCCGACGGGCTCTCCCAGAGCGCGGAGCTTGAGGAAGCTGTAGAGCCGATAAAGGTCGTGGCGCCCAAGAGCCGGCAGGCGTTCAAGCTGGCTGAAGTCGAAGAGAAGAAGGATGTCCCTGCGGCGGCCAAGGAGCCTCTCGAACCAACGCCGTCTGGAAGTTCGGGACGGTCTCCTCTCCCGGAGAGGGCCGCGGCGTCTCCCGCTCCGCTCGCAACGGGCCCCGCTGAAGCGCTCAGCTTCGGCTCTCCTGCGCAAACCGCGAAACCGGACGTCAAGACCACGACCTTGGGCCTCAGCCCGGCCGTCGTCTATCTGCAGAACCTCAAGGCGCAGATGGAGCACTTCGAGAAGGAAATCCATCAGTTGCATGGCGATGTGGTGGGGATGGCTCAGCGCCATGACAATCAGTTCGACGCCCTGCTCAAGCGGCTCGGCGAACTCCAGAATGAGCTGCATCATCAGGTGCAGGCGCATCAACAGGCCGCTTCGGCGCCTCAGCGCGCTCCCCAAACAGCCCCCCCTCGGGCCCAGCAAGCGGCGGCCAAGGAGCCGCCGATGGCTCTGAAGTCCGCATCTCCCGCGCCGGCCCAGCAGAAACCGGCCCACGGCCCCGAACCTGTCCGGATCGCTGTTCCCGGCAAGGTCCCCGCGGCGCAAGCGGCGCCTCCGGCGGCCAAGGAGCCGCCGTCCTCGGAGGGCGGTCGTTCTCCGCTCCCGGAGAGGGCGGCGGCCGAGAAGCCCAAGGAGGCTGCTCCTGCGCCTCTGGCAGTTGAGTTCGAGCCGACCTCCAAGCCGGCGCCGAAGGGAGGCGCGCCGGCCGCGGAGGAGACGCTCATTCTGGGGCCGGAAGATGTCCAGTCCAAGAGCCGCGGCCCTGTCTGGCCCGTCTAAGTGCTCATCTGCAGGTCTTTCCCCGCCGCTGTCTTGGTCATGGCCTTCGCCGCGGGCGCCAGCGGCGCCGTGTTCCCCGACGGTCCCTTCTCCGACAAGGCGGCCGGCGCCACCGGCGCGGCTTTCCTGAAGCTCCCTGCCGGCGCCCGCATCCCCTCCTTCGGCGGCAGCTACGCCGCCGCGGCCGACAATGCCGAGGCGATGTTCTGGAACCCCGCGGGTCTCTCGCGCTTGGAGGGCGCCGGGCGCCCTGAAGCCGCGGTCGGCTACCTCTCGCTGCTCGAAACCATGTACTCCGGGTCACTCGCGTATGCCCATCCCTTGGCGAACCAGCGCGGGGTGGTCGGAGCGTCTTTCCTCTACTTCTCCCAGTCCCCCATGCAAGGCTACGACCCGCGAGGCGACCCGACCTCCCGGTTCACCCCCAATGACCTGGCGCACTCCGTAGGCTATGGGACGCTTCTGGGCCCTGTCCGGCTTGGAGGCGCCGTGAAATTCATCCGCTCGGCCATCGACGACGCCTGCGGCTCGACCTTCGCCCTCGACTTCGGCATCCAGGCCGACCGCGTGACGGACATCGGGGGAGGCCCCCTGGATCTGGGGCTCAGCGTCCAGAACTTCGGGCCCCCCATCAAGCTCGGCTCCATGTCGGATCCGCTCCCGTTCAAGATGGCGATAGGCGGGCTCTGGCGCATCGTTGAGGTTAAGCGCACTAAGCTGAGCGGGCTCGTCGACGCGCATATGCCCGTGGACGCGGACCCGTACTTCAGCCTCGGGGCCGAGTTCATCCAGTCCTTCGACGAAGGGTTCAGTGTCCAGGTGCGCTCAGGCTACAACATGCGCAACGCGCGCGGCCTCGACGAGCTTGCGGGGGTCGCCGCGGGGCTGGGGATGGATCTGCGGCGCGTGCGGCTGGACTACGCCTGGGTGCCCTTCGGAGAGCTCGGCACGACGCACCGGGTCGCGCTCGGCTATCGATTCTAGCCGCTGCTGTTCTCCTCTCGGCTTGTCCTTTTGGGCTGTAAATATGCCTTTGCCCGCAACCGCCACCGCAACAAGCTCAACAGCCACGGCACAATCCCGGCCAAAATCGTAACAATT
>JACRDO010000031.1 GCA_016212885.1 Elusimicrobiota bacterium | reverse complement strand
CGTGCAGCGGATGCGGTTGGAGTTGGAGGAACTCGTCCTGCCTGAACGACGCTCAGAACGATCTTACCCGCGGCTCGTGAAGATCAAGATGAGCAACTACGGCCGCAAGACGGAGCATGCCCTTAACTAACCGGCATTGGCCCTAGCGCAGGGCGGCCGGGACCTTCGCGTCCACGTCGTTGAGCAGGTCGCTGTACTTGCGGCCCTTGCGCGTCTTCCAGGAGCCCTTGTGGTAGGCGTAGGAGGCCATCAGCGGCACGGCGATGGTCGCCTCGCAGAAGACCATCTGCTCCCACAGCGTGTCCACCTTGCCCCAGGAGGCGGCTTCGCGCAAGGTCGATCCGGAGAGCGCCCCGTCGCGCTCGTCGGCCACCGTGACCTGCACCGCGTACTTGTGCATCTTGCCCTGGTAGCCGATCATCTCCAGGCCCACGGTCGCGTCCTGAGCGAAGTTCTTGGGCACCCCGCCTCCGATCATCACGAGGCCGGACTCCTTGCCCGCCATCTTCAGGCGCACCAGCTCGCGGAAGTCGCGCGCGGAGTCGATGGTGGCGTGGGCGTCCGGGTTGTGCCACTGGTGATGCAGAAGGCCGAAGCCCGCGGAGCAGTCCGAGAAGGCGGGCACGAATATGGGCACGCGCTTCTTGTAGGCCGCCAGCAGGATGGAGTCCTTGACCTTGCAGTTCTTGACCAGGTACTTGCCCATCTCCTCGAGGATCTCCCGGGAGGAGTACGGCTGGGGCTTGAGCGTGTCGCAGATGCGTGAGATGGTGTCGTCGGAAACGCCCAGCTGGTCCTCGCAGATGTAGGTGTCGTAGATGCGGTCCACGCGCACCGAGCGCAGTTCCTTGTCGTCGGCCCACTTCGAGCCCCTGTAATGCTTGAAGCCCAGGGACTCGAAGAAGTCCTGGTCCACGATGTTGGCGCCCGTGGACACGATGGCGTCGACCATGTTGTTGTTGACCAGGTCGAAGACCACGCGCTTGAGGCCCGCGGAGAACAGCGAGCCCGCCAGGCACAGGATGACGTCGCAGTCCTTGTCCGCGAGCATGCGGTCGTAGATGTCGCTGGCGCGGGCCAGGTCCCGAGCGGAGAAAGACATCTTGGACATGGCCTCCACCAGCGCGCGCGTGTCATGCTTCGTGATATCGATATGCTCGATAGGCTCTTTCAGGAAGTCCGACTTCTTCAGGTTACCATTCATGTCTACCTCGGTACGCCTCGAAAAATATCCGCGACTCGGATATTTTATAACATAATCAAACAATGTGGACATTCTCGCGCTTCCATAAAGCGACGCTCCTGGCCCTGGCCGCGTTTTTCATGGTCTTTTCCGCAGCCCCGGCCCAGGCCAAGAAGCCCCGCAATCCGCGCTGGGGGAAGGCTCGGCCGGACTATTCGCGGCGCGCGTCCACGCAAGCCTCCGCCATCTCCCTCAGCACCGCGCCGGCCGGTCCGCATATCCCCCGTCTGCCGGCCGGACGCTGGCTGCCGGAGGTCCAGTCAGCGCTGGAATCGTTCATCGCCGCGCACGGCCAGGACTCGCCGGGCTATACCCCCGACCAGCCGCCTGCGGCCGTGCTCGCCTTCAATGACGTGGTCGTCATCAACGACGTGGGCCTGGCCGTATTCCAGCGCATGGTGGACCGCGCCGACTTCAAGTTCGGAGACGCCTTCTGGGGGGAGGTCCCCCTGGCCTACGGCCGCCAGCGCCTGCGCGCGGCCTACGGCATCTTCCTGGAGCAGCCGCAATCGGTGTGGATGCGCCAACCCTCCTATCAGCAGTACCGCAAGGGCTTCTTCCGGGCCTACCGCGACATGTGCTCCCTGCTCGGGCCGTTGGAGTGCCGTTCCTGGCTGGCCCGGCTCCCCATCGGCTACGGCGAGGCCGAGATCACCGCCTACACCCGCGCCGCGCTCGGCGCGGAATACCTGCGTCCCATCGGCACCGAGCTCGTGGCCGATGCGGCGGACGACCCCGCCCCCGTGTCCGTGCGCCACGGCCTGGCCTGGGTGCCCGAGATCCGGGCGCTGATCGACCTGCTGCGCGCCTCCGGCTTCGAGGTCTGGACCGCGGACGCCAACCAGCAGCACGAGTTCGAGGTGGTGGCCGCGCAGGCCGACTTCCCGCCGGAGCGCGTGCTGGGCATCCGGACCAAGGTCGCGGCCGAGAAGCTCACCAGCACCGCGCTGCCTCCCGTGCCCGTGCGCGGGGGAAAGGCCAACGCGGTCTCGTCCCACCTGGGCCAGGCACCCCTGCTCGTGGTCGGCGCCCAGCGCGACGACCAGGAGCTCCTGCAGTTCGCGGCACCCAACGCCCTGCGCCTGCTCCTGGACCGGGGCGACGCGGACCTCCTGCGCCTGGCCCAGGACCGCGGCTGGCTCGTACAGCCGGCTTTCCCGGCCCTGCCTCCGGCCCCGCCGAAAACGAAGCCCTGATATGGACGAGCCGTGTCAATCCCGGACCTCGTTGTAGTTGAGCTGTTTCCAGAACCAGCAGGGCTGTCTCTGGAAGATCCTGGACCCGAAGGCGAAGCTGTTATCGACGGTTGATCAACCTGATATTCGCGG
>JACRDO010000029.1 GCA_016212885.1 Elusimicrobiota bacterium | reverse complement strand
GACCGGGATTCGAACCCGGATAGGCTGTTTGAGAGGCAGCTGTCCTACCAGTTAGACGATCCCCCAAACCTACATAGTAATACGAGCGAGGTGCGAAAAAGTTCCGTGGGAGAATTTGCGAAGGACGTCAGGCGATGATTAAAGGTCAGTAATGATGAATCTTCAGGACAGGGACCAGCTTGCGCGACATCGGATCCACTGCGAAGCCGCAGGATTCGAGCGTCACGACGCCTATGACGGCGGCATCGCCGTCCTCGCCCAGGAGTATCGGATTGGCGCGGCGCCGGCCTTCCAGCTCCACGAGAACGTTCGAAAGCTGCCGCGTCGCGCTCCGGCCGTCCGCCAATTCAATGGCGACTTCGCTCTCCGGCGTGATGCCCAGTTGAGCCAAATCGCGCTTTGGGAGCGTCGTGTGGGTTGCGCCGGTGTCCACGACCGCGTCGAATTCGGCCGATCCGTTGGAAATGAGACCCGTGACTTTGATCCTGGCGACGGTTTCACCCATATGAATTGCCGTTATAAGTATAGCAGGCGCCGGATTGCGTCGCAAGGGCTGGTGGGTTATGGGGCCAGGTCTGGACATTGGACATGGGGCGTCCCAAACCTACGGATTCTGGATGTTTGGGACGGATCCAGCGCTGAAAAACGCAAGGCCCCGGTTTGGCCGGGGCCTGGGGTCATCCAATTATGGTCGTCCCTCAATGAATTCCCTCTTGAACCTGAGGACGTTGGCTGCTTCATAGAGCAGCAAATCCGGGGATGCCAGCACGATCTTGCCGGCCAGAAAATCGTCCCTAAAAGCGAGCGCTCGCGCCGTTCCGCTTTCTTCCACGAACCACTTGAGCGCGACGGAGGCGTCGAGAACGTGAATCACTGCGCGTATCGCACGTGCCTGAGGAGGGCCAACGAATCGAAGTCTTCGGAGGGTTTGCCGAATCTGCGGCGCAGGGCGTCCATGGCGCGGGAAGCCCGCAGCATTGCGGCCTTGTCCTTGAGCCGCGCCCGCAGGAGATTTTCCAGCCGCTTCCGCTCTTTCGTCGTCATGGGGACTGCCGAAAATAGTGTAACAGAAACCCGTCGTAAAGACAATACGTTATGGGGCCAACGTTATGAGTCTGGACATTGGACATTAAGCGAACGGATCAAGGAGAGGTCGCAAGTCTCGATGCGGGGAGATCAGGCGATGATTAGAGAGCGCGGATTCGTCGTTTTCAGCAAGAGAGGAGCCGACTTGCGCCGGCTCCTCTTTGCGGCTCCTGAGGTCCGGGGTCATGAAACCCCGTCAAGGTCTACCGATGATAGTGTAGCAGATTTCCGGCCTGTGTCAATACCAAAAATCATCTGCCCCCGCCGGGATTCGAACCCGGACCTCAGGTTTGGTAGACCCTTGCTCTATCCATTGAGCTACGGGGGCATTACGGCCATTGTACCACAGCGCGGCTTTCGGCCGCAGCCTAAAAGCGATCAGCTATCAGCGCTCAGCCCATTAAGCGAACGGATCAAGGAGAGGCCGCAAGTCTCGATGCGGGACGACTAGGCGATGACCAACGAACGCGGATTCAGCGCTGAAAAACGCAAGGCCCCGGTTTCCCGAGGCCTCATGGCCGCGCCGGCCGGGACCGCCGCCGGCTCAAGGGTCGAAAGGCACATGCGGGGCAGGATTTGAATTTGACGTGAAACTAAAATGACGAAGAGGCTGCGCATATTGCCGCTGCTGGCCCTGGGCCTGTGCGCATGTGCCGCGGCCGCGCGCGCCGCGGGGCAAAAGAGCGGCGGGAACATCCAGGTCACGGACGATTTGCCCACAGGCTCGGCCGGCGGGGTGCGCCTCAGCGGCGGCGGCATGGAAGCCGACGGCAGCCTGAGCCAGTTTGCCGCGATGTCCATGGGGGACCTGCCCTCCGGCGCCGCGGTGGAATCCGGCTATTTCTCGATGAGGGTGAGCTCCGCGGCGGGTGCGAGCGTCAGCCAGGTCTTCTACTCCTCGATGAGCTTCCTGTGGCTCGACGGGGTCCTGCCCAACCCCTCCGGCACCCTCTACCGCTTGGACGCCTCCACTGCGCCTGATTTCTCAGGAGCTCTGCTCTCGACCGCGGTCTACGGCTTCTCGAGCTTCGTGGACGGTCTCGGCGCCAACACGACCTACCACTTCCGCCTCTACGCCTCCTACATGGAAGGCGACGACTCCGAGATACGGCTGATATCGAGCACGGCCACGCTGGCCCTGCCGCCTTCGACCGCTGTGACGACGTTCACCGCGGTGACGGCCGGCTCCATGACCGCGGCCTGGTCAGCCAACGGAAACCCGCTCAGCCTGACGACCTACACGGTGGCGCTGAGCACGGGGTCGTCCTATCCCAACGACTACGCCGGCAACCGGAGCACGGCCGCCGCGCCCGCCGGGGCCCCCGGGGCCGCGGTGAGCGGCCTCAGGCCCAACACGACCTACTACCTGCACGTCGAAGCCGTCAATCATAACGGCATCGGCTCCGGCTTCATCCAGCTCGGCTCCACGCTGACCCTGGCGGGCCGGCCAGATCCTCTCAGCGTCGGGGACTCGACCTTCACCGTGGTTGACGTCTCATCGATCGCCATGCAGTGGAGCGCCGGGGCCAACCCTCCGGGCACGCAGTATCTGGCGCAGGCCTCCACCGCGGCCTCGTTCGCAGGCGGGGCCCAGGTTCTCGGCAGCGGCTGGAACGCGTCGACCGCGGCCGCGTTCCTGAACCTCTCCACCAACACGGTGTACTTCTTCCAAGCCAAGGCTCGGAACTTTGCCATGCTCGAGACGGAATTCACTCCCTTCGCCTCCACCTCGACTTTGGCCGCGGTTCCGGCGAGCGCGGTCTCGACTTACACCCTGGTGGCGTACAGCTCGGTGAGCGTGCAATGGTCTGCAGGCGTCAACCCCGCAGGGACAGAGTACCAGGCCGAGGCTTCGACGGATGCGGGGTTCGGCGGGGCTGTTCCGGCTTCGGGATGGATTGTGTCGGCATCGGCTTGGGTGAGCGGGCTTTCCGGGAATACCACCTATTACTTCCGCGTGAGGGCACGGAGCCATGCCCTTGTGCCCACGGATTACGCCCTGCTCGGCTCGACCGTGACCCTGCTCCCGCCTCCGACCGGGGCCCTGGTGGAGAACGTGGGCCCCGCCGCTTTGCGGGCGCTCTGGAGCAGCAACTGGAGCGCAACGGGCGAGCCCGGCGCATGGGCGCTATCCGGGGCCGTTTTGCCCGGTGTCCGGGCGAACCATGCAGCTGCCTTCTATAACGGCCGGCTCTACATCTCAGGCGGCTTCGACGGCGCGGTCTTGAGCTCGGCGTCCTTCGCCTCCATCAACCCCGACGGGACCCTTGGGGCCTGGGCGTCCGGGACCCCCCTGCCGGCCCCGCGCGAGTCTCACGCCATGGCCGCTTACGCGGGCCGGCTCTACGTAAGCGGCGGTTCGGACGGCTCGGCCAAGAGCACGGTATGGTGGGCGCCTATCCTGGCGGACGGGAGCCTCGGGGCCTGGAGCGGGGCCGCGGCCCTGCCTGCCGCGCGCTACCGCCACGCCATGGCCGCATACGCGGGCCGGCTCGACCTGGTCGGCGGGGACAACGGGATCTCGGCGCAGAGCGCGGTCTACTACGCCGAGATCCGTCCGGACGGGAGCCTGTCGAGCTGGTACGCGGGGCCGTCCCTGCCCGGGGCGCGGAGCGCTCCGGCCGCGGCGGTGTCGAGCGGGACCCTGTACGTGTCCGGCGGGGTGGGCGGGGCGGCGGCTGGGGATGTGTGGTGGTCTTCGCTGGCAGGGGGCGCTCCGGGGGCGTGGAACATCGCAGTGCCCCTGCCCGAGGGCCGCACGCGCCACGCGATGCTGGCTTCGAGCGACAGGGTGTACGTGCTGGGCGGGCACGACGGGGCCGCGGCGCGGAGCACGGTGTACAGCGCGTCGATCAACGCCGACCGCACCTTGGGGGCTTGGCGCGAGTACGCAAGCCTGAGCGGCGCCCGCTGCATGCACGCCTCCGCGCTCGTGGGCGATAGGCTCTACGTTTTGGGCGGCGACGACGGCGGCGGGGCGAGCGCCTCCATCGAGGCGTCTGTGGTCGGCGGGAGCGTGTACTCGGTCGAGCGGGCCAAGGATGCCGGCTTCAGCCTGGACTTCGCCTCCTCGGGCTTCCGGAGCTGGACCGCTTATGAATGGGCGGGCCTGACGCCGAGCACGACGTACTACCTGCGCGTGAAGGGCCGCGGCAGAAGCGGGGTGGAGACGGAGTATGTTCCGCTGGGCTCCACTCTGACGCTGTCCGCGATGCCCGCTCCGGCCGCCTCGACGTTCACCGCGGTCGAGCTCGGCTCGATCACGGTGTCATGGGCGCGGGGGGGCAACCCGGCCGGAGTGGAGTACCGGGCCCAGGCCTCGACCTCGCCCTTGTTCAGCGGCGGAGCGGCTGTGCTCGACAGCGATTGGCTGAGCGCTTCCACCACGTGGTTCATGGGTCTGGCGTTGAACACGAGCTACTACGTGAGAACGCAGTCGCGCAACTCGGCTCAGGTGGTGAGCCCGTACCTGGTCCTGGGTTCCACGCACACCCTGGCGGCTGTTCCCGCGAGCTCGACGTTCACCTCGGTGCAGACGAGCGCGCTGAGCCTGGAGTGGTCCGGAAACGGCAACCCGGCTTGGACGCGCTATGAGGCGCAGGTTGCGAGCGCGGCGGCGTTTGCGACCGTGCTGAAATCGAGCGTGACGCTCTCGACCGGCGCGGCGTTCAGCGGGCTATTGAGCGCGGCCACGTTCTATGCCCGGGTGCGCGCGCTCAACGGCAACGGGGTTGCGAGCGCGTTCGACGCAGTGATCTCGACGTGTACGGGCTCCGACATCGCGGGGCCCGGGATATCGACCGGGACAGCTGCCAACCCCGGCGCAGCCGCCAATACGATGGAGGTTTCGTGGGCCGCAGCGGGGGACGACGCTTATGCCGGGAGCCTGGTATCCGGGAGCAGGTTCTACGTGCAGTGGAGCACGTCGGACCCGGCCGGGGTGGCTTGGAGCACGGCGAACGCGCAGGTGAGCATCGCTTCCTCATCGGTCGCGCCCGGCACGACGCAGACGGTCGTGATCGGGGGCCTGCCGAGCCGCAAGACCGCGTATTTCAGGGTGTGGACCAAGGACGAATCGGACAACTATTCGGCGCCCTCGGACACCTTCAGCGGATATGTGTCGCCGTTCGTTCTGGCGACGATAGACGGGGCCGGGATAGACGCTGGCCGCGGGGTGTCGCTGGCAGTGGACCGCTTCGGCGACGCGCACGCGGGCTACCGCGGAGGGTCCGTGTCGCAGGAGCTGAGGTACGGGAAGCGCGCCGGCGGAATCTGGGGAAGCCCGGAGGCTCCGGACCCCGGGGTGCGAATAGCCGAGGCTCTGCTGGCGCTCGATGAGGCGGGCAGTCCGCAGATCCTCTACCGGAACACGCAGACAGGGGAACTGAAGGTTGCGAAGAAGTCCGGCGCTTGGGCCGCGAGCGTGATCGAGACCGGGAACTTCATACCGGGCGCCCTGGCGGTGGACGCGGAGGGCCGGGCCCATGCCGCGTACTACGACGCGACGAGCAAGGCCCTCAAATACTCGAGCTGGACCGGGACAGGGTGGAGCATCGAGACGGTGGACAATGCCGGCGACGTGGGCCGGTTCGCGAGCCTGGCCTTGGACGGGGCCCAGCAGGCGCACATCTCGTACTACGACTCGACGAACGGGGACTTGAAGTACGCGAGCCGGACCCTGAGCGGGTGGAGCGTCTCGACTCTGGACGGGGCCGGCGTGGACGCGGGGAGCATGACCGCGCTGGCTTTGGACGGATGGGGCAGGGCGCACATCGCGTACGTGGACGCGACGAACTGGGACGTGAAGTACGCGAGCTGGACAGGGAGCGCTTGGAGCATCGGCGCGATCGAGACGGCCGGCTCGTTCGGGAACGCGGGCGCCATCGCGCTGGACGGGAGCGGCCAGGCCCAGGTCGTCTACCAGGACCTGGCGAACAAGAATCTGAAGCTGGGGCAGTGGGATGGGATGGCCTGGAGCACGATGACGGTGGATTCGGCCGGGGACAAGGGCGAGAGCTCGAGCCTGGCCTTAGACGGGTTCGGGGGAGCGGCGCTGGCGTACTACGACGGGACGAACAGGGACTTGAAGGCCGCGTCGTGGAGCGCGGGCCTGAGCGCGCCGATCGGGGGCGATGCGCGCAGCCGCGCGCAATGCCCGAGCGGCTTTGGCGGCCTGGCGGTGTCGTCCGGCTCGATCCAGTGGTCGTGGACCGATAATTCGAGCAATGAGCTGGGCTTCAGGCTCTACGGCGCGCCGAGCTCGACCGGGCCGTTTGCGCTGATCGCAGGCACGGGGACCATCGCGGCTGTTCCGGGAAGCGGGTCCATAAGGATTTACACGGAATCAGGCTTGTCGGAAGGAGGCACGTACTACCGCTACGCGGTGGCGGTGGGCAGCGGCGGCGCGGCCGCCTCCAAGGGCGCGTCCGCCTATCCCTTCCTCAGCGCGGATATGTCCTCGCCCACGATCACGGTGAACCTGATAGGCGACGGCCTGTGGCGGCGCTCGAACACGGGGACCTACGACGTGGACTTCGCGGACCTGGGAGGGAGCGGGCTCTCGAAGTTCGCGGCGAGGATCTCCACGCAGGCAGGGGACGCGTGGACCGCCTTGAGCGCCTCGACGGACGTGGTGGTGAGCATCGGCTCCGACACCTACACCACAGACTGGAAGCTGCCGGATGCGGTGTTCGACGCTCTGAGGGACGGGGCCACGAGCTACGTGTCGCTGAGGGCGTGGGACGGGGCCGGCAACGCCGGCACGCGCCTGGACGCGTTCTACGTGAGAAAGGACACGACGCCGCCGGTGGTGGCGGACAACCAGGGCGGGGATGACACGCTTAGAACCTCTGCTGGGACGCTCTACGACGTGGACGCATTCGACGCGGGAGGGGGCTTGGCGAGGGTGCAGTACGGCGCGAGCCTGGTGAAAAACAGCGCGGACGCGTCGCTGATAGGGTGGACGGACCTGGCGCTGCCGGGCGGCGCGACGTACTATGTCAGCGATTGGGAAGCGGCTTTCGCATCGCTGATATCGAACTCGACGAACTACATCTCGGTGCGCGCGATCGACATGGCGGGGTCCACGACAACGGTCGTGGATGCGTTCTACGTGCTCAAGGACACCGCGGGGCCGAGGGTCGCTTTCATCGCGCCCGCGGCCGGAGGGTGGAGGTCCGAGCTTGCAATGATATCGGGGACAGCGTCGGATGCGGGCGGGATCAGGGGGGTGGAGCTGAAGCTGCAGGCGAGCCCGCCGGGCGGGCTGTATTGGAACGGAAGCGCTTTCAGCTCTGCAGTGGAGGTCTGGTTCGCGGCAGTGGGAACGAGCGCCTGGAGCTTCGCTCCAGGCGCGGCATGGTCGGACGGGACGCTCTACCAGGTGGTGGCGCGCTCATCGGACAGCCTGGGCAATTATTCGGTCCCGTACTCGACCGCGGACTTCAGGTTCGATTCCTCTACGCCCACGGCCGGGGTCAGCGTGCCCTCGCCCCCGTTCCCGGCCGCTGTCAATTCGCTTCCGGCCATATCCGGCACGGCGAACGATCCGGGCGGGTTCCCCGCCGCGGCCGGGGTGGCGGCCGTGGAAGTCCGGCTCAAGCGCAGCAGCGACGGGCTGTGGTGGAACTTCGCGACTGAAGGCTGGTCCGCCGCGGCCGTGCCGACTTCGGCTTCGGGGACCAATCCCTGGTCATTGCCGACCACGGAGCTTCTGCGCGCGAACCTGGCGCACGGCGCGAGCTACTTCATCGCGGTGCGCGCGATGGACGGGGCGGTTCCGGCCAACGCCGGGAACTTCTCGCAGGGGGCGACGTTCTACTTCAGCGACACCACGCCGCCGGCCGCGATCACGAACCTCTCGGCCCTGGCGGGCGCCATGCCCGGCTCGATCCAGCTCTCATGGACCGCGCCGGGCGACGACGGGACGAGCGGGCTCATCCGGCAGGGCGAGTACCGGATATGCTACTCGACGGACCCGGGGGCCGCGTTCAGCCCGTCGTTTGAGCCGCGCAAGACGCTGCCGCCGGACTGGTGGATCGTGCCTGGGAGCAGCCGGACCTACCTGGTGAGCGGCCTGCTCTCCGGGGTCACCTACTACATCCGCGCGTTCCTGGCCGACGACGCGGGGAACTGGTCTCCGCTCTCGAACGGGGCCACGTCGGCGGCCATGCCTCAGCCCATCAGCCTCATCACCGGCCACGTGATGAAGTCATCGAGCGAGCCCATCACCGCGGTCCTGGTGGAGTGCTACGACGAGGCGGGGCTTTTGACGGCATCGACCTACACGCTGCAGGGCGGCAGCTTCACGGTGGAGAATCTGCCCGCGGGCAATTACAAGGTGCAGGCCAGCTGGAGCGTGGGCGAGATCACGAGCTCGGTCTGGCAGGACGGCATCCAATCGGGCTCCTACGACGTGGACTTCATGCTGGAGATCAACTACAGCCTCTCGACCCTGACAGGTCAGATGCTCTCGATGCCGGCCTCCGGGGTCCGGTCAGCCTCGGCGTTTACGGCGCGCGCCTCGGCGCAGAGCTTTACGCAGAGCGAGGTGGAGCTCTACGTTCGCGGCCGCCGCGCCCTGAGCGTGCCGGTCGCGCCCAGCGGGCGCTGGACCATCACGAACCTTCTGCCGGGCCGCTACGGGGTGCGCGCGTTCAACGGCTACGAGTACACGGACGTGCAGGAAGTGGAGGTCGGGGAAGGGGAGACGAAGGAAGTGGGCTTCGTCATGGACCCCCTGCCCGAGGAGCAGGTGTACGCGTACCCGAACCCGGCCAGGAGCTGGTCCACGATCCGGTTCTATTCGCCGCTGTGGCCCCTGGAGGCCCAGGTGGCCATCTTCGACATCGCAGGGGCCCTGGTGCGGGAGATTCCTGGAAGCGAGCTGGTGTCGACCGCGCCCGGGGTGTACCACGCGCAGTGGGACTTGAAGAACATGCGCGGGGAGAACGCGGCGTCAGGGGTGTACCTCTTCATGGTGAAGGTGAAGGGCGGGCCCGAGCGCCAGAACGCGAAGGTGATCAAAAAGCTCGCTGTTGTTCGCTAATATGTTAAAATAGAAAAAACATGGGAATCCGATGCACGCTTTGCGCGCTGGCTCTGGCCGCCGGCCTCGCAGGCGGGGCTTTTGCAAGGGAGAGGGCGCCGGTGTGCGCCGTGGCGACCGCGGTGGAGGGCTCGCCCAGGCTCGAGCAGGGGGCCCGGCAGGGGCCATTGAAGACGGGCCAGTTCCTCCGCCAGGGGGACGTGGTCCGCACCCGCGAAGGGGATTTGGCCGCCATCGCCATGCTCTCCGGCGTGGAGGTCCGCATCAACGGGAACACGGTCTTCGACGTGGTGGACGGCGGCTCGGGGGACCGCGCCGCGGAGCTCAGCATGAAGGCCGGGCAGGTGTGGACCCGCCTGATGAACAAGAAGGCGGCGATGAAGGTCAATTCCATCCTCGCCACCATGTCCATCCGCGGCACCGAGGCGGACCTGGAGCTCGCGAACCGGCTCGCGGTGCGGGTCTACGAGGGTCACGTGGAGCTCAGCAACAAGCACGGCCGCAGCTTCCTTGATGCCGGGAACATGGCTTTCGTCATGAGCGCGGCCGAGGCGCCGGAGCAGCCGCGGCCCATGTCGGCTTCCGACCACCTCACTTGGCAGAACGGCATCAACCCCAAGGACGCGCAAGCGCAGCTGGAGAAGCTCCGCGAAGAATCCAAGAAGCAGGGGACCTTGGAGTTCAAGCTCAAGAGCGGCAAGGGGATCAAGCTCAAGCTCAAGCCCCGCAAAGAGGACGCGCAGGGGCAGGAACCGCCGCAGTAAGACTCAGTGAACCCCCCGCGGGGTCCGGTCGATCTGTTGGGGGCAGAATGCGTTTCGGGTCATGATTTTGATGCCTCAAAAACCATTGGCGAACTTACTGCCGCGTATACTAGTGCCGGCCCTGCGCAAGATTCTCCTCTGGGCCGGGGCGGCCGTCTTCGCCGCGGTCTTCCTCTCCATCGGCTGGGTGGCGGGCTCTCGCCTGGGCGCGGAGGACCCCGCAGCGCGGAAGATGGCCCGGAACATCGAAGGCCTTGAGAGCTCGAAGGTCTTCGAGCGCGCCTTTGCCGCGCACGATCTGGGAGAGGCGGGGGACGCGCGCGCGGTGGAGCCGCTGATTAAGGCGCTGCGCGACCCGGCGGATGCTGTCCGTTTCAACGCCGTCGAGGCTCTGGGACTCCTCGGAGGCCCGCGCTCCGTCGCGGCCCTGAAAAGATGCATCGAGGATAAGAGCCCTGAACTGCGCACCCGCGCGGCCGCTGCCCTGGAGGGCCTGGGCGAGAAGACCGCCTCTCCATCTTCCGCCGATGGGAATCCTCCCTCTGGATGAGCCCCTACCGATAGATCGACTTGCGCGGCCCGATCTTCGCAATGAGGATTGCGCGGTCCCCGTCGTAGACGTCGTAGATCACGCGGTAATGTCCGACGCGGATGCGATAGCTTCCTGCGAGGGCTCCGGAAAGCTTCCTGCATCCAGGCGGCCGAGGAGCCGCCTCAAGGCTTTCGATCGCCGCCAGCAGGCGCTCCCGCAGCTCTGCGGGACATTCGCGCAGCTCTCTTGCGGCTCGGGCGCTGAAATGGATGACGAGCACTAATGTTGCAGGAGGCGCTTGAGTTCCGTCAGGGAGACGGTCTTGCGGGCTTTATACTCCTTGCGCGCGTCCCGCACCTCGCCCGCGAGCCGGACGTCCTCTTCGTCCAGCCGGTCCTCCAAGGAGCTGATGAGTTCGTCGTAAAGCTCGATCGGCAGCAGGGCGGCCACCGCGCGGCCGCTTTTGGTGACGAAGCACGGAGCGCCGTCCTTCTTCAGCATGGCCAGGATCTTCGCCATCTTGCTGCGAAGCTCAGAGGCAGGCAATATATAGGTACTCATTATGTATCAGATTCTATACATAATATAGTACATGAAAGGAATTATGTCAATCGCTTGAGGCTGCTTATATATGGGGGTCAAGCCCATCTTCCGCCTGACCGCCGCCTCGGGGCGCTCAATTCGCGCCACTGGCAACCATCCCTATCTGACGCGCCCGGGGTGGAGGAAGGCCGTGGAGATCAAGGTGGGAGAGGACATCGCAGCGCCGGCAGGGACGGCTCAGGGCATCGATTCGAATTCATCAAGCCCCACGATCAACAACTTTTCCGCTCGCCAGTCCTCGCAGGCGCTCTGGGAAGCCGGAGAGGGCGGGCGCCGGCTGTTCTCCGCTCGCCAGTCCTCGCAGGCGCTCTGGGAAGCCGGAGAGGGCGGGCGCCGG
>JACRDO010000028.1 GCA_016212885.1 Elusimicrobiota bacterium | reverse complement strand
GACCTTCGCGGTCCTGCTCTGGAAGCTCGACGCGGCCCAGGTCGGCCGGCTCCTGCTCAAGGTCGGCTGGGGCTTCATCTTCATCCTGGCGCAGGAGGCCGTCCCCCACCTCTTCAACGCCCTTGGATGGCGGTTCGCGATCCCGAAGAGGCATGAAGCGCTCTTCCGGTTCGGGGACCTCTACCGGCACCGGATCCAGGGCGACGGGGTCAATTACCTCACGCCGAGCGCGACCATCGCCGGCGAGTACACCCGGGCCCTGCTCATCGACAACGCCGTGCCGGCCGACGTCCGCTTGGGGAGCGTGGTGAGCGCCAAATGCACCCAATCGCTCGCGCAGATCCTATTCGCGCTGCTCGGCCTGGCGGTTCTCGTGCCCGGCAGCATGAGTGCGCTCGCGCGCTACGACCATTGGATCCGCTGGGGCTCCCTCTTCGCGCTGGTCGCGCTTGCCGCGGGCGCGGCAGGCTTTTGGCTCTGGGCCGGCCGGAGCCGGGGCGTCCCCTCATCGGCCCATCTGCTGAAGGCCGTTCCGGGCCAATTGCGCGACTTCTATCTGGATCACCCTATTCGGTGGTGGATATCCACAGGGTTCTTTGCGCTTGGCTACGCCTGGACAGCCGTCGAGGTTTACGCGATCTGCGCTTTCCTGGGGGTGCGCGTGACTTGGATAACCGCGCTGCTCATCGAAGTGCTCTCGAACGTGACCGACATGGCGTTCTTCATGGTCCCGGCCAAGGTCGGCACCCAGGAGGCCGGCAAGACCGCCATCCTGCATCTGCTGGGGCTCGGAGCGCAGACAGGGCTCGCTTTGGGCATCGTCCGCCATATCCGCGAGCTGGCCTGGGCGGGCTTGGGCCTGCTGCTCTATACCCAGGAACTGCGGAAGAATCCCGAGGCCAGCCTCAGTCCCCCGCGATGAGCGAAGCGAATCGCGGGTCTTTTGGAAACATTCCGTCGAGCAGGCTTTCATGTCCCGCCCCAGCCTCGGCTTCATGTTCCCAAAACACCTCGGCGGGCAAAGCCCGCCTCGGGGACTAGACCAGCTCGATCCCTTCCGCGCGGATCGCCTCCTTGACCCGGGGGCTCGTGAGCGCCTCCAGCTCCAGTCTGGAGCGGTGTGAGGGCGTCGGCGTCACCGGGACAGTCTCAGGGGAAGATGTCGGATGAAAGTAGATCTCAGTCACGCCTTCGGGCAGGTCCCTGAGCAGGTGGAGCAGGTAGGCCTCCGTCATGAGGCCCGAGCGAAGAAGCCCCCAGCAGCGCTCAGGGCACAAGTCTGAGCCGGGGAAGCTCCGCAGATGCCTCTCCAGCAAGGCGAAGATCAAGCCTTGGCCCAACTGCGCGAGAAAGGGCCTCCAGCGGTAGGAGAGGGCCCGCCTCAATTCTCCACCCGGCAGGCGGACGCGCTTGAAGGCGTACTCCCGCGCGAGCCTCAGGAGCATCGGAAAAACGACCGGGTGCGCGTGAATGTTCGCGTGGCCGTCCACGTGCGACGGGGACAGGCCGAAGGAGAGGAAGCGCTCGAACTGCGCGCGCATCTCGTTCTCGAGGGCTCCGGCGAGCTCTCCGCGGAAAAAGTATCTCAGTCCGCAGAGGGCGGGGCCGGCCGGGAAGACCCCTCCCGGGGCCAAGGCGTCCGCGGACCGCGGGGAGACGGCCCGGCCCTGCGCGAGCACGAGGTGCAGGCCCACGGAAAGCGCCGGGCATTCGGACTTCGACCGCCGGGCCGCTTCTTCGGCCGAGTCCTCCCCCACCATCAGGCTCGCGTGCCGCAGAACCCCCCCGCGGCAGGCCTGCAGGACGCCTTCGTTGACTTCCCGGGAGCAGCCGAAATCGTCGGCCGTCAGGATGAGCCTTCGGCTCACGTCCAAACCTTCCACACGTCGTAGGTTTGGACGTCCCAAACATCCGAATTCAGTTGGTTTGGGACGTCCCGAAGCTAAGTCGTCCGGTTGTTCGGGACGCATCGAACCTAAGTCGTAGGGAAAGTTCGATACGTCCGGCGCGGCTCAGGGGGCCTTGGGCGCGCCGCCAGCCGTCGCGATGACGCCGGCGTTGTTTATTGTGTAACCGTAATCCTTGTAGGGCATGCTCTGCGTGCAGCCCGGGCGGCCGCTGCTGCAGCGCCTCGCGCAGGCGACGACGTCGGATTGGCCCGTGCTGGCGCAGCTTATGTTGCCGGCATGGAAGTCGTAGGGTTTGTCGTCCCAATTCATTGTGGCCAGATACTTGCAGGCAAGAAGCTGACAGGAGCTCCACGAACCGATGTTGCAAGCGCCGCAGTCATACGTAGGGGGAGGGCAACAAGTCGCATTATTCAGTGCGCCTCTGGCGTAACCGTTCCGGTCGAGAGAGAACATCCGGTTCGCGGTGCCGATCATCTTCACGATGGCGGCCGCGTCATCGGCCTTCGAGGCCTCCATGGACTTGATGTACTGCGGAATGGCGAAGGCCACCAGGACTCCGATGATCAGCACGACGACCAGGAGCTCGATGAGTGTGAATCCTTTCCACCGCTTCAAAGAATAAGGCCAGGTCTTCAGCATGGTCGTTCTGAGTCCCTCCGGTCCATATCGTACCCCGCTTGCCGCCGGAATGCAAGGGGGAGGGTCAGTCGTTCACGATCGTCGGCGTGATGAAGATGACGAGGTCCGTGTTGCTCCTCTGGGTGCTGACGCTCGTGAAGAGCCAGCCGATGAGCGGGATATAGCCCAAGAGGGGCACTTTCCTCACGGCCTTCGTCTCTCTCGACTCGAGCAGGCCGCCGAGCACCAGGGTCTGCCCGTTCTTGACGCGCACCAGGGTCGAGGCCGCGCGCGTGGTGGGGTCGAACACCGAGTTCGATTGCGAGGAGATCATGGATTCGATGACGTTCGAGAAGGAAGGCTCCACCAGCATCGAGATGTAGCCTTCCTTGTTGATCTGCGGGGTGACGCGCAGGGTCAGGCCGGTCGGGAAGCGCTCGGCCTGCGCGGTGGTCATCGTGGTGCCCTGGCCGGCGGTCAGCTGCTGGTTGATCGCGACCGCCTGGTTCTGCGATATCTGGATGACGGCCGACTTGCTGTTGAGCGTGAGGATCTTCGGCTTGCCCAGAAACCGCGCCTCGGAGCGCGTGACGAGGGCGCGCAGGACGACCCGCAGGGTGGTGAGGTCGAGCAGGCCGGTCTGAAGGTTGCTGCCCAGAACGAGGCCTCGGTACGCCGTGGACTCACCGGTGCCCTCGGCCGATCCTCCGCCTTGGCCCGCGGTGTTGCCTCCCGCGGCCTGCTGTCCGAGGTTGCTGACGATGTTCGTGAGCGGATCGAAGAAGCGCGCTTTCGTGAGGTTGGTCGGCATGTTCAGGGGGAAGGTCGTGTCCCGGATCGGGCCGGTGTATACGCCCAGCTCGCCTTTGGCGCCTCCCCATTCCAAGCCGATGTTCTGCGCGCGGTCCGAGTCGATCTCGACGATCTGGGCTTCGATCATGACCTGTGGCGACTTCTTGTCGAGCTCGGCCAGGATCTGCTCGACCTGGGGGAACACCTCAGGGATGTCGGTGATGATCAGCGAGTTCGTCCGCGCGTCGATGGCGACGCTCCCGTACTCCTTGGTCAGTACGCTGAAGAGGACGGTCAGGATGGCGATGCCCTGCTGCTGCTGGCCGCCTCCGCCTCCGCCCTGCTGCCCGCCCGGCGTGAAGTCGGCCTGCCCCCCGCTCATCGACATGAGCGGGATGTAGTTCAGGTTGTAGATGCGGGTGATGCGGTTGGGGACTCCCTTGGCCCGGGGCGAGACGACGTAGGTGTTGCTCCGGCCGATGCGCTGGTACGTCAGGCCTTTGATCTCAAGCAGGATCTGAAGGGCCTCGCGGACCGTCACATTCTGCAGAAAGGCCGTAATGCGTTTCTCCTCGAGGCCTTCCGTGATGATGAAGTTGACCTTCGCCTGGGCGGAGATCGTGTCAAGGAAGGTGGAAAGCGGGGCGCTCTTGACGCGGACCACGATGCGCGTCTCCAGAGGGTCCGTCGGCTCGGCGGGCACGGCCCGCCGCGTCTGGGTCGCGCCGATCTGCACGTTCGGGGCCGGGCGCGGAGGGAACTGGGGCCCGCCCGGCGCAGGTTCTTCGGCTTCAGGCTGGGGCTGCTCCGCCTCCGGAGCCGGGGCCGCTTCGGCCGCGCCCTCGCCGATGGGGGCGCCGCCGCGCGTCTCCTTGCGGCTGTCTTCCTGGAACTGCGGGTTGGCTTCGGGCTCGGCCTTCCGCCGCTGCGCCCATGCGGGCGCGGCGCCCGCCAAAAAAGACTCCGCCGCGAGAACGGCCGAAAGCAGCGACGCCCAGGCCCGTCTCACCGGCTTTTCGTTCGTTGTCTTCATGATGCTCCTCCCTGCGCGGCCGCAAGCCTATTTCGAGACCTTCTTGATGATCGGCCTTCCCCTGCATTGAAAAACGACGGTGCCGGTCGTGATCTTCTTTACGACCGCCCCTTCGATCGCATCGCCCTCGCGCACGGTGGAATTGTTGACTATCGCGGCGTTGCCGGAGGGCATCGAGATGATCCCGAAAAGCTGCAGGCGCTCCTCGCAGGAGGGCTCGGCTTTCGCCTCTTTCTTCTTCGGCTTCTTGGCGTTTAGAGCCTCGTCCCGCATCTCGGCCTCGATCAGATCCTTCCGCTGCTTCTCCACCGCCATCTTCTTAAGGTCCACCGGAGAGATGGTCGGGTCGCGCTGGGTCGAGGGGTTGTACTCCACCGTGGGCGTTCCGGGGCGCTTCGCCGAGGCGGCGGCCTGCGCCGCCGCCTGTGAAACTCCGATTCCGAAGCCCGGGTCCTGAGCCGCCTGCGCGGCCGCAGCGGCCGCGGGATTTTCCGGATTTTGAGGCTGCGGGGCAGGGGCCGACGGCGCCGCGGAGACCGTCCACGTCGATACGGCGGCGGCCGCCCCCGGAAGGCCCTCGGAGGCGGGCCGCTCTCTCACGACGCTCGGGAGCGGCATTCCCTCGCCAGAAGGCTCGGTCACACTTCCTCGCGATAGCGCTCGGTCGCCCGCCGCGGCGCCTGTGGAGGGCCGAACTTGGCTGCCGGCCCCGCCGAACGCGCCGCCTTCGGGCTTCCGGTGAACCTCGATGGGCTGAGTCTGAGCCTTCATCTTGCCGAGCCAGTTATAGAACAGGAAGGCCGGAACGGCCAAAGCCGCCAGGATGATGATCCAGCCGATCAATTTTCCGCTCATGGCGCGCCGCCCCCGGCCGAGGTCATGGCGCCCTCGCCGGCTGGAACGATCGTCGTCACTGTGACGTCGACCTTGTTCATCCCGATCGGGGTCTGGGACTTCACGAGCTTGAGGTCCTTGATGTGCATCAGGGACTTGCTCCGCTCGATGCGCGCGATCCAATTCGCGAGCTGGGTGAAGCCGGTGCTCAGGGTGACGGTCATCGAGATGAGCCGGTAGCCGGCCCCCGGCTGGTCGTTGGGCGTGGAGAGGTCGGTCGGGATGATGCCCTCCTGGCGCAGGGTTTCGCGGACCTCCGAAAGCAGCCAGGCCCCCGGCTCCTTCGTATGGGGCAGCCGGATGGAGAGGAGGTTCAGCCGTTCCTGGAGCTCCTGGTAGTCCGCGGCGTACTGCGTCGTAGCCCGGATAGCCTCCAGCTTCTTGGCCGCGTCCGCCATGGCTCCTTCCGGCGGCTTGTATACGAAATAGTAGCTCGCGAAGATTATGACGCAGCCGAGCGCCAGCGGGCGGGCGAAGTACTTCGGGCCTTTATCGCGGAGCCCATCCTTGAGGACCTTGAGCTCCGCTCCGAACAGCGAGGCCCAGCGCTTCAAATCGTCCGGCCCGATCGTGATGGCCATGGCCCTAGAGCTTCCTCACGTTCGAGCAGTCGATGTCGAACTGCGTCCTTTTCTCCAGATTCTCGTTCGCCTCGGACGGATTCATGGCCCCAGCGCCCGCCCCTCCCTCGGCCTCCTTCTTGTGCACGGAGGGGTCGATGGATTTGAAAGCCTTCGAGAATATCTCGTTCTTGCGGAGGGTGTCGGCGAAGCGGAAGGCGATGTCCTGCTCCGCGGCCGGCGAGTTGCCGAAGACGCTTCCTTTCAGCTTCAGCACCCTGGCGGCCTGCTTCTCGGCGATGGTGATCGGGTTCTCGTAGATCAGGTCCGTGATCCAGGCCTGGTTCGGGATCGTCTCGGCGATGGCCTGCAGGATATGCGTCAGCGGCACCTGCTTGGCCGTGATGGTGCCGAAGGAGTTGACCTTCTCGCGCATCTGCGAGATGGCCTGTTCGATTTGTTCGGCGGTCTTGCCCTCGAACTCCTTGAGGACATCCACTTGGCTGCGCAGCTTGGCGAACTCGCCCTGCTTCATCGAAAGCAAGGTGTGGCGGTAGCCTCCCAAGGCCAGCAGCACCGCGGCGACGGCCGCGGAGAGCTTGAAGATCGTCATGGCGGTCCGGCGGTCGTCGTCGCTGACCCGGCCTACGCCGCTGAGGTCGAGCATGAGCGGCGTAGGCGCCAGGTGCCGCAGGGCGGCGCCGATCGCGGCGTACCCGCCCCACCGGCCGCCCTTCAGTCCCAGGAGCTTGTCGGTCTCCATCAAGGCGGTCTGGAGGCCCGTTTCCTGCGCGAAGGCCGCTTGCCAGCCCGCGAGGTCCCCGGTCTGGCCGCTGAGGCGGATCTTGTCCGGCCCCTTCGAGCTGAGCTGCTTCTTGGTGAAGTCCACGCAGCCGGAAAGGTCGATCTTGCGTATCTCGGCCGCGGTCGCGTCGGGGCTGAGGAATATCTCCCGGTAGAAGATCGGCAGCCCGCCGTCGGAGATCAGGATGCGGACCTCCCCCCCGTCGAAATGCACCTGGGCGTAGGGATTGCCGACGCGCTCGACGCAGTCCCAGAGGCGTTCGGTCGAGACGGGCGCCAGCTCCACGCCCACGAGCTGGAGCCCCAGCTTCGCGACGAGCTCGCGGATGGAGTCCAGATTCCTGCGGGGGGTCACGCCGAAAAGTGAGCCGAACTTGGGGCGCTTGTCCGGCCCCGGGGGCACGGGGATGACCTGGAAATCATTGACGAGCGTCGCGAAGTTGATGGGGATGTATTTTTTGGCCTCGGCGGGGATGGCCATCTTCCAGAAGCGGCGGTCGATGCCGGGCAGGATGAAGTAGCGCAGAATCCCGAAGTGGTGCGACAGCGTCACCATGACGAATCTCGAGCCCCACTTGAAGTTCTCCATCTCCTTGCGGATGATGCCGCTGACGCGCTCGGAGTCCGCCAGGAAATCCGTATTCAGGGATCCTCCGGTCTTCGTCTCCTTCGACGGCGGGCCGGCCGGGATCGGGATGCGCAGCAGGTGGGAGACCTGCACTTTGCCGTCGGAGTAGCGGACCTCGGTCAGGAAGATCATGTCGGGGCTGAGGAAAAGGCCCAAGCAGGAGGGCATCTTCGGAACCGATTTCCCGAACGAAAGCTGCTCGACGACTTGGCTGATGTCCATGCTCACCGCCCTCTGACGATGTAGACCTCGACCCGGAAAGATTCGTTGTCCGTGACCTGCGTCTGAGTCTGGATCATTTCCGCCTTCATGCGGTACTGCTCGACGAGGCGCCTCTTGACGAAGTCGGCCCGCTTCTGCGCGAGGCCCGCGGCGTCGGCTTCGCCGCTAAAAGCATACCCGACGAGGTTGATCTTGTCCAGAGGGTAGAGCTCCATTGTGTCGGCGACGTGGCCGAGCACGGGTTCGCTGTCCTGCGCCATGTTGACGCTGTTGCGCACGAACGCCACCTGGAAATTCACCACGCCCGGATGCTGGGGCTGGTCCGGGTCCGCCGGCTTGGCGGCGGCGCCGCTTTTGGCCGATTCGGTCGCGCCGGGCTTGGAGCCTCCGATCTCCACCCCTTTCTTGGAGGTGGGTTTCTCCGCGGTCCCCTCGGGCTTGGCCGGCTTCTCAGCCGGCTCCTCGGGTTTGGCGGGCTTCTCGACCGTCTCCTCGGCTTCGACCTTCGGCCCGAGCTCCGCTTCGGGCTTTTTCTGCGTCTTCGGCTGCTTGCCTTTCTTCTGCGCCGGGGGCTGGGCTCTCTTGGGCTTCGCGTCGCTCACCGCCTTGGCCGCGGCTTTCACCGCGGCCTCCTCCTCTTCCTCCGATTCCCCCTGCTGCTCCTCCACGCTGGGCAGGTCCGACGGCTGGGCTTCGGGCTTGGGCTTCACCGCCTTCGCGACCAGGGGGGTCTCCGGTTTCGGCGGCTTCGGGCGCGGGGCCCCCTCCAGGGTGACCCAGAGATGCTTCTTGCGAGCGCGGTTCTTCAAGTCGGTCGCGCTCAGCACGGCTTCGTACTGGCCCGGAGGATAGGGTTGGCCGAAATAGCTCTTCCGGCCGTTCCAATAGATCTGGTGGAAGACCGGCGCCGAGCCTTTGACCTCCTGCAGGGTCACGAAGTCCTCTCCTCTGCGCTCCCCGGGCCCGAGAAGCTGGAACCTCCAGGACATCAGGCCGGGCGGGGGCTCGATGACCGAGAATTCGATGATCGTTCCTTCGCCGTTCCTCGGGTCGATGGACGGCGGCCAAGCGCCGAGGGAAACCGGCGGGCCGCCGCGTTCGTCCAAAGCGCTCTGGCTGGCGAGGTGGAGCGGCTGATTGTAAAGAAAAATCAGGAGGATGCCGCGGAAATCCTGCATCTCGCGCGGGACATCCACCTGGGTGGGCAGGAGGTTCACGCGGATGCGGGACGGCGCGAGGCCGGCCTTGTAGAGGTGGGAGCTGATCCCCATGGTCCGCCGCATGTCCAGGATCTTCGCGTTCCCGATGATCGCGCCTTCCGGCAGGATCGCCACCTGCGTGGCGCCGAGGTTGAAGACCAGTTCGGTCAGGATGTCGAGAATCTTCCCCGCGTCCCTCTTGAACTGGATCCCGTCGTCGAAAAGGAGGTCCGCTGGGATGGCGATCGCGCGCGGGGCGCGGCTGGTCGCCATCTGGACGCGGATGTCCTCATAGCGCTTGAGCTTGTCGACCGATAGGCGGGCTTGATTCTGGATTTTCGCCTCGATCTCCCGCTTCATCACGGTGCGGTCCGAGCTTGAGAGCTCCCCTTCGGTCATCCGGGGCCTCAAGTCCTCCTGGGAAGGCGGGCCTTCCGGCCGCTCCTGGACCTGGCCGGGGGAGACGGGTGAACGGGGCGTCTGCTTGCCGTAACTCTCGATGACGGCCGCCTGGGGCGCCTGCCTGCGGACTTCGCCGATATTGGACATCCGCTGGGTGATCCGGTTGAGGTAGTCGTTGGCCATCGGCCTTTCCGACGGATCGCCGTTGACAAGGACGTCCATGAAACGGTCCATGGCCGCCAGGTCGTTGCCGTTCTCGTAGTCCCGGATGGCCATGCGCATCTGTTTGCCGTATCCGGAGACGTCGATGAACGCGTCATCAGGCGCGAGCCGCGCCGGGACCGCCGCCCAGAAAACGGCGGCTCCTAGGAGGCAGAGTCCAAACGCCCTGCGGGCCGCAAGGCCCGGGGATAATCCGCTCATCGTGCTATTAATGTGTCTTATAGCGGTTATTGAATCATTTCGCGGTTGTTAAGAAAATGTTTCAAAGACTTTCTTGGAGATTTAAAAGTGTATCCTTACCAATTGGAACAGCCCAGGCCGTATGGATGTCCGGGACGGAGCTACTTCCCCCCGACCTGCGAGAGCTGGAAGATGGGCATGAAGATCGAGAGCACGATGACGCCGACGATGCCTCCGATGAAGACCACCATGATCGGGTCGATGATCGAGGTGAAGCGCCGCGTGAACTGGTCGATCTGCTCCCGGTAGAACGTCGAGAGGGTCCCGAGAATGTCCGGAAGCTTGCCGGACTCCTCGCCCATCCACATCATCTCGGTGACCAGGGGCGGGAAGACGCCGGTCTTCTTGAAAGCGGCTGAGATGGACTTGCCGGTGGCCACGTCGTTCTTGACGGCCTTCAGCGCCGCCGAAAAGACCTTGTTCGCCGAGAACACCCCCTCGAGGACCGCGATGGCGTTGAGGATGCTGACGCCGCTCTCAATGAGGGTCGAAAGGGTCGTCAGCAGCCGCTCGGTCTGGATGTTCTTGATGAAGGCGCCGAAGAACGGCAGCCCGAACAGGAAATGGGCTTTCGTGACCTGGCCGGCATCCGTGGCCAGGTACGCTTTCAGGGTGAAGACGACGACGGCGATCCCGGCGATCAGGGAGATGAGGTTGTGGACGAGGAGGTTCGAGACCGCGATGGTGGCCATGGTGACGGCCGGCAGCTTCAGGTCGAAGCTCTTGAAAATCTCCGCGAAGGTGGGGACGATCCTGACGATGAAGAAGATCAGCACGCCCATCGAGATCGTGAACAGGACCGCGGGGTAGGCGAGCGCCGTGATGACCTTCCCCCGGAGCTCCTCCTGAGCCTGGATGTAGGTCGAAATCTGCTTGAGCGACTTGGGCATCTGCCCGCTGAGCTCTCCGGCCTGCACGAGGGAGATCCAGAGGGTGTCGAAGACCTTGGGGTGCTTCTCCAGGGCCTTGTGCAGGGAGGAGCCGCTGGCCACGTCCTTGGTGACGGTGTGGAGTGCGTACTTGAGCGCGGGGCTCTCTGAGTGCTCGCCGAGCAGGGTCAGCGCCCGCACGAGCGGGACGCCGCCGTTGAGCAGCGTCGCGAGCTGCTCGCCGAAGAAGGCCAGGTCGCGCCCGCCGACGCTGCCGCCGGCCCGGCGGAGCCGGCCCATGCCGCCGGAGGACTCCTTCTCCGCCTGGATGGAGAGGATGAAGTAGCCTTTCCCCTGGAGGGTGTTGATGGCCTCGTTCTCATCGGAAGCCTCAAGAGTGCCGGAGGAGGTGTCGCCCTTGCTGTCCTGGATGGTATAAAGAAAGCGTGCCATAAGTGCGCGGTAGTCTAACAGGATGAAGGAGGGTTGTCAATCCCCGATGGTGATCGACATGATCTCTTCAGGAGTCGTGATCCCCGCGATGACCTTCCGCCAGCCGCTCGCCCTCAGGTTCCACATGCCCTCGGAGACGGCGATCTCCTTGAGCAGGGTCATGTCGCCGCTCTTCTTGTAGATCGCGTCGCGGAGCTTCGCTGTGATGTAGAAGATCTCGTAGATGGCGATGCGCCCGGAATAGCCCGTCTGCGAGCATTTGGGACAGCCGCGCGCCTGGTAGATGACGAGCTTCGCGGGATCCGGCGGCGGGTCGAGCAGGCTGTCCTTGACGCACATCGCCAGGACGTCCTTGTCGGGCTGCACCACCATCCGGCAGGTCGGACAGAGCGTACGCACCAGGCGCTGGGCCGCGACCATCCGCAGACAGGAGGAGAGCAGGAACGGCTCGATGCCCATGTCGGTCAGGCGGACAATGGACTCTAGGGCGCTGTTGGTGTGCAGGGTGGAGAGGACCAGGTGGCCGGTCAAGGCCGCGCGCATGCAGGTCTGCGCGGTCTCCTGGTCGCGCACCTCTCCGACCAGGATGACGTCGGGGTCCTGGCGGAGGAAGGAGCGCAGCGCCGCGGCGAAGGTGAGGCCGATCTGCGCGCGGACCTGGACCTGGTTGATGCCCTCGAGCTTGAACTCGACGGGATCCTCGATGGTCATGAAGTTCATCTCGGGCGTCTTGATGGTGTTGAGGACCGTGTAGAGGGTGGTGGTCTTTCCGGACCCGGTGGGCCCCGTCAGGAAGATCAAGCCATGCGGCGACTCGGCCGCCTTAAGGAAGTCCACCTTCTGGCGCGGCTCGAAGCCGACCTTGTCGATGTTGAGCTCGACGGCGCCCTTGTCGAGTATGCGCATGACGACCTTCTCGCCGAACACGGTCGGGCAGATCGAGACGCGGAGATCGATGCTGCGGTTCTGTATCTTGAGCGAGAAGCTGCCGTCCTGCGGAAGGCGCCGCTCCGCGATGTCGAGCTTCGTGAGGATCTTGATGCGGCTGACCACGGCCGCGAAGTTGTCCAGGGACGGGGGGGTCCGCTCGTAGAGGACCCCGTGGATGCGGAAGCGGAGCATGACGCGCTCGTCGTAGCGCTCGAGATGGATGTCCGAGCAGCGCTCGCCGATGGCCTGCTTGAGGATGGCGTTGACGAGCGTGACGACCTGCGCGCCCCGGGCCTCGGCCACCATCTTGTCGAGGTCGAGCTTGGCGTCCGAGGTGACGTCCACGTCGTCTCCGCCCGTGGCGTCGCCGGCGCTCTCGTCCTCCTTCTTGGCCATGACCTTGTCGATGAGGCCTCCGCCGGAGGAGCCGTAGAACTCGTCAATGACCTTCATGATCTGGCTCTTCGCCGCGATGAAGGGCTCGATCTCGAAGCCGGTCATGAGCTTGAGGTTGTCGAGCAGGAGGATGTTCTCGGGCTCGGCCATCGCGACGCCCAGGTGGCTGTCGTCGAGGAAGAGGGGGACCAGGGTGTTGTCGCGCGCAAAGCGTTCGTCGATGATGGTCGCCAGGCTCTGGTCCTTCTCCGGGACCAGGATCTTGTTCTCCTTGGAGGCGAAGGGCACGCGGAGCATCTTCGAGACGGCCATGGCGATGGCTTCCTCGGTCGCGAAGCCGAGCTTGACGACGGACTCGCGCAGGCGCACGCCGGTCTGCTCGGCGTGCTTGGAAGCCTTGTCGATCTGCTCCTGCGAAAGCACCTTCCCCTGCAGGAGGATGTCGCTGAGCTTCATCTGTTGCATGGCTCTTGTCCCTTATCCCTCCTGACTAAAGTATAACTCCACATCGCGCGTTGTCAATGGGGTCAGGTCTGGACAATAGACATTGTGAGCAGTAGAAAGTCGGCATGTCAATGTCTATTGTCCAGACCTGACCCCTTCAGGGCCCTTCAGGGCCTTGAGCTCCGCCGCGGCGATGGGGTTCTTGGGGTCCGCTTCGAGCGCGGCCCGGAAGGCCGCGGCGGCTTCGGAGAGGCGGCTGAGGCGCTTGAGCGCGTGGCCGTAATTGATAAGCGCCGGGACGTTCCCGGGCTCCCGGCTCAAGACGAAGCGCAGGCCCTCCGCCGCCTTCGCCGGGTCCCCGCGGATCAGCTCCAGGTTGCCGAGGTAGAACCGCGTCCGGACGTCGTCGGGGAAGGAGGCGCCCAGGCGCCGGGCCAGATCGAGCGAGGCGGGCCCGAAGTCCTGCACGCGGACCATCTGCTCAAGGCGGCGCAGGTCGTCGAGGCGGGCGAGCACTTCCGGCGGCTTGTTCCCGGACTGCCTCAGCGAGGTCATCAGGTTCTGCTCGGCCATCTGGAAGCCCGGCTGGCGGCGCAGGAGCTCGCCGTAGGCGCCTTCGGCCTTGGCGTAGTCGCGCTTGAGGCTGTAGAGATAGCCGAGGTTGTTGCGGAAGTTGAGGTTCTCCGGGAAGAAATGGACCGCGCGCTCGAGCAGCTCGACGACCAGATCCGCGTTCTTTCCAGGCTCGCGCAGGAGCAGCGCCATGAAGTTGACGTAGAGGTCATGGGAGAGCGGGTTGATGGCCCAGGAGGTGAGGAAGTTCTTCTCGGCCCCTTCCCGGTCCCCGATGCGCGTTGAAAGGATGGTCGCGAGATTGAAATATATCTCGTCGTACCCGGCGTTCGCGTTGAGGGCCTCGCGGTAGGCCCACACCGCCTTCTGCGGCTGGTCCGAGCGGGCGTAGGCGTTGCCGAGCTCGTAGTTGCTGTTGACCTCCCGCGGATGCCAGCGATAGGCCCGGTCGAGCGCCTCGATCGCTTCCTTCAAGCGGCTGCTGCGGACGTGCTTGAAGCCGATGAAGTAGTACGCCTCCCGGTACCACATCCGCACTCCCTGCCAGGCGCCCCAGGCGCAGGCCGCGATGAGCAGGGCCGCGGCCGCGGACGCGGCCGGCTTGGAGAGCGCGCGCCGCCGGCCCTGAGCGTGCGCGAGCGCCCCCATGGCGATGCCCGCCTGCCACCAGAAGATGAAGGCCGGCACCGCGAAATGGAGCGAGACGTTGAGCAGGTTGTCCAGGAGCATCCCCGCGATCCCTGCCCCGGCCGCGTAGAGCCACACGGGCTCCTTGGCCTTGGCCGTCTTGGGTTTCACGGCCGCGCCGTCCCAGAGAGATCTGAAGAAGACGGCCCACGTCCAGAACAGAACCCCCACGCCCAGGATCCCGGCCTGGGCCCATACCTCGAGGATTTCGTTGTGCGCGTTGTTGGCGTGGGTGCGCATGTTGCGGAAGAAGTCGAAATGGTCCAGGATGTTCCCCTGGAAGAAGGGATAGAACAGCTCAAAGAGGCCCCAACCCTTCCCGAAGAGGGGGCTTTCCGCTCCCATCTGCCAAGCGCAGGTCCAGATGAGCTTGCGCTGGTGCCAGGGGCTGTAGAAGGCCTCCCCTGGGCTGGGATGCGCGATCCTCGTCACCTCGGAGAGCCGGCCGATCACGGAGGACGAGTATTGGCCGCTGATGAGGCTCTGCGGCCAGAAGACGGCCATCATTGCCGCGGCCGTAACGACGAAGCCGGTGAACTGCGGGTCCTGGCGGGCCAGGCGCCGGAGTTCGGGCGACAGCGCAAGCAGGGCCGTCGCCCCTGCGGCCCCGACCCACGAGGACCGGGTCAGGCTGCAGAGGAGCGCCGCCTCGAAAGCGAGGAGCATCAGGGCGTAGACGGCCCGCTGGCCGCGGGTCCGCGCCTTCAAGTAGTAGACGATGGCCAGGGGGAAGACCACGACGAGGTAGGAGGACATGAAGTTCGGATTCCCGAAAGTCGAGACGGACCGGCCGCCGTAGGGATTGAGGGTCTTCTGCCAGATGAGCTCGATGTTGAAGTACTGCAGGATCCCGTAGGCCGCGGCCAGAAAGCCCCCGGCGAGGGCTACATGCCAGATGTCGTGGACCGTGCCGCCCCGCGCCATCCATATGAGCGCCGCGGTCCCGGCGATCCACAGCAGGCCGCCGTAAGGGTCCCACGTGTGGACCCAAAGGCCTCCGAAGGGCCCCGTCTGCGCGCGCAGCTGCTGGAAGAACAGCCACAGGACTCCCCAGACCAGGCAGAAGATTGCCCAGCGCGCCGGGGAAGGGCTCTCGTCGGAGATCTCCGTCGCGGACTGGGCCGCGAGATAGAAGGGGATGACGCAGTTGACGACGGTGAAATACAGGACGCGCGTCCCCTCCGCGAGCACGGACTCGCGGAAGAAGGCGGCGTGGCCGAAGTACCCGATCAGCCAAGACAGGGCGCAGACGGCGAGCCACGCGGCCATCGGCGCGTCCAGCGGGGTCCTGGGCAGCGACAGCTCCCCCCGGCGCGCGCCTTCGAGCGCCCACAGGGCGGCCGCGGCGCAAATCCCGATGTGCAGCAGGGCGATCTGGGTGATGTACGGGTTGCGCGTCAGGTCCGTGAAGAAGATCAGCGGGCAGACGAACTGGAGGAATACGAAGACCGGCGTCAGAAGGCGCGTCACAAGGTCTTGGCTATCGTCGTTCGATCTCCAGCAGGGGCATGCCCTGCGGGCTTGCGGAGGGCGGGACGATCGGCGCCGGGGCTGCCGGGCTCTTCCCCCGCATGAGGAGGACCTGCAGGTTCCTCTGCAGGTTCTCGTTCTTCGGATCCGCCTTCAGCCCGTCCCGGAACGCCTTCTCGGCCTCGGCGATCCTGCCGCCGAGGAAGTAGGCGTTGCCGAGCTGGAGATAGGCGTCCGGCACGTCATGCCGGTGCGTCCAGGCGCCGCCCCGGTCCTGGAGCGGCTGGTAGGCGAGGATCGAGCGCCTGAGCCAGGGCTTGGAGGAAAGCTTCTCATCGACGGCGCACTTGACCGCATCGAGAAACTCCTTGTAGGTCTCGGCAGCCTTGTCGTAGTGCCTGCGCAGCATGTAAATGTGGCCCAGCCGGTAGTAGTTCGGCGGGAAGACGGGATCGAGGTTGTAGTAGAGCGTGAAGTGGCGGATCGCCTCGTCGAGGTCTTTCTCGGCCTGGGCCGCGTCCCCGCGGCCGCGGTCGTAGTCCGCCTTCTTCATGTACAGGACGCCCATCTGGTGGTGCATCTGCACGTAATTGGGGGCCTGCGCCCGGACCTCCGCGTAGGCGTCGAGGGCGCGCTCGAAATCATCGCGGGGCTTCTTGTCCTTGTCCCCCCAGTTCTCGTTGTAGAGCTTCGTCATGTTGAACCGGTCGTTGAAGACGTTGCCCTTGAAGTAGTTCGCCATCACGAAGGCCGGGTTGAGCCTGCCGACGATGAGGTAGTTCTTGAGCGCCATGTCCCATTCCTGGCGCTTGGAGAAGAAGATCGCGATGTTGTGGTGGACATCGGCCTTGAAATGCCCCCAGGTCAGATAGAGGGGCCAGAGCATCAGCCCCGCGGTCACCGGGACGAGGACGTTGCGCGAAAGCTGGACCGTCCGGGCGAAGATGAAGAGCTGGCCTCCGGCGCAGAACAGGAAGCAGGACCAGGCGATCCACCACTGCAGGACCTCCCCGCCGTAGCCGAGCTGGGACACCGGCCCCTGCAGCACGCTGTACTCCGAGAAGATCTTCCAGGAGGCGTAGGCGAGCCCGCCCCAGGCCGCCAGGCGCGCCGGCCAGATGAAGAACTGCGAGAAGGTCTCCAGGAGGGAGGGGCCGGGAGGGACGGCCGGGGCCTGCTCGCCGCTCTCCCGGACCTGGTGCAGCTCGATGAGGGCGACGCCCCGCGAGAGGTTCACGATCAGGCCGGAGAGCAGCCCCAGATAGACCCCGGAGGAGACGAAGCGCATGCTCACGTCGAAGAGGTTGTGGATGAGCATCCCCTGGAAGGCGATGAGGTAGCCGAGCAGATCGTAGGCGTGCGGGGGCGCGCGCTGGCCCTTCTTCAGCGAGCCGGTCAATTGGCTCAGCGAGCGGTAGGCGACGACGCAGGTGCTGATGATGAGCCAATAGAAGATGCCGAACCCGATGATGCCTTCGTCGAAGAGCACCTCGAGGTGCTCGTTTTCGGAATGGTCGGTCTCCGTGTTGTGCTTGCCCTCGATGTGGAAGATGGGCGGCCGCCTGAAAGCCGGGTAGATGACCCAGAAGGAGCCGATGCCGGTGCCGATGAGGGGCTGGGAGCGGATCATCTCCCAGGTCGCCTCCCAGGTGAAGAGGCGGAAGTTGACCGAGGTGAAGGCGGAGTGGGCCAGCTTGTTGTAGACGGCGCCGAGCACCAGGGCCCCGAAGAGGGCGAAGGAGAGGGCGAGCTTCTTCCAATGGCGCTCGATGAATTCATGGGCGAAGAACCAGCTGAAGGTCGAGATGAGGAGGATCAGCGAGATAGCGAAGCCGATCCAGGCGCCTTTCGTCACCGTATACCAGAGGCAGAAAAGGTCCAGGAAGAGGATCGGCAGGATCTTGAACTCCCGGGTCTTCAGGTACTGGGTGACGAGGATGGGGAACATGATGACGAGGTAGTCTGCGAAGAAGTTCGGGTTGCCGAAGGTGGAGAAGACGCGCTCGCCGAAGGCCCCGCGCCAGATGAAGGGGTCGGGCCCCCGTCCGGGGCCGGGCGGGAAGAAGCTGATGTCGAACCACTGGAGGAAGCCGTAGCCGACGCTGATGGCGCATGTCCAGATGAGGATGCGGGTCGTCCTCTCGGTGGCGGATTCGCTGAACTCGCGGATGACGATGAGCGGAACGGTCAGGTAGAAGACGCGCCGCAGGAAGAAGTCCAGCGAGGAGAACTTGTAGGGCGCGTGGATGTAGGAGAAGATGCCGTAGGCGAAGGAGGCCAGGAACGGCGCCAGGGTGACGAGGTCGGTCTTCGTGAAGGCCCTGCGTCCCTCCTCCAGCAGGCGGCAGATCCACAGGGCCAGCAGGCAGACCCCGCCCATCTGCACGAGCGTGATCTTGACCTGGGCGGAGTCGTAGGTGCGCAGGTAGAACGAGTCCGAGATCAGCAGATAGAGGATCGGCAGCCACCAGACGAGGGCCTTGTGGGCGAAAGACGCCGCGGGCGCGGATACATCTTTGACGACCGCCTGCTGCTGGTGCCTCTTCGGGTTGGCCATGGGCCGCCGCGGCAATAATATCTCAAATGTCGAAGCGCCGCAAGCGCATGATTTAGGGAGAGTGTTGACATTCTTCAAAAACAGATATAGTGCGTGGAGAAATGCTTAACGACAAGCGGAGAGCCATGCTCAAAATACTGTGGCTGGCGGCGGGCCTCACGGCCTTATGGTTCGCTCTGAGATGGTTCGAGCGGGCCAACATCTACTTCCCCTCGCGGGACTTCGCGCTCATGCCCCAGTCGTTCGGGCTGAAGTACGAGGAGCTGTCCCTGAAGACGGAAGACGAAGTGAAGATCCACGGCTGGTTCATCCCCGCCGTCCCCTTCAAGGCTTCCCCCAAGGCCGAGCCCGCGGACGGCCCGCTGGCCTCGAAGGGGCTGGTCCTGCTCTACTGCCACGGCAACGCCGGGAACATCAGCGGCCGCGCGTTCAAGGCGAACATCTTCCACCGGCTGGGGCTCGGGGTCCTCCTCTTCGACTACCGGGGCTACGGCCGCAGCGAGGGGCGTCCCTCCGAGCGGGGGACCTACCTGGACGCCGAGGCGGCCTATCGCTGGCTCACCGAGGAGCGGCGCGTGCCGCCCGAGCGCATCCTCCTCTACGGGGAATCCCTGGGGAACGCGATCGCCGTGGAGACCGCGCTGCGCCATGCGCCCAAAGCCCTCATCCTGGAGTCCGCCTTCACGTCGATCACGGACATGGGCAAGCTGATCTTCCCCTTCCTCCCCGTGCGCTGGATGACGACGATCCGCTACGACAACCTCGCGAAAATCCCGTCCATCCGCTGCCCTGTGCTGATCCTGCACAGCCGCGACGACGCGATCGTGCCTTTCGAGATGAGCCGGCGCTTGTTCGAGGCGGCTCCTTCGCCCAAGGAGTTCTTCGAGATGCGGGGCACCCACGACGACGGCTACATCGACTCCGGCGAGGCCTACCCGCGGGCCATCCAGGCCTTCCTCGAACGCCGGGCGTAGGCAGGAAAAAGAAGACAGCCGGGGATGGGATTCGAACCCACAACCTATCGCTTACGAAGCGATTGCTCTGCCGTTGAGCTACCCCGGCGGAAAAAAATCTTAGCCGACCTTCTCGGTCAAATCCGAGTCTATCAAATTCCCGCCGCGAAGCCTATCTTCTGGCGACGCGGCTGGCGCGGAGCTGTTCCCGATCGCCGCCTCAGCGTTCGAACATGCTAAGATTGCCTACCTAGCCCCGAAGCACGTCACGCAGAATCCAGAGGTCCCCGACCCGTCGTCCCGCCCGTGGACGAGCGATCTCCAGGAGGTCATTCGGCGGGTAGACGCCTATCAGTTGCGCAGGAAGTGATTCGCAGTCATCGCGGGCGCTTGCCCTGCGAAGTGCGGCGGATGTGGGCACGTGAAGACCTTCCCGACGATCCGGCGAGGTGAGCTCCGGCTCGGCGATATCCCCACCGGGGTGGGGCGCCCTCTCGGACGCGGTCGGCAAGCACATCGGCGCTGGGGTGACCGGCGTCGGCATACGACAACGCAACCACATGCGCTTCCGTATCGTCAATGGCACGCGAGATGTTCTGCTTCGCGTCTTCGACGGATTGAATGCCTTTGCGGATGCTGTCAACGATGTGCCTCACCGACTCCGGCGGCAACGCAACGAAGGGCATGTCCAGCACATCCCGATCAGTGACCGCAGGATACATGGAAGCGGTCGCGTGCCGCGCCAGCAGTCGGCGGAACGTGTTCGTCTTGCAATAAGCGTACAGCAACTCCGGTGGCACCTCACGCGCGCGGAGCACACAGAACCCGTTGGATGCTACGAGCGGCACCGCGCCGGTCTTGCCGATGAAAGCCACGACATTCCGATCAGGCCGGACGGTGCTGACCAGGACATCCCCGGACTCGACGAGATAGGTCGCCCTGCTCGGGGCCTCCCGCGCCTCCATTCGTGAAGATAGGGCTACGCCGGTTCTCGGGTCCACGGAAGAGATGTCGATGTAGTCGATTTCCTCCCCATCGTCGCGACGAAACCTCGAAACCGAGCGAGCCACCAGGTCACCGAGTCGGCTTGACGCGCGGGCCTGCACGTCCAGGTACAGTTTCCGGATCGAGTGGTCGTAGTATTCGGCATCCCAGCGGTCGTGGGTCACGACTTCATCGATGGCCACGGTTTCCACAGAGCGGACGGGGCCTCGAAGTGCCTTAGGCGCCCACCGCAGACCCTCGGCCTTGAAGAACGAGGCGAGCATCAATCCGATTTCCTCGTGGTCGGAAGGACCCGCGGCGCGTCCGCTGCTGTCTTTGCCGGGCGCCTGGCTGACGGCGAAAAGCACGCGATATTTCGCTGGCGGGACCCTGGGGGTCGATGGCTTCTCGACAAAAAGCAACGACGTCTTGACCCCCGTATAGGGGAGGAAGGCAAATGGGTGGAGTCCGACGACGGCCAGCACTCTCGCGTTCTCTAACAACCAATGGCGAAGGTATGAGGAACCTGAGTTCGCCAGGATCCCTTGGGGAACCACAATCGCCAAGCGTCCCCCCGGAGCCAGCAAGCGAACGGCACGCTCGACGAAAAGATGTTCTCGACCTACCGCGCCCTTACGGGCTGCACGCTGCGTCCTCTGGGACTCATACGCGGATAGAACACTAGGATCCTCGAGGTCACCGGCGAAAGGCGGGTTGGTCAAAAGAAGAGAACATTTAAGCCGATGCCACGCCCCCCATGGCCGTTGCGGGTCTTCGGCGTCGCTATCACCGGACCCAAGGAAAGTGTTCCACTCGGCAGGATGCGAAACCCGATACTCGCGACCGTCGATGCTATTGGCGCGCGAGATCCGGATCGTATTCTCTCCGACGGCGTGCGAGAGAAGGCAGGCGACCTTGGTCGCCTTCGCCCCCAAGTCGATGCCGAGGCACCGGGGCGCCCTGCCGTGCACGCGCATGCTGAATCGAACCGCTTCATGAAGGAAACCGCCCGATCCGCATGCGGGGTCAATGACCGTATCACGAGGGAGCGGATTGAGCGCCGACACGCACATCCGTATTACATCACGCGGAGTGAAGTACTGGCCGAGTGCGCCTTTCGAGTCGCGAGCGACCAGACGCTCGAGCGCCGCGTCGAGGTGCCCGATGTCCGATTCAAGGATGCGCCAGCCGAGCAGTGGGCGAAGGCATCGCGCAAGTTGGTCGGGCGTTATGTCCGGCGCGTGCGATCCGCCGTTCAGTTCAGGCCAACGTCGGAGTGCTTCGCGATAGAGAGTTTCAACGCGGCGGTGAATGGCCTCTGGGGTGCCGCTGCCGTCGAATGTGGGCAAACGCCCAGCATCGCGACTGCGAAGTTCATCCCACAGTTTCGCCGCAAGGAGCCTGATGGCGACATCGAACGCCTCCTCCCCCGAGTTCGAGACGAGTAGTTGTTCGAACTCTGAAAAAGCGGCCCCGGGGTCAGTGTGGAGCAATGGCAGGGACGGCGAGGAAGCTACATGGCTACGTCCCATACACCTTTGTGTATCATACATTCAGCGAAAAGTCAAGCCTATCGTTCATGGGTCCATGCCTCCTGGATCTGGGGATCCGGGACGGTTCTGAAGTCCGTGGCCGACGGGATATACGGTTTCCCAGTCCCCGCTCTCAGCCGATCGATAGGCCGCCTCGATGACGCGGAGGTCCTCCAGGCCCTT
>JACRDO010000034.1 GCA_016212885.1 Elusimicrobiota bacterium | reverse complement strand
CCTCGGCCTTCGGGTCGCCCGCTGAGGTCATTACCCTTTGCCCTTTAACACTTTTACACTTTGCAAGGTTTGCGCAGCGAGCGAAGCCTGGCGCGTGCGCAAGCCGCGACAGGCTGCGCGAGCGAAGCACGGCGTGAGGGGGCAAGAATGAAGCTCAAGGTCTTCACCCTGCGCATGAATCCCGCAACGGGGGTTTTCGACGACCGGGAGCTCTCCGAATTCCAGCTCGGCGCAGAAGCTCTATGACAAGGCCAAGAGGGAGCCTGGGTACCGGTTCTACAGCCTTTACGACAAGGTGCATCGCAAAGACATCCTAGCGTATGCCTACCGATTGGCAAAAGCCAACGGTGGAGCGCCTGGGGTGGATGGACGGACCTTTGCGAACATCGAAGCGAGGGGAGTGGAGGACTGGCTGGCCAGGCTAGAGGAAGACCTGCGGACGAGACGGTACCAGCCGGAGGCTGTGCGCCGGGTGTACAGACCAAAACCCGGCGGCGTCGGTGAACGAGCCCTGGGGATACCCACAATCCGGGACCGAGTGGTGCAAGGGGCAGCGCTGCTGGTGCTTGGCCCCATCTTCGAGGCAGACTTCGCAGACGAGATGTACGGGTACCGGCCTGGACGCAGCGCGCAGGACGCCATCGCTGCGGTGCACAAGAGCCTGAAACAGGGGTACACGGACGTAATTGACGCGGATGTTTCCAAATACTTCGACACGATTCCACACTCCGACCTTCTCAAGAGCGTGGCGCGACGAGTGAGCGACGGGGCGATGCTGAGGTTGCTCCGGATGTGGCTGAAAGCGCCGATTAGCGAGAAGGACGAGCAGGGACGTGAGCGAATGAAGGCCAAGGTGGTCGTATACGCAGATGACTTCGTCATACTGTGTCAGGGGACGGCGCAACAAGCGCTGGGAATCACCCGGAAGTGGATGGAGTCAATGCGGCTGACCCTCAATGAGAAGAAGACCCAGCTGCGCGATGCGCGGCTGGAGTGCTTCGACTTCTTGGGTTACACCTTTGGTCCGATGATGCACCGACCAACGGGCCGTCAGTATCTGGCGGCCCGGCCGTCCAAGAGGGCAGTGGCAAAACTACGCGAGAACGTGCGCGCGGTCTTGGCATCTGGGAACATGGAACCGTGGTCGCAAGTGGTGAGACAAGTCAACCAAAAGCTGGTTGGCTGGGGCAACTACTTCAGCTACGGCACCGTGGCTCGGGCCTACTGGAACGTGGATGCGTTCCTTCTTCATCGCGCACGCGACTTCCTGACGAGGCGGCACAAAGTCCCTGGGCGAGGGATACGGCGCTTCCCTGTTGATGAGGTGTTCGGCGAGAACGGTCTCATCAGCTTGGGAGCCCGGCGGCGTGCGGCCTACTCGAATGCCCTGGCATGAAAACCCGTCCGAGAGCCCGGTGCGGGAAATCCGCACGCCGGGTTCGATGAGCGGACAGCGGAAACCTGGCAATGGCCCGTAGGCCCCCAAGGCGCCGCTGTTCGACTCTACTCTCGATCCGGTGAACCGTCATGGCCGCGCTGTCGTCCTGCGCCGCTGCGAACGGGATGAGAAACGACGCGAGAATCAATCCGATCATCATAGTCGCCTCCTCATGCTGCACCCTCGAATCCCATTATAGCCCTCCGGTCGGAAAAAGATTGCAGGCCTATCGGCCCATCCTCCGCGTTCTCTGGGCCCAAGCTCCTTTAGGGCTTAGGGCCCTGCTTCTTTGGGAACTTTTTCGGCTTTCGCTCGTATTATCCTTATGCCCCTCTCGTACTTCAAGCGGCCCGCGGCCGTGCTCTTGGTCCTGGCCATCCTCCTCTTGGCCGGGCTTAAGTCCCGGGGATTCTTCCGCGTGAGCGCGCCGGAAGAATTGCGGCCTTATCTATGGAAGGACGGGGTCTGCCTCGGAGGGACGGCGCTGTCCGGGTTCGCCACTAAGCTGCAGGGGGACAGGGTCTGGTTTAAGGCCCAGGAAGCCGCCTTGGGCTGTGCGAAGAAAGAGGAGGAGTGGCTGAAGCTCAAGCGGCCCGTGAAGGTCATGGCCTATCTCCCTCCGGGGGATACGCTGACGCCGAGGGTCCTCCCCGGCGCCAAGGCCCGGCTCGACGGCCGCCTGCGCCTGCCGCGCTCCCCGGCCAACCCCGGGGAGTTCGATGAGAAGGCTTTCCTGGAGGAGCGCGGCGCGCCCCTCGTCTTCTCCGCCCGGAAGGTCGCGCTTGCGGAGGAGAAAATCCCATGGGCCAAGCTGCCTTGGGCTTGGGCCGCGCAAGCCCACCGCTCCGTCCACGAGTACCTGTGCGCGCGCTTTCCAGCGGAGACGGCCGCGGTCCTCGAAGGCTTCCTGCTCGGGTACAAGGGCCGCCTGTCCCCTGAGACGAACCGCGCTGTCCAGGACGCGGGCGTCATGCACCTGCTGGTCCCCTCCGGGGCCAAGGTCGCTTTCGTGCTGGGCCTGGCGTTCCTGCTGGGCGGCCGGTTCGGCCTGAGGCGCGCGCTCCGCTTCGGCGCGGCCGCGGCGATCGGCGCCTTCTACGTGCTGGCGGTCGGGGGGGAGCCGCCATATACACGCGCGTACTTCTGCGCCTTGGCCATGATGCTCGCCTGCGCTTTCGAGCGCGAGTCCGGCGCGTTTCAGGGCCTCGTGCTCTCCGCGCTCGCGACCCTGGCCCTGCGGCCGCGCGATCTCTTCAGCGCCGGGTTCCAGATGACCTATGCGGCTGTCCTGGGCCTTCAGCTCAGCCTGCCGCGCTGGACCCTGCCGCATCGCTGGCCGCGCTGGGTGCGCCTGGCAGCTGGCGCTCTATTGGCCAGCTTCGTGGTCCAGATGATGCTCTGGCCCACATTCGCGGCCTACTTCGGGCGGGGGTCCCTGGCCGGGCTCTTCGTGAACATCCTCCTGATCCCGGCCTCCGGCGCCGTCATGCTGTCCGCTCTTCTCTCGTGGGCGTTCTGGGCCCTGGGGGCCGCGCCGGCCGAGGCTCTCGCCGCCTGGGCCGCATCGGGCTTGGCGCAAGCGTTCCTTTGCGCCTGCAGGTTCTTCGCCGGCCTGCCCTGGGCCGCGGTGGACCTTGCGCCGATGACGCCGCTCGCGATCGCGGCCTATTATCTCGCGGCGTTCGGCGTGCTCGCGCTCCCGCGCTGGAGGGCGTCAGCTGCCGCTTGGGCCGCCTCCGGGGCCCTCGCCCTCGCGCTCTGGGCGGCCAAGCCGAAGCCGCGCTTCGAGGCCCTCCTGCTCAGCCAGCCCAATGGCCGCGCGGCTCTCTTGCGCCTGCCGGATGGCGCGACGGCCCTGCTCGACGGCCGGATCAGGGCGGGGCTTCTAAAGGACGTCCTGCAGGCGGAGGGGCTGGAGCGCTTCGATCAGCTCTGGCTGCGCGAGGGCGCCGGCCTCGGGCGCAGGCCGGCCAAGGTGCTGGCTCTGGCAGCCGGCTCTGAGGCGGCTGGGAGCGTGCGCAGCATCCGGAAAAGGGAGGGCTTCTGCCTGGGCGGCGTCTGCGCGCAAGCCGGCGCAGCGCAGAGCGGTGGCCTGGCGTCGGTGAGGCTGAGACACGGGCGCATCCAAATGGAGTTCGGCGAGGATTGGGTGAGGGTGGAGGAGGCGGAACCTTCCTTGCGGCGGCTTTATTGTATAATGATTTCTCCGTCGGGATTTCCGTCGAGCCGCTGCGCAGCTGAGCGCGTCCTGTCGCTGCGGCGCGACGGGGCGGTGAGGATACTTTCGGACGGGAGCCATGCCAGAATCCAAACGACCAAGCAAAGCGATCCGCTCGATCGCGATATTCTTTAACGAGCGCAAGCCTTCGGCCAAGCGCGCGCTGGCGGCCATGCGGTCCCTGCTGCGCAGGCGCGGCGTGCTCGTCGCGGTTGAGCGCCCGGGCGCTTTGTGCGGGAGGCTCTCGCGCTTCGACGCCGCGGTCGTGCTGGGCGGCGACGGCACCATGCTTCGCACCGCGAGGTTCCTCGCGGGAACCGGGATTCCGATGCTGGGCGTCAACACGGGGGGCCTTGGGTTCCTTAGCGCTGTGGATTTCCAGGGGTTCAAGCGGAGCCTCGGCCGCATCCTGGCCGGAAGGTTCCTGGCGGAGGAGCGGCGGATGCTCTGCGCCGAGGTCCGGCGGGGCGGCCGCCGCGTCTTCGGGCCCTGCCCGGTGCTCAACGACTGCGTGCTGCGCGCCAGCGGCCATGCCCGGGCCGTGACTCTGAAGGCCTACGACGCCGGCCGCTACATCGCCACCTACTTCGGCGACGGGCTCATCGTCTCGACCCCCACGGGGTCCACCGCCTACGCGCTCGCGGTCGGCGGGCCGGTCGTGCATCCGGGGATCGAAGCGGTCATCCTCGCGCCAATCTGCCCGCATACCCTCACCCAGCGTCCGCTGATCTTGCCCTCCGGGGCGTCCGTCTCGGTCGAGCTGGCCCGGAAGAACCCCCAGGAGCGGCCGCAGGCCCTGGTGTCCCTCGACGGCCAAGTCGAGCATGCGCTGAAAGCCGGCGACGTGGTGGTCATCTCGCCCTACGGCAAGCCGGTCAAGCTCCTCTTCGATCCCCGGCTCAGCTATTTCGAGCTTCTGCGCGCGAAGCTCAAGTGGGGGGAGCGCTGAGCCGTGCTCAAAAACCTGCTGGTCCGTGATTTCGCGGTCCTGGCCGGGGTGGAACTCCGCTTCGAGCGGGGCTTGTGCATCTTCACCGGAGAGACCGGAGCCGGAAAGTCGCTCTTGATCGAGGCGCTCGGGTTCCTGCTGGGCGAGCGCGGCAGCGCGGAGTGGATCCGCTCCGGCGCCGAGCGGCTCGAGGTGCGCGGCGTCTTCGAGAGCGAGGACATCCCCGAGGCGTTCCGCAAGGCCTACGGCCTCTCGGGCGGCGAGGTCGTCCTCCGGCGCGAGCTCGACCTCTCGGGCCGGGCCCGGGCCTTCATCCAGGACCGGCCCGTGCCAGCCGCGCGGCTCTGCGAGCTCAGCGAGGCCTTGGTGGATTTCCACGGCCAGCATGAGCACCAGACCCTGCTCAAGCCCGCCCTGCAGATGGACCTTCTGGACGGCTTCGGCGGCCTTTGGCCCCTGCGCGAGAGGACGGCAGCCGCTTGCGCGGAGTACCGGAGGCTCCAGGCCGAGCTCGAGGCGCTCTCCATGAGCGAGGAGGAGCGTCTGCGGCGAGTGGATCTCTGCCGTTTCCAGGTTCAGGAGATCGATGAGGCCGCGCCCCGCCCCGGCGAGGACGAGAATCTCGAGGCGGAGCTCCCGAGGCTCAAGAACGCCGCGCGGCTCATCGAGCTCTGCGAGCAGTCCTGCGAATGGCTGTCCCGGCAGGAGGGCTCGGCCGAGGAGACCCTGGCCCGGGCCGCGAAAGCCGTGAGCGAAGGCGCCCGCCTCGATGGGGTCCTGGGAGAGCCGGGCGAGCTGGTGGAGCAGGCGCAGGACCGGGTGCGGGAAGCCGTGGCGCGGCTCGGCGACTACCGCGGCCGCATCGAAGAGAGGCCCGAGCGCTTAGACGAGGCGCTCTCCCGGCTCGACAAGCTCGCCAAGCTCAAGAAGAAGTACGGCCCCTCGATCGCCGAGACCCTGGCTTTCCGCGACAAGGCCGCCGCCGAACTCGCCTCCCTGGATGGCCGCGAGGAGCGCGAAGGGGACATTCAGGCGGCGATCGAGGAGGCGGAGAAGTCCCTGGCGGAGCTCTGCGGCGAGCTCCACGCGGCGCGGATGAAGGCCGCCAGGAAGCTCTCCGAGCGGGCCGCCGCCGAGCTCAAGGACCTCGGCATGCCGGGGCGGCTTTCGGTCTCGGTCGAGATGGAGGAAGGCTCCTATTCGTCCTCCGGCTCGGACCGGGTGGAGTTCCTCATCGCGCCCAACCCCGGAGAGCCGCTCAAATCCCTGCGCGCCATCGCCTCCGGTGGCGAGATTTCCCGCGTGATGCTGGCGCTCAAGACGGTGCTGGCCCGGCAGGATAGGGTGCGCCTCCTCGTCTTCGACGAGGTGGACAGCGGAGTCGGAGGGGTCACGGCCCGGGCCGTGGGCAAGAAGCTTTCCGAGATATCGCGCTGCCGGCAGGTCCTCTGCGTGACACATCTGCCGCAGGTGGCCTGCTTCGCGAATGGACATTACGAGGTGAGCAAGCAGACCGCGCTCGGGCGGACCGCGGCGAAGGTGGATCAGCTGGAGGGAGAGCGGCGGCTCGAGGCCCTCGCCCGCATGCTCGGGGGAAGCAGGATCACCGAGGCCGGCCGCCGCCACGCCAAGGAGCTGTTGGAATCGATATGAGCGACATCCGCGTGCGCTTTGCCCCGTCGCCGACGGGCTACCTCCACATCGGTGGGGCCCGCACGGCGCTATTTAACTGGCTTTTCGCCCGCCGCCACAAGGGCGTCTTCATCCTCCGCATCGAGGATACCGACGAGGTCCGCTCCACGGAGGAGTCCGTCTCGGCGATCCTGGACTCGATGCGCTGGCTCGGGCTGGACTTCGACGAGGGGCCGACCGAGCCGCGCGCGGGCGCGTGGGGGGCGCGCGGGGACTTCGGCCCGTATTTCCAGATGGAGCGGCTGGCCCATTACCAGGCCGCGGTCGAGAAGCTCCTGCGGGAGGGCAAGGCCTACCGCTGCTACTGCTCCAAGGAGGAGCTCGACGCGGCGCGGCAGAAGGCCCAGCTGGAGAAGAGGCCGGTCCGATATGACGGGCGCTGCCGGGGATTGTCCGCGCAGCAGCGCGAGGCCCTTGAAGCCCAGGGCAGGAAGTTTTCCGTGCGCCTGCGCATGCCCGATTCCGGCGAGACGGCCGTGGAGGACATCATCCGCGGCCGCGTGGCCTTCGACAACGCCCTTCTGCAGGATTTCGTCATCCAGAAGGCAGCTGGAGGGCCGACCTACAACTTCGCCTGCGTGGTCGACGACCACCGGATGGGGATCACCCACGTCATCCGCGGCGACGAGCATCTCTCGAATACGCCCCTGCAGATGAGGCTCTACGAGGCGCTGGGCATCCCTCCCCCCCGGTTCGCCCACCTCTCGATGATCCTCGGCCCGGACGGGGCCAAGCTCTCCAAGCGTCACGGCGCCACATCGGTGCTGGAGTACAAGGCTCAGGGCTATCTTCCCGAAGCGATGCGCAACTACCTGGCCCTGCTCGGCTGGTCCACGCCGGATTCCCAGCAGCTCTTCGAGCCCCGGGAGCTCATGGAGAAGTTCGACCTCTCCGGCTGTCAGAAGAACCCCGCGACCTTCGACACGGCCAAGCTCCAGTGGCTCAACGGCACCGTGATACGCAAGCTCCCCAAGGAGAGCCTTCTTGCGGCCGCGGAGCCCTTCCTGAAGGCCGAAGGCTTGTGGGAGGGCATTGCGCGCGAGCGCCTGCTCGCCGCGGTGGGCCTCGAGCAGGAGAAGTACTCCCTGCTCACGGACGTTCCCAAGCGCGTGGACTTCTTCTTCAAGGACGTGGTCTACGACCCCAAGGCGGTGGAGAAGGTCTTGAAGAAGGAGGGCGTGGACCCCCTGCTTGAAGGGCTTGAAGCCCTGCTCTTGGGGCTCGGCGATTTCACGCAGATGCCCCTTGAGGCCGCCATCCGGGACTTCTGCGCCCAGCGCGGCGCGAAGGCGGCGGCCGTCTTCCATCCGCTGCGCGTCGCGGTCTCCGGGAGGGCCGAGGGGGCCACGCTGTTTGTGATGATCGAGCTCCTGGGCAAGGCGAAGGTCCTCGAACGCTTAGGCAAAGCCCGCAAACAGCTGGCTGTGGCCAGCTAGGCCACAGCCCTGCCGCTCGCCGGGCCGCGGAATCCGATCGGAGCGCCCCTTGAATTTGTAACAAACTCCTGCCACACTATTATACGATGCGATATTGGCTATATCAGGATTCGCGCATTTTCGGTCCCTTCTCTGCGGAGGACCTGGCGTCCACCCCGGGGGTAGGGCCGCGGAGCCTTGTCTGCGAAGCGGACTCCTCCGGAGCGTCCGAAAGCGATTGGCGCGAGGCGGGCGCGGTCTTGGAGCTTTCGGGCGGGCCGGTGGCCGTGGCGGAGGCCGCGGGCGGCAAGGCGGAAAGCGGGTTCTACGATTTCCAGAGGGGGGCGCACTCGTTCTTCGACTCGGCGTGGCCTTCGGACGAATGGACGCAGACGCTCATGAGCGATCCGAACTTCGCGGCCCTCTGGCCGCCGCTCGGCGGGCTTTCAACGGAGGAATTCACCTCTTATGAAAGGGACCGCATGTCCGAGATGGAGGAGCGGCTCGGCAAGCTCAAGGCCGAGCTCCGCGAATACGAGACGCATCAGAAGAAGTTCCGCGAGGAGCTCCGGGAGAAGGAACGCCTGCTGGAGGAAAAGGAGCAGGCCCTCGAGGAACTGAGGCGGCGGCTGGAATCCAAAGCCGCCGGGGGCCTGGAAGCTCCAGCGCTTGAGCGGCTGCGCCGCGAGGCCTTCGTCGAAAAGGCGCCGCCCTCTCCGGCGAGAGGAGAACAGGCCGCGCCTCCGAGGACGGCGCTCCCAGAAGCGCCGTCCCTGCCGGAACTGCCTAAGATCAAGCCCCGCAAGCAGGAGGAGCCGGCGCCCCTTCCGGCGAGAGGAGAAGCGGCTGCGCCTCCAAGGGCGGCGCTCCCAGAGGCGCCGCCCCTTCCGGCGAGAGGAGAAGCGGCTGCGCTTGCAAGGACGACGCTCCCAGAGGCGCCGCCCCTTCCGGCGAGAGGAGAAGCGGCTGCGCTTGCAAGGACGACGCTCCCAGAGGCGCCGCCTTTGCAGGCGCCTGAGGAGCTGGAATTGCCGGAGCCCGAGCCTCTAGGCACCGGCGCATCCGCGGCTGCTGCGCCCTCTCCGGCGAGAGGAGAAACGACAGCGCCTGCGAGGAAGGCGCTCCCAGAAGCGCCGCCTTCCGCCGTCCTCGATCAGCCCTCCGAGCCTCAGCCCGAGGAGGCGATTCCCCCGCAGACGGCTCCGGCTGAGATTTCGGCCGGCCAGGCCGCTCCAGAACCCTCCGCCCAGATCACCGAAGAGGCGGTTGCGGCGCCGCAGGCCCTGCCTCCTCCTGTGGCGGAAGCCGTCGAAGAGCCTGCGGAAGCTTCTGCGGCCCCTGCGGAGAGGATGCCTCTCGACACGCCTCCGCCTGCGCAGATCCAGCAGCCCCAGGCCGCGCAGGCCGAGCCCCAACAGCGCATGGAGTCGGCACTTCCCGACGTTAGTCGGGCCCCTGAGACCGAGGCCGCGGCCGGCGCCGCGGACGACCAGGTCTGGGACTTCGCACCTGAGCTTACGCCGCTGAAATCCACGACGGACCTGCCGCCGGCCATGGACTTCGATGTGCCAAGGACCGTGATCTTCTCCAGCGCGCCTGACGGGGCCCTGGAGATGTCCCAGGCCGCGGCGCCGGCGTTCCAGGCGACCGCCTATGACTCAGCGGCGGACACTCCGGGCTATCCCACGGTGATCCCCGCGATGCAGGGCGAAGGATTCCAAGCCCCCGGCGAGCCGGCCGGGGTCCCAGCCTTCGACCCTTCGGAGCAGCTGCCGGAGGGCGCGCCGCCCCAGCCCATGCCCTTCGGCGCCGAGCAGGACTTCCCTCAGGGGGAGGAGCAGGGCATCGTGATGGGCCCGCCCTCCGAAGCCGTGGTGATCCCGGGCTTCGGAGGCGAGCCCGGAGAGCAGACCGGGGCCGCGGACATCTTCTCCGGCGGGACCCCGGCCTCCATCCCGCTCACGGGCCCGGCCGGCGCGGCCCCGCAGGACATGCCGGCGAACCTCTGGTCCACCCCCACGCCGGTCGCCGATATCCCGGCAGCCAGGCCATTCGACGATCTTTTCGCGACCCGCCCGACGCCGGTGCCGAGCGCCTTGAGGACCCCGGCGGACGCCTCCGTGCCGGAGACCAAGAAGAAGAGGCGGTCGAAAGGCTTCCTCATCATCTTGGGCGTTTCCGTGGCGGTCTTGATAGGGGTGGCTTTCTTCTTTCTGCGCAACCCCAAAGACATCCAGACCATGTTCACCATGGGCCCTCAGAAGAAGGAATCCCAAGCCCAGGGCAGCGCAGCGGGGCCGGAAGGGCCGCAGGCGCCGGCGCAGCCCAAGCAGGGCGCCCGGCAGGCCGCACAGACGCAGAAGGAAGGGCAGCAGCAGTCTCCCCAGGCCCAGCAGCAGCCTTCGGGCCCCGAGCCGCAGCAGAACCCGGCGCCTGCGCAGCCGGCCAAGCCTCAAGCGGGGGGCCGCGATTTCATCCGCGACGAGAGCATCCAGTCGATTGAGTTCGTCAAGAATCATTATCTCGACAAGGAGCGGGGGACCATCAACCAGTGGCTGCAGTACTCGTTCCAGACGACCTCCGACAATGCGACCGCCTGGGATGCGGGCGGCATTTCGTCGGCGATCTACGTTGTGACCTACAGCGTCAAGCGCGGGACCAAAGTGAAGTTCAAGTACAACTTCGAGGTGGACCTCGCCAAAAAGACGATCATCGGCCGCAATCAGGAGGCTCTCAGCCTCTTGAATTCCGGCAAGCCTGTGTCGGCCAAGCCCCATGGGGGCGCTTCCCTTCCCTCTCAGAGGACTCCGAAAGGCTCCGCGAAGGCGGAAGACGAACAGGCGCCGCTGCCGGATGAAAGCGAGCTGGAATCGAACCGCCGCCAAGGCGGCGCCCGCTTCAACAACCCGGGCGCCGACACCGTGAACCTCTCTCCTTGACAAAAGGCCGATTGACTGCTAATTAATTAGTGGACCGGGTCAGTTGCCTGCCGCCGAGACGGTCGCAGCGCCAGCATTTGATGGCCGAATCTTCGCCTCCATTGCACACCCTATCTCTAAGCCTCCCCAGGAGGCTCGGGGAGCTCATGGTCCAGGCCGGCGTCATCAACCGACGCGGGCTGAGAGAGGGCCTTCGCGCTGAAATGTAATAGAATATGCGCAGGCGCGCGGTGCGCAAGGGGAATCCGTTATGGTATCGATGAGCGAGCTGTTCATGATGATGCACGAGCGCGGGGCTTCGGACCTTCATATCACCGCGGGCGCCCCGCCGACCCTGCGCGTGGACGGAGAGCTCGTCCCCACCCCCTTCGAGCGCCTGACCGGCGAGACCACCCAGCAGCTCGTCTTCTCCCTGATGACGGACGACCAGCGCCAGCGCTTCGAGGCCCACAACGAGCTCGACATGGCCTTCGGGCTCAAGGGCATCGGGCGGCTGCGCATGAACGTCTTCCGCCAGCGCGGCGCGGTCGGGGCGGCCATTCGCGCGATCCCGCAGTCCTTCATGACCTTCGAGGAGCTGGGCCTGCCGGCCGTCATCTACGGTGTCATGAAGATCCAAAGAGGGCTCGTCCTCGTCACCGGGCCGACGGGAAGCGGAAAGTCCACGACGCTGGCCTGCATGATCGATTTCCTCAACGAGCGTCAGAACCTGCACATCGTGACGATCGAGGACCCGATCGAATACGTCCACCAGAACAAGAAAGGCCTCGTCAACCAGCGCGAGATCGGCAACGACACCGAGGGCTACGGGCCGGCCCTGCGCCACATCCTGCGCCAGGACCCCGACGTCATCCTGATCGGCGAGATGCGCGACCTGGAGACCATCTCGGCCGCCCTGACCATCGCCGAGACCGGGCACCTCGTCTTCGCGACCCTGCACACGACCGACGCGGCGCAGACCATCAACCGCATCATCGACGTCTTCCCGCCGCACCAGCAGGAGCAGATCCGCGTCCAGCTCTCCTTCGTCCTCCAGGCGGTGTTCTGCCAGGTCCTCGTCCCCCATCAATCGGGGACAGGCCGCGTGCTGGCCAGCGAAGTGCTGATCGTGACCGCGGCCATCCGGAACCTGGTCCGGGAGCAAAAGGTCGAACAGATTCATATGACGATACAGACCGGCGGCAAGTTCGGCATGCAGACGCTCAACCAGAGCCTCTGCGAGCTCTACCGCAAGCAGAGGATCTCCTATTCGGAGGCGCTCCTGCGGTCCTCGGACCCCGAGGACCTCAAGCGCCTCATCCAGCGCGGCGCAGGTCCTGCGCCGACAAAGTGAGGAAGGGGTAAGCCATGCCTACATTCGCCTATAAAGTGAAGGGGACGGACGGCGCAGTGACGTCGGGGACCATCGACGCGCCCCAGCAGAGGGCCGCGGTCGAGAAGCTGCGCGCTCAGAAACTGACCGTCCTCGAGATCAACGAGGCGGGCGGAGGCCTCATCGCGGGCATCAAGTCGAAGCTCGGCCTCAAGCCCAAGGTCGGCTCGAAGGACCTGGTCATCTTCTCAAGGCAGCTCTCGACCCTGGTCTCGGCCGGCGTGCCCATCGTGCAGGGGCTCACCATTCTCGAGGAGCAGATGGAAAACCCCACCTTCCGCAGAGTCGTCGGCGATGTCCGCACGGACATCGAGTCCGGGCTCTCCATCTCGGACGGCCTCCGGAAGCACCCGGAGGCCTTCCCGGAAATCTACACGGCCATGATCAAGGCCGGCGAGCTGGGCGGCATCCTGGATACGATCCTCGAGCGGCTCTCAGGCTTCCTCGAGGCCTCGGAGAACCTGAAGGCCAAGGTCAAATCGGCCATGATGTACCCGGCCATCGTGCTCTCCATCTGCGGCCTGGTGACGATCTTCCTGCTCACCTTCGTCATCCCGACGTTCAAGACGATCTTCGAGAGCTTCGGCCGCGCTCTGCCGTATCCGACCCAGGTCCTCATCAACATCTCGGATACCCTGCGCACGCGGTGGTACATGCTCTTCATCATCCCGGTGGCGATCTGGCAGGGGTTCAAGTACTTCTACAAGACCTCGGGGGGAAAGAAGTGGGTCGACGGCCATGTCCTGAAGGCTCCGGTCTTCGGCATCCTGCTCAAGAAGGTGGCCGTCGCCAAGTTCACCCGGACGCTTGGGACGCTCATCAAGTCCGGGGTGCCCATCATGCAGGGCCTTGAGACGGTGGCGGCGACGGCCGGCAACGTGGTCATCGAGGAAGCGGTCATGGCCACCCGCGAGTCCATCCGCGAGGGCGGCCGGCTCGCGGACCCCCTCAAGAAATCGGGCCTCTTCCCGCCCATGGTCACCCAGATGATCTCCGTTGGAGAGGAGACCGGCAGCCTCGACACCATGCTGATCAAGATCGCCGACTTCTACGACGCGGAGGTTGATACGGCGGTCAAAGGCCTGACTTCGATGATCGAGCCCATCGTCATCGTCATCATGGGCACCGTCGTCGGCGCCATCGTCATCGCCATGTTCATGCCCATGTTCGAGATGGGCAGCATGGCGGGCTGAGGCCCTAGCGGTCTTCCCTTAGGACGAGCACCTCATGGCCGAGGGTCTGCAGGGCCCCGGCCGCGTCCTCGGCGTCGGCTTTCCGGTCGAAGGGCCCGACCCTGACCTGGTGCGCGCCGAGCTTGGAGACGGCGATGAAGGCCCGGCTGAACTTGGGCGAGAGGCCGGACATCAGCTCCCGGGCGCGCTCGGAGCTCTCGAAAGAGCCGACCTGGACGAAATACGGCTTGGATTTGACGATCCAGCCGGTGCCTTTGGGGGCTTCGGCTGAGACGCGCAGGCCTTGGGAACCGCGCGGGGCCGCGGATTCGGGGACGTCCAATGTCGCGCGGAAGGCGCCGTCGTTGACCGCGACGTACATGGAGCTCTGCCAGAGCTCGCGGCTGCCCGGCTGGGCGTCCAGGAAGCGGAAGTAGAGCAGGTAGACTCCCTGGAGGGGCTTGTATTTGGAATCGGTCAGGAGCCCTTCGACCTGCAGGCGCCTGATGTTCTTCGCCGGAGG
>JACRDO010000033.1 GCA_016212885.1 Elusimicrobiota bacterium | reverse complement strand
TCTTGAGCAGAAGCTTCCGGCCGGCCGCGGCGGCTTTCCACTGCGTCTCGGCGCCGGCGCAATCGCAGCTAGAGGGAAGCTTCGATAGGGCCTGGAGGCTTTTCGTCAGATTCTTCTCAATGAATTCCAACCGGGAGGATAGCCCTCCCCCGTATTGATCCGGCTTGGCCGGCTTGGAGGCCAGGCCTGAATGGATGGGCTCGAACACTCCCTTGACCGACGACAATTTTGCTTTCGCAGCCAGGGTCTCTTGGTCGAGCTGCAGGATGGATTTGCGGGTCTCGATAATCCTGGCCTTCAAAGCCTGGCCGTCGGCGATGACGGGCAGCAGCGCGCTCAGGAACAGCTCTTTCGGCGCGCTCGTCTTGGATTTCCCGGCGGCAGAAACGGCTTCTTCCAGCGAATCCTCCGCCAAAGGCCGGTCGAAATGGGCGCCGAAGCCCCACAGGATGCAGGCGGCCGACAAAACCAGCAGGGCGCGCAACGTCCTCATAAAAATCCCGATCCCGCTAGAACCCCATGCCTCCCTTCTTGAAGATGCTCAGCACCATCGGGCTGAGCATGAGGATGAAGACCGTCGGGAAGATGAAGAAGAAGATCGGGATCAGCATCTTCGTCGCGGCCTGCGCCGCGGCCTTCTCCGCAGCGTTGAGGCGCCTGAAGCGCAGGTCCGAGGAGAAGTTCCGAAGGAGGTCCACGAGGCTGGTGCCCAGCTCGTCGGACTGGATGATGAGCCCGACGAAGGAGCGCACGTCCTGCAGGCCGGTCCGCATCGCAAGGCGCCGTAAGGCGTCGCGCCGCGAGTAGCCGAGGGAGACCTCGTTGATCGTCTTCTCCATCTCGTGCTCGAGCTCCGACTTCCTCTGGACCGACTGGATGATGCGGTCGAAGGCGGTCATGTAGTCGAGGCCCGACTCGATCGTGAGCGCGGCGAGGTCCACGAGCGAAGGGAAGCTCTTGATGATCTCCCTTTGACGGTCCGAGATCTTCCCGCGGAAGTACATATCCGGCAGGAAGAAGGCGATCAGGAGCGCGCCGAACCCCAAGGCCCAGCTGTTCGTCAGATAGTACAGGACGCCCGCCGTCGCCGCGGCCGCGATCTCCTTCATATGGAGGATCTGGAGCGGGTTCGGCTTCTCGGGCTTGCCCAGCAGCATGTGCATCGTCTCCAGCCGGGCTCCGAGCCGCGCCTGGTGGACCAGGAAGAAGTCTATACGTTCCATCAGGCTCCCGTGCGGGCTGAGGGACTCGAACGCGGAGACATCGCCCTGCGCCTTGCCGGCGATGCGGGCGAGCGAGGTCGGCTCCTCGGCGGGCGGGCTCAAGAGCCGCTGCACCAGCGTGAAGACCGCCATGGAGCCGAGGAATCCGACCGCCAGCAGGATGAATTGTGTTAGTTGCATGTCACACCTGGATGTCCGCGAGCTTGCGGACGATGCCCATCCCGATCGTCATCCATACGGCGCAGAAGCCGATGGTGACGACCCCGAGGAAGCTGAAGTAATAGGCCGACATGACGTCCGGCTGGAAGATCCACATCAGCGCCAGCATCGCCCAAGGCATGATGCCCACGACGATCGCCTGGATGCGCTGCTGCGCCGTCAGGGACTGGGCTTTCTGCTCGAGCTTGCTTTCGTCCCGGATGTTCTCGACGATGCGGTCGAAGATCTTCGTGAGATTGCCTCCAACGCTCCGCTGGATGATGACGGCCTTGATGAGGTAGGAGAGCAGGCGGCTGGCGATGCGCTCCTCCATGCCGAGCAGGGCCTTCTCGAAGGGCGTGCCGAGCTGGTAGTTCTTCAGGACCAGGCCGAACTCCTCCGAGATCGGCGGCACGAGGTCGCGCTGGACCAGCTCGAAGCCCTGCACGATGTCGAGGCCCGACTTGAGCGCGTTCGACATCAGGATCATCGCGTCCATGAGCTGCGCCTCGACGCGCTTGCCGCGCCGCGTGCGGATATAGCTCAAGGTCCACTCCGGCAGCTTGATGCCGAGGTATATCCCGCCGAGGGTGAAGATGAGGATGCCGAAGATGTTCAGGGTGATGATGCCGCAGAAGAGCCCGAGCGCCATCGGGGTCAGGATCAGGTACTGGACCTTGATGGCGACGAACTGGCGGTTGAACTCGTTGGCCCAATGCTTGGCGCGCGCGATCTGATGGTCGAGCATCTGCCCCGCGCTCTCGGATTTCGCCTGGGCGAAGAACCACATGGCCCCGAAGATCATCATCAGGCCGAAGACCTTCAAGAACAGCGGCCCCGCCATCGAGGAGGGGGCGTGCGTCGTCGGGGGCTCGTAGCCGCGCGGGGACCTATGGAAGATCTCGAAGGCGTTGTGCGTCAGCGCGGCGACGGCGACCACCGCCTCGTGATAGCGCGCGGCGTCCTGGCTGGTCAGGGCGTCCAAGACCGACTCCATCTCGCGCAGGATCAGGTCGTAGACGGCGAGCACGGCCCGTCCGCGGCCGCCGAGCGAATCTCCCAGGCGCGCGCGGTAGAGGCGGTCGAGAGCCATCTGGAAGCGCACGCGGCTGTCCTCGTAGTCCTTGATGAGCGCTCCCGGCGGGGTGAGGGAGCCGTTGAACTCCGGGGGGAAGGTCTTGCGGGTATGCTCGAAGAACTCGTAGAGCACGGAGACCGGGGCCTGCCAGAGCTGGGCCTCGTTGAGGACCCCTTCCTCGGGGTCCTGCCAGACCGGGCGGCTGAGCATCGCATCGAGGACTTCGTCGACCCACTGCGGGATTTTGAGGTTCGGGTCGCGGTCCTTCTTGAAATAGTGGTAGACGTACTGGGCCCGGGCCTCGGCGCCCTCGTTGGGGTCCACGATGTAGGTGATCTCCTGCCGGGTGAACTGCGCGGCGGCCGGAACGGCCAGCGCGCCGGCCGCCCAAACCGCCAGCAGAGATGCCCAAAGGAGCGATCGTCCAGCTGTGCGGCTAGCCCTCTTGGACTTCCAGTTACCGATGCCAAACAGCAGGGCATCGGTAGCCCAAGAGGGCAAGCCGAAAGGAGAACGGCAGCGGCTAGATGACATTGCGTTGTTCATATTGCGCATACTCCGGATGCTTTTTGAAGGTATCGAGCGGGACGTTTATCCCGGCTCGCTTGAAATCCTCATAGAACTTCGGAGGCTTCCCGCAGCCGGTGAAGAACCCCAGCGTCTTCCCCTCCGAGTCCATGCCCGTCTGTATGTACTTGAAGAGCTCCTGGGTCAGGATCGTGTTCGCGTCCCGGCCCGTGACCTCGGTCACCCAGGTGCAGCGCCGCTTGCCGTCGGGGAAGCGCGTGATCTGCACGATGATCTGCACGGCCGAGGCGATCATCTCGCGCAGGGCCCAGATCGGGAGTTCGGCGGAGGCCATCATGCACATGGCTTCCAGGCGGGTCAGCGCGTCGCGGGGGCTGTTGGCGTGGATGGTGGCGAGAGACCCCTCGTGGCCGGTGTTCATGGCCTGCAGCATATCCAGGGCCTCGCAGCCGCGGCACTCGCCGACTACGATCCGGTCCGGCCTCATGCGGAGGCAGTTCTTGACCAGATCGCGAATGGTCACTTCGCCCTTGCCTTCGATGTTCGGCGGGCGGCTCTCCAGGCGCACCCAGTGCTCCTGCTGGAGCTTGAGCTCCGCCGTGTCCTCGACGGTGATGATGCGCTCCTCCTCGGGGATGGAGGAGGACAGCATGTTCAAGAACGTGGTCTTCCCCGTGCCGGTGCCGCCGGAGATGATGATGCTCTTGCGCACCCTCACGCAGTTCTCCAGGAACTCGAGGAATTCGGCCGAGATCGAATTCATGCGGACGAGATCCGGGCCGGTGAAGGGCTTTTTGGAGAAGCGCCGGATCGTCAAAGTGGGGCCGCTCACGGCCAAGGGCGGAATGATGGCGTTGACGCGGGAGCCGTCCTTCAAGCGCGCGTCCACCAGGGGCACGGATTCGTCGATGCGGCGCCCGATCGGCGCCACGATGCGCTTGATCACCTGGATGACCTGCTCCTCGTCGCGGAAGCGCAGGGTCGTCAGCACCAGCTTGCCCGCTTTCTCGATGAAGATCTTCTCGGGCGCGTTGACCATGATCTCGTTGACGTTCGAGTCGCGCATGAGCTCCTCGAGCGGGCCGAGGCCGAGGATCTCGTCGATGAGCTCGGAGACGAACCGCTGGCGCTGTTCGCGCGAGAGCGGCAGATTGACCTCCTTCTGGAGCAGGTTCTCGATGATCACGGAGATCTTCGCGCGGATCTCCGTGTTGCGCTCGTCGGATTCGCTGATGCGGATGCGCTCCGTCTCCATCGCCGAAACGACCTTGGTGTGCATCTTCTGCTTGAGCTCATCCCAGAACGCGGGCACATCCCCGACCCGGATGACGGCCTTCGACTTCTGCTCGCCTCCGAAAGGAGAGCCGCCCCCGGACGCCCCCTGGGGGCCGTTGTCCCCGGACTTCCAGAGCATGCCTGAGCCGGCGCCGAACTCCGCCTCCTCGACCGCCGCGTAGCTCCAGGATTTCAGGCCCGGTTTGAGCTCGAGCACCCGCCCGAGCAGCGGCTTCAGGGACTTCACCCAGTCCGAGTGGGGCTGCTCCACAACGAGGATGCGGCCGGTGTTCGCGAACTCCGGCAGCATGTCCTCCCAAGGCATGTAGGTGAGGACCTTCCGGTTCATCGCGCCGAAGAACCGGTCCACCTCTTTCGGGGCGAGGGCCCCGGGCAGGTTGCCCTCGTTGATGACGATCTCGAAGCGCTCGAGCGGGAAATGCAGCGCCTTGTACTCCTGGAACATGGAGTACGTCGCCTCGAAGTGCCCCCGCTGCGGAAGGCAGCTCCAGAAGATGAGGTCCGCCAGGTCGAAGGAGAAGACCTGCATGGGGAAATAGGGGTCCACATCGAAGAAAAGATCGTAGGACTGCGAGAGGCTCTCCAAGATCGGGATGACGACCTGCGGCGAGATCTGGAGCACCTCGGCGCGCTTGTTGCCCAGCGGCAGCACCCCGACGCCCCACTGGGAGATCGGGATGCGGCCCTTGAGAAGCTTGCTCAGCACGGCGACGTCCTTGCCGACGAGCTGCGTCAGGCTGGCCAGGGTCGGCGGCTGCAGGCCGAGCAGGAACGAAAGGTCGTTGCGGCAGAGCGGGTCGAGATGGACGATGACGACGTTGCGGCTCTGGGTGCCGGCCCAGGCCAGCGCGAGATTGAGCGCGATGGTCGTCTTGCCGACGCCCTCCTTCGGCCCTGAGAAAACGATGACGCGCCCGGAGGCGCGCGGGGCTGTCGCCGTCGCGGCCGGCTTGGGCTGCATGGCGGAGATAGGGCCGGAGCCCGCGCCCTGACCCCCGCTCATCGGGATCTGCCGGCCCGGCGCGCCGCCGGGCGGCCCCGGAGTGCCGATCATCGGAATCTGGTCTGCCATGTTACTTCACGATCTCAAATGTCACGAACAGGAACAGCGATTTCTGCTCTTCGATGACGTTCGTCATCGTGAAGAGCCGCCCGATCAGAGGCAAATAGCCGATGAACGGGATGCGCTGCTGCGACACGTTTTTATTGCTCGACTTCAGCCCTCCGATGACGATCGTCTCGCCGCTCTTGATCTCCACCTCCGTCTGGATCTGCCGCGTCACGATGGACGGAACGGAGGTGTTCCCGACCGTGACCGGCTTGGAGTAATCCGGGTTTGAAACCTCCAGCTGCATCTGCGCGTCGATGTAGTCCTTCTTGTTCGGGTTGATGACCGGCAGGACGTTGAGGATCACCCCGAACTTCTTGAACTCGACGCCGACGCCCTGGTTGTTCGTCACCGGATACGGCTGATCCCCACCGACGACGAAGTTGGCCTGGGTGGCCGACTTCGTGATGACCTTCGGGTTCGAGAGCAGCTGCGCCTTGCCCTCCGTCTCCAGAAGCTTCAGCGACGTCTGCAGCAGCGTCAGACGCTCGAAGTCCCCGACATGGATGATCCCCGGGATGGGGGCTTTCTCCGCGAAGTTGATCCCGGTCTGGAAGGGGCCCCAGCTGAAGCCCACGTCCTTCGAGATCGACCCGCTGATCTCCACCACATCCGCGCTGATGGCGATCATCGCGTTCACTTCCTCGCCGGCCTCTCCCTCCTGCTGCGCGCGCGCGGCAGGGATGCTCGCCGCCAGAGCGCCGGCCAATACCATCGACCTCCATCTCCAAAAGGCGCCTCTGCCGGGAAGCCGCTGTTGCCGTACCAAACATCCGGAATGCGTTGGTTTGGTACGTCCCAAATTTACGCCGTCTGGATGTCTGGGACGTTTCATAGTTGCCGTACTGTTGTCGGTGCGGAGTTGCCAACCCTGCCTCTATCTGAACAGCTTCCTGAAGCTCGCCATCTCCATCGGGTGCATCTCGACGTCGCCCAAGCCCCGGAGGATGACCGTGATCTCGCCCTGCTTCTGCGCGAGCGAAAGATACTGGGCCTCGTTGGGGTTGAGCGCGCAGCTCAATATCCCCTTCTCAGCGAAAGCCGCGGTCTGCTGCTCCTTGGACTCCTTGTCGGAATATTCCTTGGCGGTCATGCCCTGGCCGAGGTTGCTCCCGACGCCGAGGACGAGCACGTTCTGCAGGATCGTCGCCGTGACCTTCTCCTTGCGGTTGTCGGCCATCAAGGCGTCGAAGGTCACCAGGATGTCCACGCGGTCGCCGGGCTTGATCAGCTTGAGCAGCTCGTTCTCCACCGGGACAACCGCGCCGCGGTAGCCCGGAGGGATCTTGACGCTCAGGCCCGAGGTCGGCGAGAGAGAGGTGACCAGCGACTGGGCGACCTGGTTGCCTTTGGGGATGCGGACCCTCGAAACCAGGTTCTGGATCAGCTTGATGTCCGAGGGGGTCTTGATCTCGAAGACGTCCTGGGAAACGAATTTGCGCGGGATCGCCATCGTCTGGACGAGGTCCTCCTTGAGGAGCGTCCTCTCGGGCAAATCCACCCGCGCGACGAGCACCGTAGCGTTCTCGAAGGATTTCGACAGCTGCTTCTCGCGGCTGGTGAGCACCATCAGGTAGATCGCCGCGGCCGCGACGGCCAGCACCAGCGGAATCAAGACCCCTTTCTTCTCCATGTTGCGCTCCTGGTCGCCGGGCGCCCGAACGGGGCGCGAGGCTGTCTCATTTGAACAGCGGACGCTCGATCGGCATCCGCACCGACGCCGTCAGCACCCGCGCCCGCCTGTCCGGTGTGTTCCCCAGGACGAAGCCGGTCATCGGGAAGACCATCGGCACCGTTCGGGTCACGTCTATAACGACGTCGTAGTTCCAGCATCCTTCCTGCGGATCCCTCAACGTCTTGACCTTCCTGGCCGACGCGCTCGCCGTTCCCTGGAACATGGGCCCGATCACCTTCGCCTGGTAGTCGCCCGTCAGTCCAGGCTCGGAGCACGTCGCGGATGCGTGCGCTGACGCCGTCAGCGAAGCCACGCGCGCCGCCTCATAGGCTGCGTGGTGGATCAGGATCGTATGGAAGGCCAGGAAGCCTATCTCCATGATCGTGAAGACCACGAACAGGAAGACCGGCAGGATCAGCAGGACCTCGACTAGGACCTGCCCCGCCCCAGCGGCTTTAGGCCTCGACACGACGCCCTCCCGGTCCCAGGCTTCAAGCCTGGGCCGCATCCGAAAAATGCTTCCGCCGTGCGACAAGGAGCGCTCCCTTTCGCACGGTGCCTGGCGTTCCGATCGCCAGACGCCGACGCTTACGTAGGCGCGCCGACCGACTGCGCGGCCCCGGAGATCATGCTCATGATCTGGTTGAAAATGCCGCTGATCTGGGGCTTGAACATCTTGCCGATGACGAGGATGACGCCGACGATGACGGCCAGCATCATCAGGTACTCCACGGTGTTCTGGCCGCGCTCGCTGCGGAGCCATTCCCGGATTTTCTTCATGCTAGACATACCGTTCATTCCCTCCCTAACAGCCGACTACCCCGTTCAATAATACGTCGACAAAATAGCGACGCCGGCGCGCGAGAAAAGGTTCTTCATCTGCCCTTGAAGCATCCGGTAGAGCGTGGTGAAGATGAACAGGAGCATGAGGGTCATGAGCATGTACTCGACCAACGCTTGCCCCCCCCGCCCCCGCGGCCATTTCATACCCCACAGTCTATCAGGTGTTTCAGAACGCGTCAAGCGCCCAAACTTCCCAAACGCCGTAGGTTTGGACGTATTGAACCTACGGCGTGTGGAAGGTTCAATGCGCCCTTTTCCGCCGCCCTCGACGGCATCGGAAAAATCCGTGTTTCCCATCAGAATTTCACCTTCAGCGAAATCTGGTCCGCTCTCCCGAGCGCGCCCATGGAGATCAGCGAGTAATCCAGCCCGACGCCGTAGCCGAAGGCCTGCGCGGTGTAGAGCCCGAAGCCGAAGCTCCACTGCGGCGGGCCGATGAGGGGATACATGAAATGGCGGTCATCCTCCAGCACTTGGCCCATGTCGTCGCAGCTGCGGAAGCCCGCCCGCAGGGAGATCTGGCCGACCTGGATGATATCCTCCGGCATGACGAACTCGAACCCGAGGCCCGCCCGGGTCGAGTTGTCGCTCGCCTTGCTGACCTCTCCGGAGAGCGTCAGCAGGTCGAAGACCCGCCCGGCCGCGCCGAAGCGCGCAACCTGGGCCGCACGCGACACCCCGCTGCCGAAATTCTGCGAGGCGAACCCGAAAGTGATGTACTGGTTCGGCTTGAGCAGGGTCCCGAAGTCGCCGACGAGGATGTCGTGGATCGTCCCGGCGTTGTCTTCATGGATCCCGCGCAGGCTCCCTCCCACGAAGAGCTTCTCGTACCAGAACGAGCGGGCGACGCTCAGCGTGAGGAAGCCGTCCTGCACCCGGACAGCTGCGCTGTCCGCGGGCCTGCCCTGCTCGTCGCGCGCGTCGAAGCCGTCGACCTTGAGGTAGGCGAAATTCACTCCGAACACGGTCCGGCCGAACGGATGGGCATACCCCATGTAGAAGGGCGAGCCGACTTCCTGGATATAGCGGTAGCAGGAGTACGCGAACTCCCGCTGCTGGGCGAGCGCGAGCCCCGCGGGGTTCCACGTCAAGGCGTCCGCCCCTTCGGCCAAGGCCACGTAGGCCCGGCCCAGGGCGATCGCGCGCGCGCTGCCGAGCCCCATCTTCATGAAGGAAGCGCCTCCGGTGCCGGCGCCCGGGTCGATCGCGCGGGCCGGCGCGGCCCACGCCGCGGCCAGCCCCGCCGCCAGGGCCGCGCGGATAAGGAGCGCGGCGATACCGCGCGGTCCCTGGCTTCCCGTAGCGCCAGGGGCCGCGCGGACCGCCAACGGCCGCATGGCTTTCATCACGGTATCAGCACCTTCCGGATGGTCTGCATCGGGATTCTCTCGCCCTTGACGGGCTCCTCCCGCAGGAGGACGAAGTAGACCCCGTGCGCCACTTTCCGGCCCGACACGTTCTCCTTCTGCCAAGAATACCCCTGGCGCACCCCGCACCCCCCGACGCACGTGCCGGCCGCCTGAATCCCGAAGTCTCGCATGAAGACCAGCTCTCCGGCGAGCGTGTAGATCTTCATCGAGACCCTCGCCTCGATCGGCACATATATCTGGATGGTCGCGCTGTCCCCGCTCACGGGGTTCGGATAGATGATGGTGTTCGCGTTGAATTCTCCGGGGGGATCCTCGGAGCCACCCCGGACCACGGGAATCTCGGCGATCACGAGGTCCTCGGAGAGGGGCGCCCCGGCGGCGAGGTCGCCGGTAAGCGAGTCGATGGCGGCCATGTCGGTGGAGGCCATGATCTTGAAGATGTAGTTGCCGTCGGGCACCATCGTCAACTTCTCATCGGTGCCGTCCCAGAAGTCGTCGATCCTGCTGCGGGCCGCGCGGACTCCGACGACCCGCTTGACGAGGCTCGTCCATTCCGGCGGGAAGGCGTTGCCGTTGCGGTCGAAAGACGTCCCGGGCTTGTAGATCTTGATCGCCACCTTCATCGTCTCGGAGACCTGGTAGGAGATCACCGCCGGGCCGCCGATTTCGGCCCCGGCGCCGTAGGGGCTCAGGGGGCTGATGGCCACGTCGTAGATGCGCAGCGGGTTGACGGACACCGTCTGCTGCGCCGTGGACCCAGATGAGAGCTGCGAGGCGAGATCCTCCGCGACGGCCTGGATGGTGTAGAAGCCGGGAGCGACGAAGTTCCCGCCGTCGTCGCGGCCGTCCCAGTACTCCCGGTTGAGGATGTTCGCGTCGCGGACCTGCCCGAGGGCCAGCTCGCGGACGACCGTCGGCGGGTTGGCGGTATTGAGGACATGGACCGTGACGGAAGAGGGCCGCGTCAGGGAATACTCGATCTCGTAGGGCGGCAGCGAGATGGTCTGGCTCGAGTTGAACAGGTGCGGGATGGTCGGAGTGACGTTGAAAACTGGAAAAACGATGTAGCCGCGCGCGACGATGATGTTCCCAATGATGCGGTCCGTCGCGAAGTAGCGCGGAGTGGTCGTGGACTGCGCCGCGAGGGTGAACACGTAGTTGCCGTCCTGGACGAACAAGCCGTTGCGGTCATGGCCGTCCCAATATTCGGTGATCCTCAGCCTCCCGGGCCGCAGGCCTTTGACCGTGTGGACCGGGGCGACCGGCTGGTAGTTGGGGGGGCCGCTGGTGACCTGAGCGCAGCCGCCGCCGGGCTCCAGGCTCTCGCAGGGCGGCCAGGTCCTCGTGGACGCGGACACGACCGTCCCGGGCGGGTAGATGTTCCAGGCGGTCAGCATCGTCTGCGTGAGCTGATAGTTGAGCGTCACCACGTCCGTGGAGCCGGTCAGGAGCGCGGAGGTCATGATATCCGTGATGCGGAAGAGGTCGACCGGGAATATCGCCGTCATGGTGGAGACCTTCGCCGGGAAGAAGGCGTCCGCGGCCGTCAGCTGGACGATGTAGGTCCCCGAGGCGATCCAGAGGCCCCGGTCGTCGGTTGGGAGCCCCCACCGCTCGCGGTTGAGGAATTGGCTGCCGATGCGCGACTCGTTGTCGACTAAGGTCTTGACGAGGGTCGTGCCGTCGGCTTTGAAGACCTTCATGGAGACGTTCGCGTCGCGAGAGAGCGTGTAGCTGAAGATGAACGGGTCGAGCCCCGCCACGGAAGGCGAGGAGCCGACGACCGACGTGGAGGGACCGATCTGGCTGATCGTCACCATGCCCCGGGCGATGGTGATGAAGCCGCTGCGGGCGTTGGTGGACCAGATGCGCTTGTCGTTGGATTGGTCGTTGAACGCGTATCCGTTCTGCGAGGGCAGGGCTCCATAGAGCACGAAGACGTAGTCCCCGTCCGGCAGCATGTTCCCGTTGTAGTCGCGCCCGTCCCAGATGGTGGTCACGGCGCGCCGGTAGTCCTTCACTTCCTCTATATGGCGCAGGAGCGGCGCGGGCGTCCCATTGAGCAGCATCGGGTTGAAGTTCTTCGGAACCCCCCGGTTGGCGCCCCCCGGACTCTGGTCCTGGCACGGATTATTGATGTCGTTGAGCGGCGAAATCGTCGGCCAGCCCCGAGCGCATACGGTGATGGGCGCGAACTGGGTGCCCGGGGGGTAGATGTCGACGTAGGTGGTGGCGGGCTCGGTGAGCATGTAGCCGAGGATGGCCAGGGAGGTGGAAAGATCCATCAGCGGCTGGACGCGGATATCGGTGTACTGCAGGGTGTCCAGGCCGACCTGCCGCGTGACCGGGATGCTGAGGTCCTTGCCGTACTGGTCGTAGGCAACCGCCTGCAGGGTCGCCAGGTAGACGCCGGGCGGAGCCAGATCCCCGTTGTCGAAGCGCCCGTTCCAGGAGTCGCCGTTGAAGAGCTTCCCGTTCGGAGTGCCCTCTCCGACGCGGGGCTGGCCCGCCAGGACCGTGCGCACGACGGGGTTGACCCCGCCGGTGGCGTATTGATTCTGGGTGTTGTGGATCGTGATGTACATCGTCGCGTCCTTGGCGAGGCGGTAGGTCAGGTTGTAGGGCTCGGCCGAGACGCCGCTGAAGTCTCCGACCACGGTCGGAGTCGATTTGAACATGTGGACGTCGGTGACGTCGATGGTGATCGGCTTCTGCTCGACAAGGCCGGTTTCCGCGTTGCAGGTGGCGTTGACGGTCGCGCCGGAGGGGTAGGGGCGGGTCTGCGTGATCTTGATGTTGCCGCTCGCGCCGACCATGTTGGTCTCGATGGTCGCGCGGAAGCCGTACTGGCCGTTGGCCTTGCCGAACTCGCCGTCGAGGTTGGTCGAGCCGTCCCAGAGCACGCAGGTCGGGGGCATGGAGTTGTTGGGGTCGCCGCAGGTTGCGGTAGTAGATTCCGAGGTGGTGCCGGCCTTGATCAGGCCCGGGTCGTCCACGAAGAACGTCCTCACGGGCGCCGCGCTGCCGCTCTCGTCGAGAGGGTTGGTCCCGTCTTTGAACTTGAAAATCTCGAACTTTATAAAATCCAGGGCGAGGTCCGCGGTTATGTTGCTCCAGCCGGCCTGGGCGCAAAGGAAGATATCCGCGTTGCAGATGTTGTTCGGGCTGTCCCCCGGAGGCAGGAACGGGCTGTTTGTCAAGGTGTAGCAGTAGTTCGAAGGCGCTATCGAGAACTCGATGCGCGGGTCGTTTGAGATGTTGCCGTCGTTCGGGCACCTCGCAGTCGGCGGGCCGGGGCAGCAGATCCGCTGCGGGAACTTGGCGTCGGGGCCGCACCGGTTGGCGCCCCGGCTCGCGATGTAGAGCGACTTGATGAACACCTGCTGGGCCGACGCGGGGGCCGCCAAGGCGAAAAGCGCCATAACCCAAAAGCCCGCAAGGCCTGCGATCGCAGGAACGCCGGCGGGACCGCGCCGTTTGCGCATCATCGCCGTAGGAGAGAGTTTCATCAAATGACGGCTCCGCCCGCCCTAAAAACCCCCGCGCAATCGCGGAAGCCTGCCATTAGGAGTCTAGCGGGCTTCCTTTACTGATTTGTTAATGAGAAGTTATGGAAATATTAATGGGCGTCGCAACTCAGGCAGCCGGGAGTCAGATGCCCCGACGGAGGATATGGGTTTGCCGAAGTCTTACTTCAGCGGCGCACGCGATACCGGCGGAGGGTCGCGGCCGGCGACTGCGCGCCGGCGGGCGCCAGGGCCCAAAGCTCGAGCCGCGGCCGCCCTCCTTGGGAAGGGGCGAGCGCCAGCGCCAGGCTTTGGGCCGCCGCGGCGAAGCCCGCGGCTTTGACCGGCTCGAGCGAGTGACCCCGGACCCCGAAAACGATGACCCGCTTTCCCTTGGAATCATAGACCCAGAGCTCGCCGTTATGCCAGGTCATGGCGCCCGGCACGAGGTCCAACTCCGAGCGGTAATCCTCGCAGACGCCGTCGGGGCCTTCGCTCAGATGCCGATAGAACGTCCGGGTGACGGCGTCGTAGGACCAGAGATTCTTCCCATCGTGCGCCAGGGCGGCCGGAGCCGGCCCGGGGGTCGGCCAGACCGCCTTGATCTCGGAGGGCCTCCCGATCGTGTGGCGCGCGATGCGGCTCTGGGCCGAATCCAGGGAATAGAGCGCGTCGCCGGAGAGCGCCAGCGCGACGGGATGGTACTTCCCGCCCGGAGAGGCCCTCATCCGCTCCAAGACCCGGGACGGGTCCTGAGGGTCCAGGGAGACCAGCTCCCCCCTCCAGTCGCATGCCCATAGCAGGGACCCGTCGTAGGCCATGCCGGTGGGGTTCGACAAGGCGACCGGCGCTTCCGAAACGAAATCCAGCCTCAGCCTCTGCCAATAGCGATAGAGCGGCGCGGAGCCCGCCAAGGCCAGGGCCAGGGTCAAGGCCGAAGCGATCTTCCGCCACGGCCTCGGCGGCCGGACTTCCGTGACGGCGACGGCCGGAGCCGGGCGCTCCGAGGCGGCCCGCAGAAGCCCGGCGACCTTCTCGCCGGCCTCCGAGGACTTCTGGAGAATCTCCGCCATCCGCTCGGCGTAGTGCGTCTCCTTCGCTTCCATGGCCTGGAGGCCCCCGTGCCAGGTCTCGCGCTCCCGGCGCAGCTTCTCCTCCCATGAGGAGATCTCCTGGCGCTGAGTCTCCCAAGTCGAGCGTTCGCGGTCCCAGAGCTCCTGCCACTGCTTGCGCTCTTCCTCCCAGATGTTCTGGAGCTGCATCAGGCGGTCCTCGCCTTCCTTGATCTTGCCGAAAGCCTCGGCGAGCTCCTTCCGGGCCGACTTGTGCTCGTGCCGCTCCTGGAGAAGCTCGGCCAGGGTCTTCTCGATCGCGGTCTTGGCCTCCTTCAGCTGCGCTTCGCCCTTGCGGGAGCGGTCCTCGTGCCTGCCGGCGTCCTGCTGGGCGCGCTCGGCGAGCGAGCGCAGCTCCTGCATGTCCAGCAGATACTGCTGCTCCCGCTCGTTCCATTGACGCTCCAGCTCGCGCCAGCGTCCCGTTTCAGCCGCGAGCTGTCCGCGGGCCTGCTCCAGAAGCCCACGCAGGGCGCGATCCTCCTCCGCGAAGCGGCCCGCCTGGGCCTGCAGGACGCCCTGCGCCTGCTCGAGGCGGGCCGAGAGCTCCAAAGCCTGCTGATAGACGACCGTCTCCTCCCGCTTAGACCTCCGGCGCAGGGACGTCAGGTCCCTCTCGACGCAAGAGAGGCGCTCGCGCAGCTCCCGTATGGTGGCGTCTTTGGACTCGGCGAGCCGGCGCAGGTCGTCTAACTGCTCGAGATGCCGACCCTTGAGCAGGGACATGGCATCCCTCTCGGCCTCGCGGGTGATGGAGGGCAGGTCCCCGCTCCCCGCAGGCGAAGGGAAGGGGCCGGAAGGCTCGACAGGAGCGGGCATTCCGGAAGTCACCTTCTCCCAGAGGCGGTCCAGCTCTCTCTGCAGGTCGTCGGAATTCATCGGATTGCATCCGGCGGAGCTAGTTTAGCAGGCTTCTTCGCCGTTTCAATGGCAAAATTGTTACAAGCCGCGGAGAAGCTCGAACCCGCCTCAGCATCTGATGAACGTTTCCAAAAGATCACGGCTGCTTGCTCAAGAGCCGTTGAAGCTCCCGGCTGGCCTCGCCCAGGTCCACGCCCGTCCCTTTGTATTCGGCGAGCATCTGCTTGAGCCGCCCGATGAGCACGAGCTCGGAGGCTCCTTGAAGCTTGAGGTCCTGGTAGGCGCGCCAGTCCTCCGCAAAGCGCAGGTCGTGGTTCATCTTCCGCATCCTCTCCTGCTCGTCCTGCATCTGCTTCAGGCGCTCCTGCGCCTGGCGGCGGCGATCCTCGAGGTCTTTGAGCTTCAGGCGCCGCTCCGTGTCCTGGAGCCTAACCTCGGCTTGGCCCCGGTTGGCCTCCTCCGCGACCAGCTCGCGGCGGAGCCCCTCCATCTGCTCGCGCAGGGCCTTCAGCTCCTCGGCGAGCTTCCACTGCTTGATCTCAGCGGCTTCCAGGGCGCGGGCCAGGTCCCGCCGGTAGGACATCTCGGATTTCAGGACTTTCTCGTACTCGGATTCGGGGTTCCACGCTCCGAAGAGCCAGCTCAAGCTCACCGCGTGGCTCCACCGGGAGCCGTTCGTGAGCGGGATGCGCAGGGCGTAGTCGAGCCGGGCTCCCAGGCGGCGCCAGCCCCCTCCGAGGCTCCAGTTGTGCGCGACGCCCCCGAGTGTGAGGCCCGTCCGCGCGGCGAAGGCGCCGAAGGAGGCGGTGCTCCAGCCGTACTCGGTCCCCATCGCGCCCGAAGCGCCCCCGCTGCAGCCGGCGGAGGGCTCGCGCTGCGTCAGGTCCATCGCGAACTTGAAGCGCTTGAGCTGCTGCGCGTATCCCAGCTTTCCGATCACAGGGGCGCGGTCCGGCAGGGACGGCAGGTCCATCCTGGGGCCGTTGACGTTCAAAAGCGAGAGCCCGACCGCCCGGTCGTCGCTCAGCCGCAGAAGCGCTCCCAGGTCCACCGCGGCCCGCGCGATGCCCCCCCCGGCCGCTCTTCCTGAGCGCGAAAGCATCTTCAAAGCCAGCCCGGCGTCCAAAGTGGCCGCGCCGATCTCCCGCCAGTTGCGCCGAGCATAGACGGCTGAAAGCGAGCGGTCCAAGGAGAGGCCGGCGACCTTGTCGTGCGTCAGGAGGAAGGCGAACGCGCCCTCCAGCGGCGGCTCGCGCATCGGAAGGCCGGCCCCGAGCGTGAAGCCGTTGATGTCGGTGGCGCCCGCGGAGGTGTTGAAGATTCTCCGGATGCCGGCGTGGACATCGGACCTTTGCAGCTGGCCCGCGGCCGCGGGGTTCATGGCCGTGGAATCCAGCTCATCTGCGACGGCCGTCACCGCGTCCGCCATGCCGATGGAACGGGCGCCGAAGCCGATGCCTTCATGCGACGCCCAGGCTGGGCGGGCCAAGCCCGCCAAGCCGGCCGCCAATGCCAGTTTCGCCGATGGACGGAGGCCGGGGATCCTCATGTTGAGATCAGGATCTGTTTATATCACGCCGCGGTTAACGATTTATTTCCCCAGCTGGCTATGGGCAGCGAGGGATCGACCGCCAGGCGTCCCGAACATCCAAACGGCGCAGGTTCGGGACGCGCCAAACCAACGCATTTGCGATGTTTGGTGCGCCGCGCGGCGCGGCCTCCCCAGCGCAGCCTCAGGGCGCCCGCGTACGCGATCATCGCGGCGTTGTCGGTGCACAGCTCCGCCGGCGGGAACAGGACCCTGAGCCCCTCAGGCTCCGCTTCCTCCGCGAACCTCGCGCGCAGGCGGCGGTTGGCCGCCACGCCGCCCCCGACCACGACGCGGCGCATCCGGAAACGGCGCGCGGCCGCCAGGGTCTTCTTCACGAGCGTATCGACGACTGCCTCTTGAAACGAGGCGCAGACGTCGGCCGCGAACCGCCGCGGGTACTGGGGCTTGAGCCCGGAATCCCGGACATGGTAGAGGACCGCCGTCTTGAGGCCGGAGAAAGAGAAATCCCAGGCGCCGGGCAAGAGGGGCCTGGGGAAGCGCACGGCCTCGCGGTCCCCTTCCCTTGCCAGGCTCTCCACGGCCGGGCCGCCGGGGTAGGCCAGACGCAGGAGCTTCGCCACCTTGTCGAAGACCTCGCCCGCCGCGTCGTCGCGCGTGCGGCCGAGCACCCGGTAGCGGCCCGGGGATTCGACCCGGATAAGGTCCGTATGCCCCCCGGAAGCGATCAGGGCCAGATAAGGGAACACGTGCCTGCACGCGAGGCCGATCGCCAAGGCGTGGGCTTCCACGTGGTTGACGCCGATGCACGGCAGGCGCGCGGCTAGAGCGAGCGACTGGGCGGCGACTTTTCCGACCAGCAAGGCCCCGGCCAGGCCCGGCCCCTGCGTGAAAGCCACGGCGTCGAGGCGTCCCGAGCGCGCAACGGGGCGGCGGGCATCCCAAACATCCGAACGACGCATCGAATTTTCCGAACGGGGTAGGTTCGATACGTCCGAAAGTCGCGCTCCGGGGCCGTAGGCGGCGCGCATGGCCCGCTCCATGACCGCGGCCACGCGCTCCATGTGCGAGCGGCTCGCCAGCTCCGGCACGACCCCGAAATAGGCGCCGTGCAGATCCGCCTGGGACGAAACGACGTTGGAAAGGATCCTGTCCCCATCGACGACCGCCGCGGCGGTCTCGTCGCAGGAGGTCTCGATGCCGAGGACCTTCATCCGTCGGTGACTTTCAGGTTGCCCAGCACCTCGCGCGCCCGCAGGAGCTCCATGGCCCGCTCGAGCGCCATGTCTTTGACCTGCTCGGCCTCCTTGACCATGGACTTGCCCTCCTTGCCCGGGGCGAAGACCTCCTCGGACTGGGCCTGCAGCTTGATCTCGGTCTCGCGGTCCACGCTCACGGCGATATCGGGCGAGATTCCGCCCGTATTGGCCTTCTCATCGCGCTGGATCGAGCGCCCGTTGGGGGTGTAGTACTTGGCGACGGTCAGGCGCAGGCCGGAGCCGTCGGAGAGGGGGATGACCGACTGCACGCTCGCCTTGCCGAACGTCCTCTCGCCGACGATGACGGCGCGGCGGTGGTCTTGCAGGGCCCCCGCGACGATCTCGCTGCCCGAGGCCGAGCCCTCGTTGACCAGGACCACCATCGGGATGTTCCCGAACGGGGCCTTCGAGCCCGCGCGGAAGTCCTGGCGGCTCTCAGGCCGCCGGCCCTGCGTGTAGACGACCAGCTTGCCCTCCCCGAGGAAGTCCGAGGCGATGTCGACGGCCGCGGTCAGGAGCCCCCCGGGATTGTTGCGCATGTCCAGGACCAGCGAGTTCGCCCCGCCCTCCTTGAGCTTGCTGAGCGCCTTGTAGGCGTCCTCGGAGGTGTGCGCGCTGAACTCAATGATGCGGATGTAGCCGATCTTGTCCGAGAGCGCCCTCGATTGGACGCTCTCGATCTTGATGATCTCGCGCGTGATGGCGAAGTCGTGGGTCGTCCACTCCTTCTTCTGGTCCTTCTCGCCGCCCTCGGGCGCCCGGGCCACGGTGAAGGAAACCTTCGTGCCCGGAGCCCCGCGCAGCTTCTTGACGGCCTCCACCAGGCTGACGCCCTTGGTGGTCTCTCCTTCGATCTTGATGATGCGGTCCAGCGGCAGCACCCCAGCCTTGTAGGCCGGGGTCCCCGGCAGAGGGGTGATGACGGTCAGCCAGTCCTCGCGCATGCCGATGCGTATGCCGAGGCCCCCGAACTGCCCCTCGGTCTCCGTCTTGATGTCTTTGTGCAGATCGGGATCCATGAACTGCGAGAAGGGGTCCAAGACCTTGACCATCCCGGAGGCGGCCCCGTAGATGAGCTTTTTGGTTTCGACGTCCTCGACGTAGTTCTCCTGGATGTAGTCGAGGATGTCGATGAGGATCTTCAGCTGCTCATAGGTCTTGTCGAGCGCGGCGTGCGCGCGCTGCGGGAAGCCGGCCCAGAACGCCAGCCCTCCGACCGAAGCCGCCAGGAGGATTGTCCGGAACGGGAAATGCTTTTTTGTCATTTTCATCTCCTCAATGAACGCCTGGCCTCACCTCGGCTCCAGCAGAATAAGCGGGTCGAGCGGCTCCTGCCCCTGCCGGATCTCGAAGTACAGCACGCCTTCCTTGCCCGCGGGCCCGGCCGTCGCGATCTCCGACATCGGCGCTACGCGTTCGCCCTTTCCCTTCAGCATCCGGCCCAGCTGGCCGTAAATCCCGTAGAACCCCGCGTCGTGGTCCACGATCAGGACGTTCCCGTAGGAACGGAACGGGCCCGAGAAGATGACGCGACCGCTCGCGACCGAGAAGACCGGCGCATCCGCCTCCGTGGCGATGCGGATGCCGTTATGGATCGTCCACGTGTTGAGCTTCGGGACGTGCGTCTTTCCGAACCGGCTGAGGACCCGGCCCTCGGAGGGCCAGGGCAGGGAGTGACGCGCCACCGCGGGGTACTCCCCCGGCTTGCGTCCGTCCCGCCGCTGGCGCTCCAAATCCCCGAGCAGGCTGGCCAGAGCCCGGGCCGACTCCTCCAGTTCGCGGATCTCCTGGAGAGTCTGCGCGACCTTCTGGCTCGTCTCGCGGAAAATCTCCTGCTTCTGCTGGTAGAGGGTCTCATGCTCGCGCATCTGCGCAGCTGCCCGCGTGGTCTTCGTCTCCAGGCTGCGCGCCTCCGTGCGCACGCGCTCGCGCTGCGCCGCGGCGCGGCTCTCGGCCGACTTGAGCCCACCCAGCAGGCGCAGGCGGGCGCGGATGGCCGAGCGGCGCAGCTCCTGGCGCCAGAGCTCGGAGGACCCGTGCAGGGGCTCGCCCCAGACCAGGGCCAGGGCGTACGCCCGGTTCTGCTCGGCCAGGAGCCGGCGGCCGCTGCCGTGCGCCGAGCGGAGAGCCCCGAGCTTCTCGGAGAGCTCGCTTGCGCGCCGCAGCGCCTCTTCACGGCGATCCTTCAATTCGATCAGCTGGCGCTGGGACCTCTGCCTGCGGTCGAGCAGGGTCGTGATGTCCTTGCGGACCTGCCGCTGAAGCCGCTGGTACTGCTGGGCTTCCTCCCGCTTATGCTCGATCTGCTCCTGGATCTTCTTGAGGTCGCGCTGCTTGCGCTGGGGGTCCGGATTCGCGGCCCACGCGGAGGAAACGCCTAAAAGGCCGGCGATGCAGAGCAGGGCGGCCCACACCCGCGCCTTCGCAGGCTCGACCGGCGGCTTCTCAGCCGAGCGGCGGCCGAACGCGGCCGGGAAGAGGATCCAGCCCGCGGCCGCTCCCGCGGCGAGAAGGAGGGCCTGCTCAGCTGCGGAGGGCCAGGCGCGCACCGCGTCGCGGTGCCGAAGGGGATAGACGAGCAGGAGCACGGCCCCGATGCCGAAGGCCGTTCCTAAGGCGGCCGAGACCGCTCCGCGGACCGCTCCGGGCGCCCGGAGCCGGCTCGCCGCAGCCCCGGCCGCGACGCGGACCGCGAGCGCGAGGACCCAGAGCCCGCAAGCCAGCGCCAAGGCCAGGGTCAGCAGCTTCCGGTACAGCTGCACCTGCATGATCGCATGAATTTCAAGGGGCTTGTAGACGATGTCTCCGATCTCGGGGATCGATTCCGCCTCGCGCAGCCAGCTCGGCAGGCGCCTCAGCCCTTCGTCGGAGAGCCGGATCTCGACCGCGTCCGGCAGAGGGCTGGTCCCCAAAAAGGCCGCGGAGCGGGCCAGATCCGGGTCCCCGGCCGCGAATTCGCCCAGGCTTTCATCGGATGGGACGAGCCTCGCGGCCCCGACCCCTTCGAGGGCTCTCAGCTTCTCCTCCGCCACGGCCCTGCGCGCCGGGCCGACGCCGTCCTTCATGAACACGATGACGCGCAGATCCTCGCGGAGCCAGGCTTCGACCGCTTGGGTGTGGGCTCTCAAAAGCAGCGCGCTTTCAGCCAGGACCCCCAGCGATGCGCCGAGCAGGAAAACAACCGCGGAAATCGACCGTCCGGTGCCGCCGGCGACAAAGGGCATAAATCGTCGTTTAGAACATAACCCCTTTCTTCGTCGATGTCAATAGCAGCGGGGAGATTATCGCTTGCGGGAGCGCGAGACCAGGCTCCCGGCCAGCACGAAGGTCAGGAGGAGGGTTCCCAGAAGAAGACGGGGCTCCTTCGATGCGGCATAGGCGAAGAAACTCCTGGACAAGAACGGCCGAACAGCTTCCTTCCCAGGGTTGGCCGGCGTTGAATCGGGGGAGGGGACGATCTTCACGACATGCGGGTCCCCCAAGACGCGGGAGATGTTTGAAACCGGGACGCGCCCCGCGACGACGATGACCATTTGGCTGGTGCCTGGGATGGCTTGGTAGCCGATGACCCTCTTGATCCTGAAGTCGGACTGCCGGGACAGGCGCTCCAGAGCCGAGGCGAGCGCCGCGCTCGGGGAGACGCCCTGCGGAATGCGGACCCCGACCAGCAGCTCGGTCCTCGGCAAATCAGGAGCGGAAAGGATGCGCTGAGAACGCTCGACCCTCAATCTCTGGACATTCGGCCCGAAGATCCGGCCGAGCTGGGAGGGCGCCACCCAGCCGCGGAGCGAGACCCGGGTCTTGATGGAGTCGCCGAACACGGGGGGAAACCGATCGTCGAGCTTCAGCCCGGAGCGCCCCGATATATCCGCTGCGGCGTCGCGATACTCGCCGGGCGTGGCGGAGATGTCCAGATCCAGAGTGACGAACAAGCCCTCCGGCGCAACCTCCGCGGGCTCCACCATGCCCCCGGCAAGGGCGGGGCCGGAGATCGTCCCCTTGGCCGCGGCGTCTTCGACGAGGCGGCCGCTCTCCGCCTCTGCGCCGAGGATGTGCGTCTCGTAATCCGTGCGGCCCATCGCTTTGGCTTGATCCGCTGTGATCTGGCCGACCTTGGAGGCCGGCAGCATCATCGGGGCGTTCAGGCCGGCCCATAGGGAATAGCGCATCGCGTTGGGCGCGTCTTTCAGGCCGTCCGGACCGGGGTCCGAGCGGGCCGCTGAGGGCTCGCCTGCGGGCGCCCGCGGGGAAGGCCGCCTGGCGCCCGGCCAGACACGGCGGATCCCCGGATTCACGGCCGGGGGCTGGACCACGACAGCCTCTACGGCCCCGTTCTGCGGCTGGGCCGGGCCCGGGACCGCGGCCGGCGTGTTCGCGGGCGGCAGGACCGATGGCTTTTGCGGTACGGGCGAAGAATTCTGGAAATCGGTCTCATCCGGCGTGTTCGGATAGGTCTGTCCCCCCTCCCCGTAGAACATCGCTTTGACTTTGGTGTTCGGCTTGCCTGAGCCGGCGGATGCGGGAAAAGCGATCGCCAGGGTTGAGGCGGCTATTATAAGGTAAAGAAAGGAGGGAAGAGCAAAAGACCTACGCCCCATTAGGAGATTCTACTCCAAGGTCCGCACATTGTCAAGCAAATTGTCATTGATCCGAGCCCCGAACTTCCGAACAGCATAGGTTCGGGACGTCCCAAATCTACGGATTCCGGATGTTTGGGACGTCAACGGCGGACCGGAGGAGCCTGAAGGCCACGGCCAGCAGGCCCAGAGGGGCGCCCAGCGCCGCGGCCGCAAGGGTTCCCCGCACGGCCTGGTCGATAGGCAGCCTGAGGAACGAGAGCGCGCTGCCGGCCAAGGCCAGCAGGCCCAGCAGGAGCCAGGGCCGCAGATTCTCCTTGGGCTCGGCCGTCCGGTCGGCCTCCCCACGCTGCCTGCGGAGCTGGACGCAGTAGGTCCAAAAACCGACGAAGAGCGCCGCTTGCCCGATCGCGGCCTCCGCTTGGCGCAGGAAGAGCCCCTGCCCATGCGGCCGGATCGCGAACACCGCGGCCACGGATGCGAGGGCCGACCCTTGGGTCCAGGCCGGGCTCACGATCAAGGCCGCGGCGGTCATGAACAAAGCCGCGTCCGCGATGCGGATGAAAAGAGAGCGGGTCCAAAGCCTCGCCATCGGCGGCTCCGAGTCTTCCCCGCCCTGCGTCCCCTTGGGGAATGCGTTGGGACGCATGGGCGGCGCTTGCGAATCCTCGCCCCTGGTCCCTCGGGACCAGAGGCGCGGATCGAGCGGAAAAAGCGCGGCCACGCCGACCGCGGACGTGAGAAGAAACACCACCGTCTCCAACCCCGGAGGAAAGATGCCCAGCCGCCACTCCCGGACCGACAACGCCGCGTGCGCGGCGAGGCCGGTGAGCGCGGATACCGCCGCGGCGACGGCCAAGCCGCAGGCTGTCTCAAGCAGAGGCGAAGCCTGCAGGAACGCCGTGCGGGAGCAGACCTTGCGCACGGCGTCCAAGCCGGCTCGCATGGCCAGCGTCGTTCCCAAGACCGCGAGCATCGCCGCCAGCCAGAACAGCGCGGCTCGGGCCGGGGCCGGCAGGAGCTTCCGGCCTCCCGCGGACGCGGGGATCCCCGCGGGGAAGGCCCTGCGCAGAGCCCCGGTCAGCTGGCGCAAGCGCTCGAAGTTCCATTCGACCCCCCGCGCCGGGTCGAGCCGCGCGAGGATGAGCTCGTTGCCGCGCAGAAGCTCCCGCCGCAAGCCCGCCTCCCCCTCCGAGATTCCGGTCTCCCCCGCCAGGAGCGCCTGCCCCGGCGGCAGGGGGGCCTCCAGCCACCGGATGCGCCAAGACCGGCTCAAAGAGCCCAGCGAACTCTCCGGGCCTCCGTTCGAGAACGCGGCCCAGCCGCCTCTCGATAATGTTTCCGCGAGCGCGGGGACCGCGATCGGCCCGTGAAAGGCCGGGGACACCAGGAGCGCTCCGGCAGCTGGAGCCAGCGCCGCGGCTTCGATGTCGGCGTCGTCTTGGATGAAGAATACCGGGGTGAGGCCTTTGGAAAGAATGCGCTC
>JACRDO010000027.1 GCA_016212885.1 Elusimicrobiota bacterium | reverse complement strand
GAAATCAGCCGGGTGTTCTGGGTGGTGGTTTTGGCCGCGGGCTTCTGCGGCTGCGCCAGCCAGAGGATGAGGTGCATGCCGAGGGAGACGGAGGAGGAGTGCAAGGGGAGGATTAGGTGCCCGGCGGAGTGGACGATGGAGAAGTGTAGGCAAGTCGTAAGAGATGCGGGTTGCGATGAGTCAATGACGATTCGCAAATGCAAGGAGAAACTGGTTGAAGCTATCCTCTCCAAATAAGTCGCAATGGACCCTTGACACTTACGAAATCCGCGTAATAAACTACAAATAGGATTGCAGAAATGGATAGAATGAGCTTTCCGCTGAAGCCGGCGATAATCTGCGCCCTTATCTTTTGGGTTGCGGTATCTTCTCCGATTTCCGTTTCCGCGAAGAAGAAGCCCTCGGCCCAAACCCCAGCCGATCCCCAAGAGACTCAGCAGAAATTCGAGCAGATGCTGCAGGATTATGAGCAAAACTCCCATGACCCCAATAACGCGGGTTTGGGGCAGGACATCCGCAATCAGCTCGCTGGCTTGCCTGAGAGTCAGCGCTATGATGTCATGGAGAGGATGGTTCGAATGCAGGAAGCCAGGAAAATGGCTGATGAAGCCCGTGCCAAAGGCGACAGGTTGACGGCGATGAAATACAAGAACCAAAGCTTCAACGATATGCGTGAGCTTGCGAAAATGGGGCAGGGTCCCTTGGTCATAGCAATGGCGAATCTGGCCGGAACCCCGCCTGATAGGCTCGAATGGATGAAACAATTCATGGGCATAATCCCCCCCACCGACCCCGCCTTCAAGCAAGGCCAAAGAAAACTCGCCGACGCCTTTTATAAGAACAAGAACTACGCCGAAGCCGCGGACGCGGCGAGAGAAGCCATCGCGCTCGACCCGAAGAACCCCGACGCCTACAACACCCTGGCCCAGTCCAAGCTGGCGCTGGGGGATGCCCAGGGGGCTGTTGAGGACGCCAAGCGCGGGCTCGAGCTCAATGCGCGCAGCTATCCCCTGCTTTCCACCCTGAAGCTCGCCGAAACCCGCGTCGGCGCCGGGACGTCGGCCAATCAAGCCGCCCAGAACCAGCCGCCTCCAGCCGCGGCCCAGCAGGCCGGCGACGTGTCGCTGCGCCCGAGGCCGTGGACCGCGCATGAGAACCAGGCTCCGCCCGGGATGATCCTTTCGGAGAAGTCCGCGCGCTCGAAGGCTCTGGCCGCCGAGGCCGAGAGGAACCTGAAGCTCCGCAGCCTCGACGACGCTGTCCGCTCTGCGACCAAGGCTTTAGACGAGAACCCTGAGAACTTGAACGCGCTCTACATCCGGGCCGCGGCGCACATGAAGCGCAACGACTGGACCTCCGCCAGGCGCGACGTCGAGAACGCCCTGCGCCTCGCCCCGGAGAACCCCAAGCTCCTTTCCATGTATTCGAGGGTCCTGAGTCACGACAAGGAATACGGGCGCGCCCTGCAGTTCGCCGAGCAGGCGATCAGCAAGGATCCCCGCTTCGCCGAGGCCCATTTCAACAAGTCCCTGGCCCTGGCCGGCCTGGGCCGGCGCGAAGACTCTCTTGAGGCCCTCAAGGAAGCCGCCCGCTTGAGCCCTCAGCAGTACGAGCAGGTCTATGAGGCGGCCCTTCAGCTTCCCACATCCGAAGACCTCGCCTCCCTGCTCAGCGGGGAGGCCCCGGCCCAAAGCCCGGCGGCGCCCGCCAAATCCCGGCGCACCCGGGGGCGCTTCGTGGCCATCGGCCTCGCGAGCCTGGCCGGCGGCTTCCTGATCGCACTCGGGCTCCTGCAGGCGATCGCAGGCGGCTGGCTCCACCGGGTTAGGACTTCCATTACGGGCGTAAGCCGGCGCAGCCCCTCGCTCGCTCCCTCCGCCTCCGTCATGATCGAGGCCGCGCCGGGGACATTGGTTGGCGGCGTCTACGAGATCCGCAAGAAGCTCGGCCTGGGCGGGATGGGCGTCGTCTACGAGGCGCTGGATAAGAGCCTCGATCGCCGCGTGGCCGTCAAGAAGATGCGCGATGAGATCCGCTCGGATCCCCGCGAGGCGGCCCGCTTCCTGCAAGAGGCCCGCATGGTGGCCCAGCTCCACCACCCAAACATCGTGGAGATCTATTCGATCGTCGAGGACGCCTCGAACGTCTATCTCGTCTTCGAGTTCGTCGACGGCAAGACCGTGCACCAGCTCATCGACGACCAGCGCAGGCTGCCCTTCGCGCAGGCGCTGAAGATCCTGCAAGGGGCGTGCGCCGCGCTCGCCTACGCCCACGGCAAGAACATCATCCACCGGGACCTCAAGCCCTCCAACATTATGATCAGCCGCGAAGGAGCGGTCAAAGTCATGGACTTCGGCGTGGCGCGCCTGGCCAAGGACTCCATCGCCCGGCTATCCACTCCCAACACCATCGTGGGCACGCCGCCCTACATGGCTCCCGAGCAGGAGCAGGGCGCGGTATGCAAGGAGTCCGACGTCTACGCCCTGGGAGTGTGCCTCTACGAGATGGCTACGGGGGAGATGCCTTTCACCGGCGCGGGCGCCGGCATGCTGCTTTCCAAGATGAACAAGAACTACGCGCCCGCCTCCCGCCTGGCCTCCGTACCGCCGGGGTTCGACGAATTCATCTCCCGCGTGCTGGAGCCGGACCCCGCCAAGCGCATCCGCACCTCGGAGGAGTTCCTCCGCCAGGCTCAGGAACTGCTCAGTCGCAGCCCCGCCGCGTAAAAGCCGCCGCCTGCGGCGCGATGTAGGTATAGCCGAAGCCCCGCATAAGCCGGAGGCGACAGCACGATCATGCCCGCTTGGTCCTTCATCGGCGCAGGCTCGGCCTGCCAGCCCTTCGGGACGTCCACCGAGATCCCCAGCATCCGGCTGGTGAACCGCTTCGCGCCTTTCCCGATCCCCAGGCTGACCCAGCAATCGCGGGGCGCATACGCCGCATCAGGCGAGGGGGCCTTGAGCAGTTTGATGGCCTGCTGGCGCAGAAGCTCGTCCATCTTGGTCGGACGCGCTCCGGCCTGCTCCGCGCGGCGCAGAGCCATCAGCACGCTCGAAGGCATCCCGGAGAGGCTCGCGCAGTACGCGTAATCCTGCCAGAATCCGGCGGGGGCGCTCGTGGAGGCCTGCCTGTCGGCGAGCGCCATCATCTGCCGCATGCCCTTGGCCGAGCACTCCTGGAGTTGGGGATTTTCGGGGAGCTTCCCAGTATCGATTCCGGCTGCTCCCGCCCAAGCGGACATCGAGGCCGGCAGGACAACGACGGATAAGACAGCGAAGAACCGGTTTCCGGTCACGGTCTCATTGTATCACAAAGCAAGGGGCCGGCCCGGTGAGCCGGGCCGGCCCCTCGATCCCTTCGCCTGACGCGATTACTTCTTGGTCAGGACGTAGGTCGTGTTGAAGACGGGCTCGTTCTTCTCCTGGACGCTGTACTTGTTCGGGGACTGCTTCACCTTCAGGCTCAGGGACCTGCCCCACAGGCAGACCTCGAAGACCTCTTTGGGCCCTGGGGCCTGGCGGCCGGTGATGCTGATCTTCACGGTCCGCTGGTCCACGCTGAGGAGCCTGCGGCGCGGGATGCAGATGCCTCCGCCGGGCGGGTTGGGCATGGGGATGTTGTCGCATTCCTCGAGCCAAGTCTCGCTCCGGAAGTCCTGGGGGGCGGACTCGGCCGGGCTGCTCTCCTCGAAAATGAATTTCTTGCAGTCCCACTGTACGTCGATGCCGGTCATTGCGGCGGCCTGGAAGGCGGCGGCCGGCTCGGCCGCGGCGGCCTTCTTGACCGCCTGCAGGACGGCCGGGATATCCGAGGCGGCCTGCTCGACGACGACTTGCGCGGCGCACGAAACGCCCGTCAGGGCGAGGGTCAACAGGGCAACGATCAGTCTCATCTCCACCTCCATGTGGATATCCTCATTGTAGCGGGTTTCCAGGGCAAACGACACGGGTCCAATGAGACCGGGATTTCTAGGCCCAAAGACCCAGGATGTCGAGCTACGGCAGGGCTTTCACCGCCGCGATGCGTTTTTCCAGCGGAGGGTGGCTGGAGAAGAGCTTTGCCAGCAGTCCGGCCCCCCGGGAGTTGATCTTCATGGTCGCGAGCGCCGCGTGGCGGTCGTCGATCAGCTCGGAGCTGCGCTTAAGCGACTCGAGCGCGTGGATCATCTTCTCCCTGCCCGCCACGCCGGCCGAGCCCGCGTCGGCGCGGTACTCGCGCCAGCGGGAGAAGGAGTAGATGACGATGCTCGCGAGCAGCATGAAAGCGATCTCCAGGACCCAGACCAGGAGGTAGTAGGCGATCGGCCCAAGGCCTCCGCGCCGGTCGCGCGAGCGCAGGGCCTGGCTGATGAGGAAGGCCGCCACCCGGGCGAAGAACATCACGAAGGTGTTCGCCAGCCCCTGGAGCAGGGTCATGGTCACCATGTCGCCGTTGGCCACGTGGGAGAGCTCGTGGCCGATGACCCCCTCGATCGCGTCCTCGTCCATGCGGTTTAGCAGGCCGGCTGAGACCGCCACGAGCGCGCGGTTCTTGCTGGGCCCGGTCGCGAAGGCGTTGACCTCCGGGCTCGGGTAGATGCCGATCTCAGGGAGCGTCGAGATCCCCGCGCGCGAGGAAAGGATACGCACCTTCTCCACGAGGAACGACTCCGCGGAGTTCCGGGGGCTGTTCGGGTCGATGAGCTCCACGCCGAGCGCCATCTTGGCCATCCAGCGCGAGATGAGCAGAGAGATGATCGAGCCGCCGAACCCGAAGACCGCGCAGAAGGCGAGCAGGCCCCCCAGATTCCCGCCGTAGGCCATCAAGTGCCTGTCCAGGCCGAAAATCCTGACCACGATCGACAGGGTCAGGAGGATGAGGATGTTGGAGGCGAGGAAGAGCAGTATCCGTTTCATTTGGGCGCGATCTCCCGGACTTTTTTCAAGATGGAGTCCATGCCGGCGCCTTTCTGCAGGGCCCCGTCCGAGCCCTGAAGGTGCCCCTCCTTCTGCTCCTTGGCGATGTCGCGTCCGGTCATGATGAGGATCTTGGCCTTGGTCCGCGTGCGGTTGCGCACGTCCCTGGCGGGAGTGGTGGGGTCTAAGCCGGGCATGCCCATGTCGAGGAGGATGATGTCCGCCTGGAACGTCTTGAGTTTGCCCACGATCGCGTCCGCGGAGCCCGCGGATTCCACCATATATCCGTCCGCCTCCAGCGCCGTCTTGAGGAAATCCGCCATGTCCGGCTCGTCGTCCGCGATCAGGATGTTCTTTGACATATCGAATCCTCCTGTTGTCTAATATAGAACGGTCCGCCGGTCAGCGTCAAGGCTTGGCGCCCGCCAGCTCGTCGGCCAGGGCGTCCATCCCGTAGACCGCGGCCAGCGCGTGCAGCATCCCGGCCGAGTGGACCGCCACCGCGCGCGACTGCTCCTCCGTGTAGACGTAGTCGAGGATCAGCCCCTGGATGTTGCCGTCGAAGATGAGGCCCACCAGGCGCCCGTCCTTGTCCGCCACCGGGCTGCCGGAGTTCCCGCCGATGATGTCGTTGGTCGTCGCGAAGTTGAGCGGCGTCGCAAGGTCCAGGCGGCCGCGCGCCTCGGCGAACCTTCGCGGCAGGTCGAAGGGAGGCATGCCCTCGAAGCTCTCGGCCCGGTCGAAGAGGCCGAAGAAGGTGGTCCTGCTGGGGACGAGGGTGGTCCCCTCCTCGTAGCCCGCGACCTTGCCGAAGCTCAGGCGCAGGGTGAAGGTCGCATCGGGGTAGGTGGAGCGGCCGAAGGCCGCGAAGCGGGCCTTCGCGATCCTGCGGCCTTCCACGGCCAGGACGCTCTGGATGTTGTCCTCGTACCACTTGCGCATCTCGCGGTAGTCCGGGTCCATGCGCCTGGCGAGCGCGACCAGGGGGTCCTCCGCCGACTCCACGGCCTTCAGCCCGCCCTCCACGAGCCTGCGCCTGAACTCCGGGTCGAAGAGCTTGGTCCCGGCCACGGCCTGCGAGGCGACGTCCTCCGGCTTTCCGCCGCCCAAGGCGGCCTTCACGAAAGGATGCTCCGGCCCGAACTCCTGCAGGGCCATCCGAAGGTAGAGGCCCAGCATCGTCTCCTCGAGGTCCGCGTAGAGCGGCGCGGGCGAGAAGGTCTCGAAGCGCAGGGATTCGAGAGCGGAGTCCCGGAACTCCTCGTAGCGCTTCTCGTTGGGCTTCCCGGCCTCGCGCGCCCAGCGGACGATGGATTCGGCGAGGCTGAGCAGGCGGGAGCCGCTGGGCCGGCTGCGGAAGATATGCTCTCCGCTCCGGGGAGCGAGCAGCTTCTCGGCCGCCGCGATCCTGTCGAAGGCGCCGGCGCAGTCCGCGGTCTCGGGCTTGGAGGCCAGCAGGGAGCGGAACTCGGACTCGGCTTTCGCCTTGTCTGAAAGCAGGCGGGGGGAGAGCAGGCCCTCTAAAGAGCCGGTGAGCGCCTTGTTCGAGTTTTCATAGCCGTAGATCAGGGCCTGCGCGCGCCGAGCCTGCTCCGCGCCCCGCGCCGAGTACGCCCGCAGGGCCTTCAAGCGCTCCCGGAGGAGCTTCAGGCGCATGGGCAGGAAGCGGTCCCGCTGGAATTCGAGCTGGGCGAGGGTCTGCAGCCTCTCCGTATGGCCCGGATGGCCGCTCACGAACACGAGGTCCCCTTCCTTCGCGCCGGCCTTGCTCCATTTCAGCCAGTGCTTGGGGCGGGCGGGCTTGCCGTCCTCGTAGGCCCGGAAGAGCGCCATGTCGAGGTCGTAGCGCGGGTAGGTGAAATTGTCCGGGTCGCCTCCGTAGAAGGCGGCCTGGGCCTCCGGGGCGAATACGAGCCGGAGGTCCGTGTATTTCTTATAGCGGTAGAGCCAGTACTCGCCGCCGTAGTAGAGCTCGACTGCGTCCGAGCGCAGGCCGGTCTTGTCCGCGGACTCTTTCTCGATGCGGGCCATCTCGGCCTTGCGCTGCTCGTTCTGCGCTCTATCCGGGGCTTTGGGGTCTAAGGCCCCGAGCACGCGGTCCGTGACTTCCTCCATCGATACAAGGACATTCATCTCCATGTCCGGGCAGGGCAGCTCCTCGCCGCGGGTCGTCGCGTAGAAGCCGTCCTGCACGTAGTCCTTCTTTTCGGAGGAGACCTTCTGGAGCTGGCCCAGGGCCACGTGGTGGTTCGTCAATACCAGGCCCTCGGAGGAGACGAAGGAGCCGGAGCCGCCGTCGTTGAGGCGCACGGAGGAGAGACGCAGATGCTCCAGCCACTGCGGAGTGGGCGTGAAGCCGTAGCGCTCCTTAAGCAGAGCCGAGGGCGGGTTGTCGAAAGTCCACATCCCCTCGTCGGCCAAGGCGCCCAGTGGAGCGGCCAGCGCGATGGAGGCGGCGAAAAGGGAAGCCTTCGCAGAATTGCGCATCATGGCCTCATTGGACCAAATTTTTCGTATCATTCCTTATTATGAAGAAGCCTTTGGTCGGCATCCTGATGGGCAGCCGTTCGGACCTCGAAACGATGCGCGAGTGCTCCCGCGTCCTTGGGAAGCTCGGCATCCCGCATGAGATGCGCGTGATCTCGGCGCACCGCGCGCCGGATGCGCTCTTCGAGTACATGCGGAAGGCCCGGCCGCGCGGCCTGCAGGTCCTCATCGGAGGAGCCGGCGGCGCCGCGGCCCTGCCCGGGATGATGGCCGCGCTCACGGCCCTGCCGGTCATCGGGGTTCCCATCGAGTCGCGCTCGCTTAAGGGGCTCGATTCACTGCTCTCCATCGCGCAGATGCCTTCCGGCGTGCCGGTCGCCGCGGTCGCCATCAACGGGGCGAAGAACGCGGCCCTGCTCGCCGCGCGCATTTTGGCTTTGAGCCGGCCCGAGCTCGCGGCGAAACTCGAGCGCGGCCGCAGGAAAGCCGCGGCTGAAGGCGTCGGGATAGTCAGGCGAGCTTCCGGATGATCTCCCGCGCGTGCGGGAACTTGGAGGCCAGGCTCTCGGAGTCGGCGAGCTGGAAGTCCTTGAAGTCGAAGCCCGGCGCCACGGTCGCTCCGAGGAAAGAGTAGCCGCTGCCGGGGAGCGGGGCCGCGCCGAACCAGCAGCCGGCGCTGACCGCGTGCTGGAGCTTCTGACCGGCCAGGACGTCTTGCCCCAGCGTGAGGGACTCCACCTTCCCGTCGGGGTGGATCGCAAAGAGCTCCAGCGGGCCGCCGAGGTGGAAATGCCAGAGCTCGTCCGAAAGGAGGCGGTGCAGGCGGGAGACCGAGCCTTCCGGGAGGAGGAAAAGGACGGCCGTGGAGTAGTGCCGCGGGCCGCAGTATTGCGCGGGAAGGACCGCCTTGGGGATGGTCCCAATGGAACGGTGGGTCTCCCGGTAGTAGCCTCCCTCCGGGTGGGGGACGAGGCCGTAGAGCCGGATGAGCTCCTCCGCCGTCGGCGCGCCCGCGCTCGGCCGCATGAGCGCATTGTCCATTTTTCCGGGCTGTGCGGCAAGACATCGGAAGATCGCTTGCGGAAGGCTTCGCGCCCTGCTACACTACAAACATGTCCTATCGGATCCTGATCGTGGATGATTCTCCGGTCATGCGGCTGATGCTGCAGGAGATGCTCGAATCGCTGGGCCATGAGATCGTGGGCCAGGCGGACACCGCGGCCGGCGCCTTCAAGACTTATAAGGAATTGAAGCCCGATCTCGTCACCCTCGACATCTCCCTGCCGGACGCGGACGGCCTCTCGGCTCTGCGCGAGATACGGAAGGCTGACCCGTTCGCCCGGGTCCTCATCATCACGGGCAACGACCAGAAGAAGCTCCAGGACCAGGCCCTCCAGCTGAGGGCGGCCGGGGTGCTCCGCAAGCCGTTCGACGTGGACGATCTCGCCGGCCAGATCGAGAAGATCGCGTCCTCCATGCGCAGGCCTGCCGCATGAACCTCACGCTCGCCCAGAAGGAGACCGTCACCCGGTTGATCGAATCCGGCGTCGGCCGGAGCACGGATCTGCTCGGGCGGATGTCCCACACCAAGTGGGGGATCGTCACCTCCAGCATCAACGAGATCCCGGTGGTCCGGCTCTTGTCCTGGTTCCAGCGCGACAACGGGCCCCACATGGGAGTGCGGTTCAGGTCCCGCGCGGACGTGCCGCTGGAATTCCTGATCCTCTTCACCGGCAGGGGCGCCAAGTCCGTGACCGAGGCGGTCACCAAGCCCTACGCCGGCAAGCTCGAGAAGCTGCCCGACATCCAGAAGCTCACCATCGGCGAGGTCTCCAACGTCCTCGCGCAGGGCGTCATCGGCGCGGTCGCCAACGAGTACGACCTGACCATCATCCTCTCGGTCCCCGAGGTCATCGAAGGGACGAAGACCGACATCCTCGCCGCCGTGCTCGGCGACTACGACGGCCGCCAGGACATCCTGATGATGTCCCATATCGACATGTACTCCGAGAACCTCTCGGCCGAGTGCAGCATGGTCATCATCGTCAACGCGGATTCGCTCCAGCGCATCCTGACCCATTGATTTGGAACCTTGCCGCTCCTGAGCTGTCTAATCATCTATTAGGAGAGTCCAATGAAGAACCTGCTCAAAGGCATCGTCTGCCTCGCATTCCTCTTTCCACTGCGCGCTCAGGCCGCGGACGCAGGGGACCCCGACCAACTCTTCGACCGGGGCCAGTATCAAGAGGCCCTGAAGATCTACGGCGAAGCCGCCAAGATGGGGGAGGGGGAGGCGAAGTGGCGGGCCTTCTACCGCGCCTGCGAGTCCGAGGCCCTGATCTTCCGCTACGGGGAGGCGGTCGAGCGGTTCAAGAAGGCGGAACTCCCCAAGGACGGCCTGTGGCGCGCCCGCCTGCTCATCCTCAAGGCCGAGCTCTTCCGGGAGTTCCTCAAGCAGTACGGCTATGCGGCTCCGACGGAAATCGTCGAAGGCGAGATCGAGGTCTTCCGCCGGCCCGCGGCTGAGCTGCGAAAAGAGGTCGAGGCGGCCTACCGGGAGCTTTGGGGCCTGCGCGAGGCGATGGCCAAGAGGCTCGTGGACGAGGAAGCCTATTTCCTGGACGTGGCGAAATCCGACCGCGGCCTCTACCCGACCCAGCTCGACTTCTTCGTCCTGCGCTTCGGCGAGCACCTCCTCTCCGAGAGCCAGGACCCCGAAGGGAAAGCCAAGCCCGACTCCCAGCTTCTCCTCAAATCCGATTACCCGGTCCCCTTCGCGTCCGCGGAGTTCCCGGGCGCGCAGGCTGCGGCCCTCTATGAGGCCGCCTACAGGATGGGCGGCGAGGGCCGGACCGAGGCGGCGGAGAACTGGCGCCTCGAGCGGGCGCTTCTGCCTCTGCGCTATTCCGGCAGATTCGCTCCCATGCGCGACTACAACGCAGGGTCCGACGAGGCCGCGGCCTTGTTCGAGCGCTGGATGGGCGATTTCAAGAGCCCGGAGGCCAAGGCCCGAGCCGGTTTCGAGGCCGCCTCCATTCACCGCTCCCGCCAGCGTTATGAAGAAGCCCTCAGGCTCTGCAAGCGCGTGAGCGAGGAATGGGCCAAGACCCGGTCAGCGGAGAGCTGCGAGAAGCTCTCCGCGGAGATCCGCAGGCCGGAGCTGAACCTGCAGGCCAAGACGACACCGCCGGATGGCAAGGGCGCGCTCACGGCAACGAGCCGCAACCTCAAAGAGGTCTACCTGAGGCTCTACCCCCTGACCCCGGATGAGGCGCTCCGGATGCACGGCGAGGGGCAAGCCACTTGGTCGAGCGCGCTCAACTGGGTGGGCCCAAAGGCCTTCCGCGAGATCGTCTCCTGGCGCACCCCCTCGAGGTCATGGACCGCTCCGGTCAAGGGCAGCCCCTACGAAAGCCGGAGCACGACCATCGACCTGCCGGACCCCGCGCTTGGCGTGTACCTGGCCGTGGCCTGCTCGGATAAAGCCTTTGAGCCGGGCTCCTCCATGCTCGTCGGCGCCTTCCTCAACGTGACCAACGCCGTGCTCTTCGGCTCAGCTGGCCTGGCCGGGCCAGGGCGGGACCTGGTCTACCAGCCTCAGGGGCCTTTCGAGAAGACGCTGGGCGCCTTCTGGTTCTACGCCATGGACGGCAAGAGCGGCAATCCTCTCCGGAAGGCGGAGATCGACCTCTTCTACGGGGACTACAACAACTGGGAGAGGCGCTCGCTGAGCACCGATGAGCTCGGCCGCGCTTCCATCGACATGCCCATCTCCCTGCAGGTGCACGGCCACAGCCAAAAGAACGCGGATCCCTTGCTCCACCACCAGGAAAGCTGGGCCTTCTGGGCGAATCCGCTCACGATCGGCTTCAGCCCGCCGCCCTATGTCCACGTGTTCGTCGAGACCGAGCGTCCGATCTATCGTCCCGGCCAGAAGGTCGCTTTCAAAGCCACGGTTCTCACGCGCATCCCTCAGGGCTTCAAGACCTATGATGGCGCCGCGGAGGTGCGCCTCAAGATGATGGACGCGAACTGGCAGGAGGTCGCCTCCGTGGTCAAGAAGCCGGGCCCCTTCGGGTCCGTCGCGGGCGAGTTCCTCATCCCCGCGGGCCGCCTGCTCGGCCGCTACCGCATCAACGCCGCGATCGAGGAGACGGGCGGCCCCTACGCCGGCTCCGTGGAGTTCGGCGTGGAGGAGTACAAGCGCCCGGAGTTCGAGGCGACCCTGGCCGAAGCCAAGGGCGCCTGGCGCTTCGGCAAGGAGGCGACCGTCGAAGGGGACGTGAAGTACTACTTCGGCGGCCCGGCCCCGAACGCCAACGTGACCTACATCGTCACGCGCGAGACCTGGCGGCCCTGGTTCTGCTGGTGGTGGTCGTGGCGCTACCCGGGCGGGGACAGCCAGGAGGTGCTCCGGGGAGACGTGAAGACGGACGAGAACGGCCATTTCAAGTTCGCCTTCACCCCCCAGCCGCGCGACCCCTCGACGGATCAGCCTCCTGCGCGCTTCCACGTACGCGTTGAGGCCCGCGAAGCCGGCGGCAGGACCATCAACGCCGAGAAGAGCTACACCGCGGGCAGCAAGGCGTACTTGTTCTCGATCACGCCCGCGGCCGGGTTCATGATGAGCGACGCTGCCTTCAGGGTCGGCGTGAAGCTCATGAACTTAAACGAGCAAGCGGTCTCGGGCAAAGGGAGCTACACGCTCTCGCGCATCGAGAAGGATCCGGAGGCGCAGATCTTCGGGGAGAATTGGAGCGGCTTCCCGGAGAGCCGGTCTATAGACCAGCTCTACGCCAATGTCCCGGACGGGCCCGAGGTCCGCAGGGGGGCGCTCTCCTTCAAGGAAGCCGGCGAGACCCCGGTGCTGCTCAAGGACCTGAGCGCCGGGGCTTACCGGCTCAAGCTCAAAGCCGAGGATCCCTGGGGCGGCGAGGTGCAGCAGGCCATCGTTCTGCTCTGCGCTGACTCGAAGACGAAGCGCCTGCCCCTGAACATCTCCGCGCTGGCCCTGCCGGAGCACGCGGAGTACGCGGTAGGCGAGAACTCCCGGATGCTCATCGGCTCGGCCGAGCTCTCCGGCACGGTCCATGTCGAAATCTGGGGCGGGGACAACCTGCTCGAGCGCCGCGCGCTCGCGGGCGGCGGGGTCCATGTCTTCGAGCTGCCGCTCAAGGAAGACCACAAGGGCGGAGTGAGCGTGCGCTGGTTCGGCGTCAAGGACTACAAGGCCCGCGCCGGCTCCGCGACCCTGGCGGTGCCGTGGAAGGAGAAGCGCCTGAGCGTGAAGCTCCGCCACGACAAGGTGCTCAAGCCCGGACAGAAGGCCGTCTGGTCCCTTGCGGCCAAGGACAGCCAGGGCAAGCCGGTCGAGGCCGAGGCGAGCGTGCGCATGTTCGACCGCTCGCTCGAGTATTACGCCAAGGCCGAGGAGACGGCCTTCGAGTGGCTCTACTCCGAGCGGGAGCGCCCTTCCGGCGCGATGGGGTCGTTCTTGACCCGCCATGGGACCGCCCTGCCGGTGGAGAAAGGCTGGATCAAGGAGCTTTTGGACCTTTTCTCAAAGCGCATCCAAGAGCCCCTGCCGCCCGGCCTGCGCATCAACCGCAGCCGCATCCACGGAAGGCACCGGAAGTTCGCGCTGGCGCGCAGGGGCGAGATGAAGATGGAGGAGTCGGAAGGGATGATGATGGAGGACAAGATGGTGGCGGTCTCCGCCGCGGCCGCGCCGCAGATGGCCATGGAGCAGCTGTCCGGCGGAGGCATGGCCAAGGCGAAGAAAGATGAGGGCAATGCCGCGCCTCCCCCGCCGCAGATTAGAAAGGACTTCTCCGAGACGGCCTTCTACAAGCCCCAGCTCCGCCTCCGCGCGGGCAAGGCAAGCTTCTCCTTGAAGGCGCCTGAGAGGCTGACAGGCTGGCGCATCGCGGGCAGCGTGCTGACCCGGGACGTGAAGTCGGGCAAATTCACAGCGGAGACGCTCACGCGCAAGGACCTGATGGTGCGCGTCGAAATCCCGCGCTTCCTGCGCGAGGGAGACGAGGCGGAGTTCAAGGCCGTGGTCCATAACGAGACCGAAGAGGAGATGACGGGAAGCGTGTCGCTCTCCATCCTGGAGGGCGAGGACCCGGCAGGGGCGCAGTTCGGCTTGAAAGGCTCGGAGGTTGAGTTCAAGGCCAAGGCGCACGGCACCAGCGCGCATGCCTGGAAGGTGAAGGCGCCGAGAGAGCTCAAATCGTTCAAGATACGCACGATCGCGCGCTCAGGCGAGAAGGTGGACGCCGAGGAGCGGGACATGCCGGTACTGCCTTCGCGCCAGAGGGTCATCGACAGCCTGATCGCGGCCTTAAACGGCGATGTGGTCAAGAAGCTGACCCTCAAGGCCCTGGGGCAGAAGGACGAGACCAGGATCAACGAGCTGCTTCAGCTCCAGGTCGATCCCCAGCTTGCCCTGGCGGTGTTGAACTCGATCCCGTTCCTGGTGCACTACCCCTACGAGTGCGTCGAGCAGACCCTCAACCGCTACGTGCCGCTCGCCATCGTGCACGCGGTCTACAGGAAGCACCCGGCCCTGGCCAAGGCCGCGGCCAAGCTCCCCAGGCGCAAGACCCTGACGCCGGCTTGGGAGGGTGACGACCCCAAGCGGATGACGGAGCTGGTGGAGACGCCGTGGCTGGTGCAGTCCAAGGGCATCGAGAGCGTCTGGCCGGTCGTGAACATGCTCGACCCGGTCATCGTGTCTTTGGAGAAGGACGACGCGCTCAAGAAGCTCCAAGAGAGCCAGCTCCCGGACGGCGGCTTCCCGTGGTTTCCTGGCGGCAGGGCGGACCCCTACATGACGCTCCTCGTGCTCGCCGGGTTTGCCGAGGCCCAGCGCTACGGGGTGGACGCCCCGCCGGAGCTCATTGAGCGGGCTCTGCGCTACGTGATGAGCGAAATCCCGCGGCACCTGAAGCCTGAGGAGCAGGAGGTGTCGCTCCTGCTCTACGCCTCCTACGTGGTGACATCGTTCCCGCAGAAGCTCAAGGCTTTGCCCTCGGCCATGGAGGCGGTGAAGTTCGCGAAGGCTTGGCTGGACTTCGCGGACAAGCACTCGGACGCCATGACCCAGATCGGCAAGGCCTACGCGGCGCAGGCGTACTTCAAGCTGGGGGACAAGGCCAAAGCCGAGCTGTACTTGGACCGGGCCATGGACGGGGTGCGCGATGACCCGATATCGGGCGCGTACTGGCAGCCGGAGAAGTACTCCTGGCTCTGGTACCACGACACCTTGGAGTCGCATGCCTTCATGCTGAGGACCCTCCAGCTCCTGCGGCCCAAGGACAAGACCATCCCGGGCCTGGTGCAGTGGATGCTATTCAACCGCAAGGGCACGGAGTGGAAGTCAACGAAGGCGTCGGCGGCCGCGGTGTTCGCCCTGCTGGATGTGCTGAAGGCGCGGGGCGCGCTGGACAAAGGCGACACCTACGAGGTCCATTGGGGGCCGACAATCGAGTCTGTGCAGATCGCGCCGGAGGACTTCCTGGAGAAGCCCCTGCGCTGGACCAAGCTTGGCGCGGACATCGCCAAGGCCGGGGCGCCCGAGGTCAAGAAGACGGGGCCGGGCCTCGCCTTCGCGTCTTTGACCTACATCTACACGACCGAGGCCGCGGTCGAGGAATCGGAGCCCGGGGAGCTGAACGTGAGCCGCAAGTTCTACCGGCGCATGAAGGAGGGGGAAGTCTACCGCCTGACGCCGCTCAAGCTCGGGGAGACGGTCAAGGTCGGAGACGACATCGAGGTCCAGCTCAAGATCAACACGCGCTCCCAGTTCGAGTACGTCCAGCTCAAGGACCCGCGCGGGGCCGGCTTCGAGGCCGAGGCCCTGCTCTCGGGCTGGAAGTGGGACCAGCTCTCGCGCTACGAGGAGCCCAGGGACTCGCTGACGAACTTCTTCGTCTCCTGGCTTCCGCACGGGGAGTACGTGCTCAAGTACCGCATCAAGCCAACGACCGCGGGCAAGTACCGGATCGGACCCGCGGTGATGCAGTCGATGTACTCGCCCGAGTTCGCGGCGCACTCGAGTGGGTTCGAGCTGCAGGTCGAGGAGGTGAAGTAGGGGGGTCATGATTTGGATGATTTTCGGCATATGCTATGCTAGTTGACATGCCTGCAAGGACGGCGGTCGTTACTAAGAAGCTATCTGAAATTTATGAGCTGCTGAAGGATCAGGCAGCGCATGATGCGAAAGCGGCAGAAGTTGGGAATCTGCTTATCAGATTGGCTCAAACCAGTCTGGATTTCCTTTCCCGTTGCACACAGGATTCCTTGATTTCAAGAGTCCCAGGAAAAGCGTACTTCTCGTTTGTAACTCACGGACGGGGTGGAAAGATGTCACGTGCAGTCAATCGAGAGCTTTTTGACCACAATTGCCTCAACAAGCTTCGACATGTGGCTGATGGTACGCTGGCTAGAATGCCTCCGGTAGAGCGTGGGCGCCTTCTATATACCGTAGCTATGTCATATTGTTGTGCCGCAGACCTTCTTAAAACTCGGGACCAGAAGACCCCAGCTACTTTTTTTGAGTGTATGATTGGGCATCTTATTGCTCGGGCTTTTGGCGTGAACCCGAGAACGCAGGTGGAAGTCTTGCGTCTTGAGGAAGAATCAAGCACTCTGCCCACCGACTTTATCTTTGATCTCGGTTCTGCAAAGCCCAAATTCCATGTCCCAGTGAAGACATCCACGCGAGAAAGAGTTATTCAGGTATTTGCTCACCAAAGGGTCCTCGATGGTGTCCACGGCTTTGGGAAATTCAAGGGTATCCTGGTGTGCCTAGCCGAAACCAAGTTGGATCACAAATCAAGGGAAGTTATTGAGATTTGTGTGCCCAAACAATGGAATCTCTACCAGCGATTTATTGCGCCGATGCGCCGCTTCTATTACTTCGATATTCCGAAAAAATACGGCGAACTAGTGGAAGGCGAGCCACCGATGTCAGTTGTGAATTTTTCCAAGTTTTTTGACGAGGCCGCAGACTTGGCGGTGGGCAGATGAGTTCTCAGGTCCCATCCAACGCGTCCTGCCGTTTGATTTTCGAAAAACAAGGAAGTAGGAATGGTTCTTGCGGGCATGCATCTGTTTCAACATCCGACTAACGCCGGGACGATTGCGGCGAACAAGAACAAAAATATCCTCAACTACAAAGCCCCCGCCACAATACTCATTGATCAACTCGACGTGCGTCAATCGCTGTTGATTTGCGCAGACCTCATCGGCGCACTTCACGACAAAAATTCCTTGGTTTCGTAGAACACGATGGGCCTCGATGCCGGCAGCAAAATAGAGATCCAACACGGCTTCATGGTACTTTCTGCCGGAACCATTTGTTGTGCTGTTGTTCCTATAGTACCCCTCGTAGTTCTGATGTCCAACGTGGGCGGTCCCTCCGGGAGTATGCATGTATGGTGGGTCAAGCACCACGCAATCGATGGAATCGCTTCCGTATGGCAATGATCGGCAGTCGACGCCCTCTAAGGCATCGGTTGCCAGCAGGCGATAGGTTCCTTTTGGCACCGACTTCCAGAAGATGCCTTTGCCATATGTCGCATCCGCGATCTTGCTTCCTGGGGCAACGTAGAGGGACAGAATATGAGGAAACAGTTCATCATTTGTCCCAATCTGCGCACTGAAAACCAAATCGTTAGTGGCGACTCCGCTAGGTGATTTGCGTTTGGATTTCCCAGGGAGCACGGTCACCCCATTCGCGTCCGGGTGTGTTGGGGCGGGATTCTCGATGGCAGCAACATCAGCCTTATAATCCTCAAGTGACTCACGGAAGAAGGAAGTGGCTTCTTGGGGAGCCCTCTTGATTGCTGGGCGCCATCCTGGGGGGATTCGATCTGCCAGGATCATCAACTCTGCTTCATCATGGTTAAGTGCGCGTGCGAGTTTGCGAATAATTTGTTCAGATGGCCGAACTTGGCCAGATTCAATCCTGGAAAGGTAAGAGTGGTCGACCTTGACCTGCTTGGCCAAAGCCTTTATGCCTGTCTTCAATGATTTCCTTAATTCGCGAAGTCGAATTCCAAATTTCATATCGAGATGCTAACAAAATGGTGACTAATTAGTCAACCCATTGGGCATGGCTCGCCCCACTTATTAATACGAGCGAAACCAGAAATAGTTCCCCTAGGCATGATAGTGGCGATTCTGACCGCCTTTCCGAGCTGCATCCCAACAACCGCCACGTGCGGCCGAAGATACGCCAGCAGTTGCAGGTCTTGCGCGACCTGGGGTTCGTGGCGTTTCTCGGTCGTGGTCGGTATCGCCTCAAGCCGGTCTAGGGCTGCGCGAGCAAGTCAGGGATTCAATACAACCGATCACAATTTGTGATGAGTTCATTCGTCTCTTCGCGGGTGAGGCGGAACATAAATCCATCGGGGAATCTCTCAATATTTCGCCTCACCGCCTGGTTGAGGGCGAAAGTCGGCACCTCGTAGAGTCCGGCCAAGTCCCGGTCGATCATGACCTTCTGCCCGCGAATCAGGAAGATTCGCTGTTCGATATCGCGCGTCGAAATCATTTCTTGCATAGCAGCTCCAAGGGAGATCGGCCCGCAGTTGCCTCGACCGCCCCGCGGCAGTCCTACCAAGTAATACGACTCAGGAGGCGGAAAGTTCCCTATGCGTCTTGCTTACTTCGGCGCTTCCAGCCGGAGCTGGAACTCTTTGGGGGCGAGAGGCGGGTCGCCTGTCTGGAGGGTGATGACCTTCCCCTCCCGGACGAGGAAGGGCTTCTCCTGGAGCTTGAGCTTCCCGGTATCGATGCCGGCGGTCATCGCGATCCTCGCGGTCTCGACGAATTCGCCGGCCAGGACGCAGGAGAACCGGCCTTCGGCGTCCGTTTTCGGCGCGGCTTCGCAGAAATTCTTATCCCCGAAAAGGTTTTCCGTGCAGGAGGCGACCGCTAAACGAACCTCCGTGTCGGTGACAGCTGTCCCGGTGGAATCGACCACCTGCCCTGAAAGCTCCCATTTGACGGCCAGGTTGGTCCGGGCCGGCGCGGCGAGCACGTCGAAAGGCATCGTAAAGATCGAGCCCGTGATCTTGGTCAGGTAGATGAATGGAAGCCGGGCGTAGCCCACCACGCCGTCCTCGTCCATCTCTTCAGGAGTGACTTGGAGCTTCCGCCAAAGGCCTTTCGTGGCCCTCAGCTCGAATTCGCTGAAGACCCGCTTCGAATCGAGGATCTTGAGGAAAGGCTGATCGGGGCCCGCGCTTGGCCCGGCGAATAGCGGGCCGGCGGCGAATGCGAGCGCGCAGAACAGCAAGCCCCGTCTCATCATGCTTGGAAGTATACCCTTAGGAATCGAGCTTTTCAACCGCCGCGCCCGGAACTCAGGACAGCCTCCTGGCGATGGGGCCGAAGACGGCCTTGGCGAGCAGCTGGCCCAGCAGCACGCTGTAGAGGCACATGGCCAGCCTGCGGGGCAGCATCACGAGGTCGTTGACCGACCACAGCACCATGATCAGCCCGAGGATGGCGACCAGGATTCCGACCCCGTTGGCGCAGTTGACGCCGAAGAGCAGCATGAAGATGAGCGGCGCCGCAAAAGCCTTGCCGACCAGCCCTCGATCCATAGTTCCCTCCCAATAGAACGGCGTATTGCTATGGATATAACAGGCGAACGGGGAGGCCGCCATTCACAGCGCGGTTACCGGCGGTATCATCGCTGTTGCAATTAGAAAAGTTATACTTCCACGGGCGGCGGGATGAGCGAGAAGATCCACTTCGTCGGCGTCGGCGGCACGGGGATGAGCGCGCTCGCCCAGTTCCACGCCTTCGGCGGCGGAGAGGCGACCGGCTCCGACCGCCTCCTCGACCGCAGAGAGATCGCTGGATTGCGCTCGAAGTTCGAGGCCCTGGGCATCAAGCTGTTTGCGCAGGACGGCAGCGGCGTCGACGCTCAGACCGCGCGCCTCGTGGTTTCGACCGCCATCGAGGACTCCAATCCCGACCTCGCCAAGGCCCGCGCCCTGGGCCTGAGGGCGGTCCACCGCGCCGACTTCCTGGCCGAGCAGGCCGCCTGCCGCCGGACCCTGGCCGTAACCGGCACGAGCGGCAAGTCCACGGTCACGGCCATGATCTTCGAGATCCTGGACGCGGCCGGAAGGTCGCCCTCCGTCATCACGGGAGGGGGCCTGCGCCTGCTCGAGCAGAGAGGCTTCATCGGCAACGCGGCCCAGGGGAAGTCCGACCTGCTCGTCATCGAGGCGGACGAAAGCGACGGGAGCCTGACCCGCTACAAACCCTGGTTCGGGGTCCTGCTCAACGTCGGCAAGGACCATAAGGAGATCCCGGCCCTGATGGACATCTTCCGCGCGTTCCGCTCCAATTGCGGGCGCTTCGCGGTCAACGCGGACGCGCCGGCCCTCGCGGAGTTCCGTCCAGGGGCCCTGAGCTTCGGCTTCTCGGAGGGCTGCGCGGTCAGGGGGTCGGATGTGGATCTCCAGCCCGGGCGCGTGCGCCTGCGCATCAACGGCGAGCCCTTCGACCTGCCTTTGGACGGCAGGCACAACGCGGAGAACGCCCTCGCCGCCGCGGCCGCCTGCCTGGAAGCAGGGGTTCCTCTTAAGGCCGCGGCGCAGGCCCTCTCCCGCTGCCAGGGAGTGCAGCGCCGCTTCGAGCGCCTCGGCTCGGCCCGAGGCGTCACGGTCGTGGACGACTACGCGCACAACCCGGACAAGGTCCGGGCGGCCCTGGCCGCTGCCCAGGCCTGCGCCGGAGCGGCCGGGCGGGTGCTCGCCGTGTTCCAGCCCCACGGCTACGGGCCCACCCGGTTCCTGAAGAAGGAGTTCATCGAGGCGTTCTGCGGGGCCCTGCGCGAGGGCGACGTCCTCTGGATGCCGGAGATCTATTACGCGGGGGGGACCGCCGTCAAGGATATCTCCTCGGCCGACCTGGCCGGCCCGGTCGCGGGATGCGGGAAGAAAGCGTTCTTCTTGGCGGACCGCGAAGACATCATCCCCGCCCTGGCCCGGGAAGCGCGGCCCGGGGACATCGTCCTCGTCATGGGCGCGCGGGACCCCAACCTCAGCGCCTTCGCGCGCAGGATCCTCGCCGCCCTAGGATAGGTTATTCGACTTTCCTGACGTTCGCGGCGCGGGGGCCTTTCTCGGACTGCTCGACCTCGTACTCCACCTTCTGATTCTCGGCCAGGCTCTTGAAGCCTTCTCCCTTGAGCGCCGTGTAGTGCACGAAGAGGTCTCGGGAGCCGTCGTCAGGGGTGATGAAGCCGAAGCCTTTCTGGTCATTGAACCACTTCACTTTTCCGGTAGGCATGGGGACTTTCTGTACCTCCGACATATTATACTACACCCCGCCGCAGGGCCGGCTGAAAGCCCCCTTCCGGGGCTTTTTCTTTGTATATTTTGTGGACAGCGATGAGCCTGCTTTCCTGCGCAAAGCGCCTGGTCGCGGACCAGCGCATCCTGGATGTGCTGGAGAAGATCCCGCGCCGGGAGTTCCTCCCTCCGAATATGGCCGACAGCGCGGACATAGACGACGCCTTGCCCATCGGCGAAGGCCAGACCACGTCCCAGCCGTCTTTGGTCGCCTATATGATCGGACTGCTCGAATTGAAGGCCACGGACCGGGTGCTTGAGGTCGGGACAGGCTGCGGCTATCAGACGGCGTTTTTGGCGGAGCTGGCGGGCGCCGTGTTCACCGTGGAGCGCATAGAAGCGCTCGGGACGCGCGCCAAGGAGATTCTCGAGGGCCGCGGCTGGCGGAACATCCGGTTCCGCATCGGCAACGGGGGCATGGGCTGGCCCGAGGGGGCGCCCTTCGACGCCATCATCGTCTCCTGCGCCGCGGAGTCTGTCCCGGCCCCTCTCATAGACCAGATGAAGATGGGCGGCCGGCTGGTCATCCCCCTGGGCCGCGCCGCGGACTCCTTCATCGATCCGGAGCAGGAGCTTTGGCTGATCAGGAAGACCGCATCGGGATTGGAAGAGGAGCGCAAGCTCGCTGTGCGCTTCGTTCCCATGAGATCATGATCCGTGTGTTTGCTTAGCCATCGGCGATTGGACGCGGGAGAGGGCTATCCACGTCTCGAACATCCAAACTGCGTTGGTTCGTCCCGAACTTCCAAACGGCGTAGTTTCGGGACGTACCAAACCAACGGACTTCGGATGTTTGGTACGAGACGCACCAAACCTACAAATCCTGGATGTTTGGTACGTTCTTGAATCTCCGGTGGACCCAAAGCCACTGGGAGGGGTTCTCGCGTATCCACCCCTCCACCTTGGCTGCGAGCACGGCCGTCCCCTTGGCGGGGTCCTCGCGGGCGTCCCCCAGATCGATCTCCGGCCCGATGACGACGCGCACGATCCCGTCTTCACCCCGCGACTGCCGGACCGGCACGATGGGGGTCCCGTAGCGCAGGGCGAGAGGCGGGACAGCTGAGAGGGTGTCCACTTGGACCCCAAAGAACGGGACCTTGACCCCGGCCGGCGGATGCGCGTACTGGTCTAGGACGAAGCCGACCGATTCCGCCCGGCGCAGGGCTTTGATCACCGTGGGCAGGGTGTCCGGCAGATAGGCCGCTTTGATCCCCACGGAGCGGCGCACGGCGTCCATCTTCCGGTGCAGCCAGTCGGGCTTGAGATGGCGCGTGACCATGGTCAGGTTCATGCCGGCGAGGCTGCCGGCCGCGGCCATCAGCTCCCAGTTCGCCAGGTGCGCCGAGACGAAGAGCACGCCTTTCCTCTTGGCGTTCGCGCGCCTCCAATGGTGGAAGCCCTCCAGGACCGCGACCCTCTTGGCGTAAGCCCGGAAATGCCCGGAGAAAGGCGAGCACATGTGCAGCAGCTCGAGGGCCAGGATGCCGTAGTGCTCGTAGTTCTTGCGAAGCAGGCGAGCGCGCTCGGCCTCGCTCAACTCCGGCAGGCAGCGGCGGATGTTGTCCTGGGCGACCTTCCGGCGCTTGAGATCGAGGTTGAGCGCGAGCCGGCCGAGCAGGGCCCCGAGCGCGAGCTCCAGGGGCCGGGGAAGAGGGGTGACGGCCAGGCCCAGGATGAAGAGCAATGTCCGCAGGGGCGCGGACTGCCAGAGCGGCATCTCGCGGCGCGCCGTGCTCAAGCCGCGATCATCTCCTTGAGCCGTCGGACCTGCTCCACGTCGCCCAGGACCACGAGCGATTCCCCGGCCTTGAGCAGGCGCTCCGGGGGGGGATTGACCTCGTAGCCGGGCCCGCTCCTGACGGCCAGGATCAGCGCGGTCTCGCCCGGCTGGGTCTTGATCTCGCCGAGCGCGCGGCCGGTCATCTTGGAATCCGGGGGAAGGGGGACGTCTTCGAAGCGGTAGGCCGTTCCCCGCTCGCGGATCATCGAATCCATGAACCCGACGGCCGCGGGCCGGATCATCTCCGAGGCCATCCTCAGCCCGCCGATGTGGCCGGAACTGACGGTGGTGTCCGCGCCGCTGCGGAGCAGTTTCTCGCGGACCGACTCGTCGTGAAGCTGGCTGACGATGCGCAGGTTCGGGTTGAGGCCCCTGGCCGATATGGCGGCGAAGGAGTTGTCGCGGTCCCCGGTCAGCGCGCAGAAGAGACCGTACGCCCGCTCGATGCCGGCCGAGCGGAGCGTCTCGTCGTCCAGGGAATCGCCCTTGATGACGAGCCAGCCCTTCGACTCGATGTGGGCGGCTTTCTCGGGATTGCGCTCGATGGAGACGAACGGCCGCCGGGTCTTCGAGAGCTCCTCCATGATGGTGCGCCCGATGCCGCCGCCGCCGCAGACGATGTAGTGGTCCTTCAAAGTCGCGATCTTCTTGAGCATTCTTCGCCTCCGCAGGACGTCCGTGAGCTCTCCTTCCACGATGAAAGCCGTGACCGACGAAAAAGCGTAGCCGACGGCGCCCAGGCCGCCCAGGATGAGGAAGATGGTGAAGACGCGGCCCGAAGCATGAAGGGGATGTATCTCGCCGAAGCCGACCGTGGCGACGGTGATGACCGTCATGTAAAGAGCGTCGAAGGGGTTCCAGCCCTCGATGAGCGTGTAGCCGAACGTGCCGATGAGCAGAGTGGCCGCGAGGATGCCCAGGGCGACGTACAGCCGCTCCCATAGGTGCTTGAGCATGGGTTGAATTATATCCTTTTTGAGTTGAGCCCGATTTCGGCGCGCTGCCGCGGGTTCCAAAGGGCTCTAGACATGATAAAGTATACAGCAATGAGGCTTTCAGGGGCCGCATGCTGAGCGCCTTCGAGATCGTGGACGGGAAGCTCGCCGAGGGCAAGCCCGAGAGCGCGCCGGTCTGGGTCTTCTCCAACCCCGACGACGCCGAGAAGGCCCGCCTGGTCGCGGACTTCGGCCTGGACGCGCATACCCTGAGCTCCGCGCTCGACCCCGACGAACCCTCGCGCCTGGAGTTCGAGTCCGAGCACCTCGCCCTCATCTTCAAGCGCCCGAAGAACTACTCGGCCAAGGACCAGTTCGTGTTCAAGGTCGCCTCCACGGGCATGTTCCTGTTCAAGGACAAGCTCATCGTGGTCATCTCCGAGGACGTCCCCCTCTTCTCCGGCAAGCACTTCCACGGCTTGCAGGGGGTCCAGGAGGTGTTCCTCAAGCTCATCTACGTCTCCATCTGGCACTACCTCGAGCACCTGAAGGTCATCAACATGATCTCCGAGGAGATCGAGAAGAAGATCAACGTCTCGATGGAGAACAAGTACCTCCTCAACCTCTTCAGCCTCGAGAAGTCCCTGGTCTACTACCTCAGCGCCGTCAACTCCAACGGCTACGTGATCGAGAAGCTGCGCAACCACAGCGCCAAGGTGGGCCTCTGCTCCAAGTGCCAGGAGTTCCTCGACGACATCATCGTCGAGAACCAGCAGTGCTACCGGCAAGCCGAGATTTACTCCAACATCCTCGCCAGCCTCATGGACGCCCGGGCCTCCATCGTGGGCAACAACCTGAACATCCTCATGAAGAAGCTGAACGCCATCGTCGTGGCGGTCATGGTGCCGACCTTCTTCGCCAGCATCGGCGGCATGTCCGAGTGGACCATGATGACGGGCGGAGCGCACTGGAAGCTGTCCTACACACTCTTCCTGCTGGCCATGGTCGCGCTCGGCATCGGCACCTACATCGCGATCGAGAAGTACGAGCGGCATTAGCGCCTTGCCCCAAGCCCTCCGCCGCCGGGCCGCCGGGATATTTTCAGCGCTCGGTAGAGCCTACCCGGACGCCGGCTGCGCGCTCAGGCGCGCCAGCGCCCTCGACCTGCTGGTCGCGACCATCCTCTCGGCCCAGTGCACCGACGAGCGGGTCAACAAGGTCACAAAGGGCCTTTTCCGGAAGTACCGCAAGGCGGAGGATTACGCGGGGGCGGACCTCCGGGTCTTGGAAATGGAGGTCCACAGCACAGGCTTCTTTCGAAGCAAGGCGCGCCATATCCGGGATTCGGCCCGGATGCTGATCGAGCGCCATGAGGGCCGGGTACCGGGGACGATGGAAGAGCTCTTGGAGCTCCCCGGGGTCGCCAGGAAGACCGCGAACGTGGTCCTGAGCGCGTGGTTCGGCAAGGCTGAGGGCGTGGTCGTGGACACGCACGTCCTGCGCCTGAGCCGGCGCATGGGACTAAGCCGCACCGCGGCCCCGGAGAAGGTCGAACGCGGCCTGATGGGGCTCTTCGAGCGCCGGCATTGGGGCCTGCTCTCCCACCGGCTGATTCGGCACGGGCGGCAGGTCTGCAGGGCCCTAAAGCCGGACTGCGCACGGTGTCCCGTGCGCAGTCTCTGTGCCCGCGTGGGCTTGGAGCCTACTTCACGATCTCGAGCAGCTCGACCTCGAAGATGAGGGCCGCTCCGCCCGGGATGACGGGCGGGGCCCCGTTGTCGCCGTAAGCGATCTTAGAAGGGCAGATCAGTTTGGCCTTGCCGCCGACCCGCATCTTCTGGACGCCCTCGGTCCAGCAGGGGATGACCCCGTTCAGGGCGAATTCCGCGGGCTGGCCGCGCTGGACCGAGCTGTCGAAGACCTTGCCGTCGGTGAGAGTCCCGTGGTAGTGGACCTTCACTTTATCTGTGGCTTTCGGGGAATCGCCCGCGCCGGCTTTGAGCTCCTTGAAGATGAGGCCGGAGGGTAGGACCGAGACGCCTGGCTCCTTGGCGGCCTTATCCAGGAAAGTCTTGGCCTTGGCTTTCTCTTTGGCGGCCTTGGCGCCGGCTCGGGCCTGCTGCAGGCCGTCGATCTTCGGGCCGTAGACCTGGAGCTCCACCTGCGGGGGCCGGCCGAGGGCCGCGTCCCGGAGCCCCATCTCCACGAGCTTGCATTCGGAGGCGCTCAGCGTGAACGAGGCCAAGCGGCCGCCGAGGGCCAGGCCGAGGGCGTACATCGTCTTTTCATCCTCGGTCTTGAATGCGGACTTGGGCGCGGCGGCGTTCGGGGCCTGTGCCGAGGCCGCGGGCGCGACCTGCGCGGGCGGCGCGTCGCCGGCCATGGCTGGCGCTGAGATCAGGGCATAAAAGAGCACTACAGTCGCTGATTTCATTCGTTCTCCTGGATCCTTATGGATGCGGCATTATACCGCTTTTGACCGTTATTTCGGCTTCTTCTTGAACAGGGCGTCGAAGGCCGCCTTGGCGGAGGGCTTGGGCCGCCGCTCCTCGGGGGCTTCATCGGGGCCGCCGGCTCGCGGGCGGAAGAACTCGCAGAAGTTGGACTTCTCCTTGTCCACGATGAGCTCGGCCTGGGGCTCCCGGCAGAGGTTGTTGCAGGAAGGGGAGTAGAACTCGCAGTTGCGGCAGCAGCGGGTCTCGCGGCGGCAGCCCGGGCACAATGTCCCCCGCGCGTAATCCTCCGCGTTAAGCAGCTTCCCGCAGTGATGGCAATTGCCCGGCCGGTCTACCGCCATAGGCGCCGCGCCTCCTCTTCGCTCAGCCTGCGCCACTGCCCCGGCTCAAGGCCCTTGAGAGTCAGGCTTCCGAGCGCGATCCGCACCAGGCGCAGGGTCGGATGGCCCGCGGCGGCCGTCATCCTGCGGACCTGCCGGTTGCGGCCCTCTTGCATGGTCAGCTCCAGCCAGGCCGTTGGCGCCGACTTCCGGAACCGGATGGGCGGCTCCCTGGGCGGCAGGCGCGGCTCCTCTTTGAGCGGGCGCACCCTGCAAGGCCTGGTCGGGCCGTCGGAGAGGACGAGCCCCGCCGCGAGGCGCCGGAGCGCCTCGGGCGAGGGCGCGCGCTCGACCTGGGCGAGGTAGGTCCTCGGGTGAGCGAAGCGGGGGTCGCTCAGCCGGTGCTGAAGGGGCCCGCAGTCCGTCAAGAGCAGGAGCCCCTCGCTGTCGCGGTCCAGCCGTCCGACCGGATAGAGGCCTTTGGGAAGGCCGAAGCCTGAAAGGGAGGGATGCCCGTCTTTCGGCGTGAACTGCGAGAGCACCCCGTAGGGCTTGTGGAAGAGGACGACTTGGCTGGCTGGGTGTCCCCTCTTGGGCATGGACGGATTATATTAACTGCGGCCAGACCGCGGCCAGCTTGAGTTAAGCCCGTAGGTTTAGTAACTTCCCCCCATGCCCCTTTCCTTCGAACTCACCGATGAGCAGAAACTGATCCGCGACTCGGTCCGCGCCTTCGCCGAGAAGGAGATACGCCCGCTGGCTCACGAGCTGGACCGGGCCGAGACCTTTTCCCCGGGGTTGACCAAGCGGATGGGGGCCATGGGCCTATTCGGGATGACCGTGGACCCCGAGTACGGCGGCCAGGGGATGGACTACGTCTCCTACATCATCGCGGTCGAGGAGCTCGCCCGCGTGGACGGCTCCCAGGCCGCGACCCTGGCGGCGCACAATTCCCTGGGCGTGGGGCCGATCTACTATTTCGGCTCCGAGGAGCAGAAGAAGCGCTACCTGCCCAAGCTGTGCTCCGGGGACCATGTCTGGGCCTTCGCGCTGACCGAGCCGGAAGCCGGCTCCGACGCTGGAGGCACCCGGACCACGGCCAAGAAGGACGGCGGGCAATGGAAGCTCAACGGCTCGAAGGTCTTCATCACCAACGCTTCCTGCTCGAGCTCTCTGGGGGCCACGGTGCAGGCGGTCACGGGCGCGAAGCCGGACGGGAAGAAGGAATACACCTGCTTCCTCCTCGAGAAAGGCACGCCGGGCTACACTCCGAAGACCATGAAGGACAAGCTCCTCTGGCGCTCTTCGGACACAGCGGAGCTGCACTTCGACAACGTGGCGCTCTCGGACGCCCAGATCCTAGGCAAGCAGGGCGAGGGGTTCCATCAGATGCTCAAGACCCTCGACGCGGGCCGGCTCTCCATCGCGGCCATGGGCTTGGGCTGCGCGCAGGGAGCCTATGAGCTGGGCCTGAAATACGCCAAACAGCGCCGGCAGTTCGGCAAGCCCATCTCCACTTTCCAGGCCAACGCCTTCAAGCTCGCGGATATGGCCATGGGCATCGAGCACGCCCGGCTCTTCCTCTATAAGGCCTGCTGGCTCAAGGATCAGAAGCGGCCCTACGCCACGGAGTCGGCCATGGCCAAGCTCTACTGCGCGGAGCTCGCCCGCATGTGCGTCACGCACTCTCTTCAGCTGCACGGCGCCTACGGCTTCATGGGCGAGTACCAGATCGAGCGCTTCTTCCGGGACGAGAAGCTGCTGGAGGTCGGGGAGGGCACCTCCGAGATCCAGCGCCTGGTCATCTCCCGGTCCATCGGCTGCTACGAGCCCTGAACATGGACAAGATCAAGACCCTCGTCAACCCCAAAGACTCCAGCTTCCAGGACAACGTCGCGTACAACCGCAAGCTCATCGAGAGCTACCGGAAGCTGGCGGAGCAGGTCAAGCTCGGCGGCTCGGATAAGGTCCGGGAGCTGCATAAGAGCCGCAACAAGCTCCTGGTGCGCGACCGCCTCACCGAGCTTTTGGACCCTGACACGCCGTTCTTGGAGCTCTCCCTGCTGGCCGCTCACGACATGTATCCGCCCGACTCTCCGCCGGCCGCGGGCCTGGTCACCGGCATCGGCGTCATTCGCGGCCGCGAGGTCATGATCGTGGCCAACGACGCCACGGTCAAGGGCGGCACCTACTACCCCATCACGGTCAAGAAGCACCTGCGCGCGCAGGAGATCGCGCTGGAGAACAACCTCCCCTGCATCTACCTGGTGGACTCGGGCGGAGCGTTCCTGCCCCTGCAGGACCAGGTCTTCCCGGACAAGGAGCACTTCGGCCGCATCTTCTACAACCAGGCGGTGATGTCCGCGCGCCGCATCCCGCAGATATCCGTGGTCCTGGGCTCCTGCACCGCAGGAGGCGCTTACATCCCGGCCATGAGCGACGAGGCCGTCATGGTCAAGGGCAACGCGACCATCTTCCTGGGCGGCCCCCCTTTGGTCAAGGCCGCGACCGGCGAGGAAGTGACCGCGGAGGAGCTCGGAGGCGCGGAGGTCCACTGCAAGGTCTCCGGCGTCAGCGACCATTTCGCCGCGGACGAGCACCAGGCCCTGCGCATGGCGCGCAGCATCGTCGAGAACCTGGGACGCCGGCCCAAGACCGACATCGGCCAGGAGGAGCCCGAGGAGCCCGCCTACGACCCCGCGGAGCTCTACGGCATCATCCCCTCCGACATCCGCAAGCAGTTCGACATGCGCGAGGTCATCGCCCGCATCGCGGACGGCTCCCGCTTCCACGAGTTCAAGAAGCTCTACGGAGCCACGCTGGTCTGCGGATTTGCCCGCATCATGGGCTATCCCGTTGGCATCCTCGCCAACAACGGCATCCTGTTCTCGGAGAGCGCGCTCAAGGCGACCCACTTCATCGACATGTGCAACTTCCGCCGCATCCCCCTGCTCTTCTTCCAGAACATCACCGGCTACATGGTCGGCAAGGCCTACGAGCGCGGCGGCATCGCCAAGGACGGGGCCAAGATGGTGGCAGCTGTGGCCAACTCCACGGCGCCCAAGTTCACCGTCATCATGGGCGGCTCCTACGGGGCGGGCAACTACGGCATGTGCGGCCGTGCCTACGGGGCGCGCTTCCTGTGGATGTGGCCCATGGCGCGCATCTCGGTCATGGGCGGGGAGCAGGCGGCGAACGTGCTCTGCACCGTGAAGATGGAGCAGCTCGCCAAGGACAAGACCCCCATGTCTAAAAAGGACCAGGAGGAGTTCAAGAGGCCGATTTCGGAGAAGTACGAGAAGGAGAGCTTCGCCTACTACAGCTCGGCCCGGCTCTGGGACGACGGGATTTTGGATCCACTGGACACACGCACCACACTGGGCTTGGCTTTGTCCGCCAGCCTCAACGCTCCCATACCGGAGTACCGCGCGAGCATCTACCGGATGTAGCGCAGCATTCGGGCCGCCGCGACGCAGATGTTCTTCAGGATCTTGGCGATGGTTTCTCTGCCGCCATGCTCGGATGAGAACCGCTCGGCAAGCCCACGGGCGGATTCCGGGACCCTTTCGCCCATTTCTTCGCAGATGCCCGGAACCGCCTTGGCCCCGACGCCCGCCTCCTCGGCCAGGCGCTCCCAATGGGTCTTCATGACCCACTCGGCGCGATACTGCCTCCCGATCCGCATCGCGAATTTCACGGAGAGCGACGGATATATCCTGGTGGAGAGCAGATCGTAGAAGGGCGCGAGCCTGTACTCCGGCCCGAGCATCAGCATCGAAAGGTTCTTGGCATGGGCGTCGCAATTGCCGATCAGGTAATTGAACACGGTCAACCGCAGCAGCAGACTCTTGTCCGGGGCCGGCTGCGTGCTGTGCTCGCCAAGAAGGGCGAAGCACTTCTGCAGCCCCGGCCCGCCGTCGGCCTCGTATTTTCTGCTGTAGCCGTAGCCCAAGGCCTGGCAGAAATCCTCCTGGTGGACGCGGACAAGCCGCCCCTTGTCGTCACGGCGCCGGTCGTAGCGCTCGACCATGAGGACCGGCTGCTTGCCCTTGACCAGCGCAACCGCCGGAACCGGCAGACCGCACTCAGCCGCCAGCATCATGCAGAAGACCTCGTTCTCGACGACTCCTTCAAAGCCCGGAATCTCCGGCTTGAGAATATGCGAGCTCGGGTAGGAGCCGTGTGGCAGATGGAATTTCCCATCCTGGAAGAACACGGGGAGCTTCTGTTGGGCTCCCGCCAATGAGAGCCGCAGATCCTCGCGGGCGAGGAGGAGCGGATTTTGCGCCATGCGCTCGATCATCAGGTCGAGCTCTTCCTGCTTGAGCGCCTCGTAGCTGCCCTGGGAGCCTGGGGCATGGCCCTCGTGCAGCAGGGAGATGGCTCCGGCGCATTCCCCGCCCAGCGCCTCCAGGAGCTTGAAGTGGTTGCCTTCAGAGATGCCCAGCTTGCCGGCGATGAGGCTCCGGGTTGCGCCCTCGGGAAGCAGGTTGGCGAAGAACACCCGGCAGGCTTCGTTCTCAAAAGGCTGCGGCCTCAGCGGAAGTCGGATGGACAGCGGGGCCGCCTTGGGATCGGACAGCCACTCAGGGTCGTACTGGAAGACAAAGCTGCCCGCATCGTCCTCGCGCAAGCGGCCGGCGAGAGCCGCGCCCCAGAATACGTCAAGCGCCGCGCTCATCGCTCAACTCCTTGCGCTTTATCATGACGGCGAGGCCGAGGCAGGCGAGGACATGGAGGACCTTGCCCAGGCGCAGAGTCGGCTTTCCATTCTCCAAGTCGGACAGAAAACGGGCGCCCACTTTGCAGAGAGCCGCGGCTTCCTGCTGGGTGAGCCTGGAGCCCTTTCGGACCTGGCGCACGATCTCGCCGATTCGGGCGGGGTCTTTGATCAATGACCTGCCTTCGAAAGGCTTTATGGGAGAGCGTTCTGCTTTTGGCATATTTTCCCGAACGGGAATATTATAGCCAAAAATGCCAGAATGTCAATGCTTTATTACCGTTCGGGAATGTTTCTGTGAGGCATTGAATACCCAATTAAATAGGATGTGGGAGCCTTCGTCACGCCCAAGCTCCAGAGGTCTTAACAAACAGCCACCCTGCGAACGTTCTCGACGGAGAACGTTTCTAAAAATTCCGTGTGGATTTTTAGTTTAGTCGATTTTAGTAGTATGCCTCGTTGGGGACATCTCGATGGGAGTGGAAAACCTGGATGGGATGAAAAGATGGGAAGCCGCTTTCGTCGAGAAATGCCAGGTAGGCCCTGAGCCTTCGGGCTTTTTTTTATACGCGGCCAGGTATGACGTTTCCAATGCGCAATCGCCTTGTCGTTCCTTTGGGTGGACCGACGCTCCGGCTTCTGAGGGCTCCAACGAAGCCCTGTCCGAAGTAGGTTCCAAACTCCCGCAAGGCAATAGTGGACCCCGTGATGTTTCTCGATCAATCGGGCGATGCGTTTCAGAGTCCATAGCTCCGTGGCATAGCCTGCTGCCCGCGCTCCCTTCACCAACAACCGCAGGGTCTCCTCCTTCTGTCTTTCGGACAATCGCGGAGGACGCCCTGGAGTCGGTCGGGCCCGGAGTCCCTTTAGTCCTTGCCGCCGATGAGCTTGGCACCAACGCACCACCGAACTCAGCGAGGCGCCGAGAGCGATGGCTACGTCTCGAAAACTCCAACCACGCCGCAGCATGGCAATTGCCTGCCGCCGGCGATGTTCCAATTGATGAGGGGCGCCAGGAGGTCTCATGCCCCCCATAATACTCAATTTTTCGCAATGTATCTATTACTTCCTAAAAGACCAATATCATACTGGACGTGGATCCTGTTTCCGCTGCCGGAAAGTACCGGCCGCCCACGAAGGCCGCGCCGGGTATGGGCCTTTAGGCCCATATCCAACCATAGGACCTTCGGCCCTGGCCGGCGAGTCCTAAAGGCCTATATGCTATCTCGCATGACAGCGCCGCCTAGCAGAGCCAGAAGCTCCCGAATTCTCAGGGGGTTTGTTGTATTTACGGTCTGGGGGGGGGGCGTTCTCATTTCGTATAGCGCTTACGCGGAGAATCCCAAGAGCAAATCCGCGGAAAAGTCGCAGACCCTGATTCGCAGTTTCCTTCTTCCGTTCATTGTCGACGGGCAGGCTCTCAGGGCCAAAGTCTCCGAGGCGCGCGGCATCATCGCGAACCTGGCCCAGGACACCAAGAGCATGCGCTCAAAGCATGCGTCCGTGGACAGCGGCCTTTTGCGCATCCACTCCGGCTTGTCTTCCAAGCCGGCTGTGGACGACGCGTACGGCGGCGGGATGTCCTCGCGTCTGGAGTTCATCGAGCGGAGCCTTGTAAAATCCCTGGACGGCCTGGCGAAACTCTCCACATCGAGCAAGGACGGCGACAAGAACCTGCGGCAGTCCGCCGCAGCCGGTCAGAAACAGCTTATGGATGCCGTGGCCAAGACCCAACAGGCCAAGGTCCAGGCGGCTTATACGAGGACGGAATCGGACAAGATCATCCAGGCTGCGGTGAAGCTGCAGTTGGCGAACGGCGACAAGTCCGTCGCCGATGACTTAAGCAAGTACGGCCAGCGGCTCCGGAGCTCGCTGAGCAAGGTCGAGAGCATTCTGGATCAAAGCCTGAAGTCGAAGAATCTTGGCGGAGGTTCGCTTTCAGGCATCGCATCGGCTCTTTCCCTCAGCGATAACAAGGACTCTGTTCTTGCGGGCGCCGGCAAGACGGCTGAGAAGCTGCAAACGGGCAAGGGTCTTGGCACTGCGTCGTCGGACAAGGCATCCGGGAAACCGTTTGCGTCATTGGCCGCGGCCTCGGGACATCCGAAGGCTTCGGCGGCGCCGGCTTCCGACTTGAACTGTTCGGAGGATGACCCGCGCGTAGGGAAGGAATGCTACCCGCTTTATCAAGCTAACTGCGGGAGCGACCCCATGTGCAGCCCCACGGCGCATATCCTCTACAGCGAATGCCGCACGCGCTGCGGGAAGGACATCTGCACGAACACGGCGGAGCGGATGGCGCTGTTCACGAAATGCGAGTCGGCGTGGCGGGCTCAGTGGAACAAGTGTGAGACGGCGCGTGACTCTGTGATGTGCCACATGGCCAACGACGCGGCCAATGAGGAGGCGACGAGGAAGTGCAATGCGGAGGCTGGCACCCACTGCGTGAGGAAGGGCGGAGGCGGGCCCACGCCGTCGCCGCCGCAGCCAACCCCCCCGCCGAAACCCACGCCCCAGCCTCCTGTCTGCACGGGTCGGCAAGTTCTGGTTGGGAAGGAGTGTAAGTCCTGCCTCAAGAATGAGATCGTCGCCGGGGGAAAATGCCAAGCATGCCCCAAGGGGCAGGTAGTCAAGGATGGGAAATGCGCTCCTTGCGGTAAGGGACAGATTGTGGTCGGGAACGCATGCAAGCCGAGTTGCGACGGCAAGAATCCCTACGACTCCAATACGGCCTGCTGCTTGAACAAGAAACCTCTTCAGGGAGGCGTCGTAGGAAAAGACAGTAAGTGTGGTTGTCCAAAGGGAATGGCGGTTAAAGATGGGACATGTGTAATCGAGGTTCCCCCTTTCCCGGCTGGGACAGACCTGGATAAAAACATAGAGGAAGCCCGAAAGCACAAAGGTGACTTGTTATGGTTCTATCGCCAAGTTCGCAACAAGGGACCATGGGATTTCAAGCAAAAAGGTAAGACCTACGAAAATTTCGGAAATTTCCATTACGGCGCGGTGGGACGAGCAACGGGTATCCCAAAAGCGATCTTGCTTCGTGCTGCAGGGCTCGCCCAAAAGAAAGCCGACACTTCGCAACCGGAATTTGGGAGCCCGTTCAGCGGCCCGCCCTTCGGGGATGACCCTCGCGACCACGAGATGATTAAGAAAGGTTTCGAGTATTTTGAACAGCATGAAAAACGGCCAGATCAGAAACACTAACGAGGGACAAGTATGGAAAGATATTTAGGTGACCTATGGCGCCAGTTCCAAATCGCGATCTACATACTGCCGACTCTGCTGGCTTGTAATAATTGCTGGTGCCAGTCGGTTACGACGCATACTATTTTCACGGAGTTTGCGGAAGATGGAGTTAAGTACATGGTACCTATCGAGTACTCTGATACTCTAAAGTCCTCCGTCAATTCTCCCGACAAGCGAGTCGCGGCAGCAGTTGTGGTCCGCGACGTCGGGGCTACGGCCGACTTCAGCACCATCGTCAACCTAAGACGCGCGGATGAGAAGCTTGATGTGGATGGGGACACTAAACTGGATCCCAATCGCGGCCCTCGTGATAACCCTGCAAACGTTTTTAGCGCAAAGGGTCTCCCCGAGGTAACTTTGCGCTGGATTTCAGCAACCTCGCTTGCAATCGTATGCAAGCCGTCCTGTAAGACCTTCACCAAGCGCTCCAAATGGAAGAATATCAACATTTCCTACCCAAAGAAGTGAGCGAAGTCTGCAAAGACCCACAGCGTCAAAAGTCGGTTGGATTGTTAAATCTATCTGGAAATACCGTGCTTTTTTTCACCCCCTCTCAGTCCTGATTGTTCCATTCCAGCTTGACCCGTAGTTGAAGTGGACTTTCGCACTTTCAGGGCGAAGCCGGATAGTTATAAAGAACATCTTCGCCGGCAGCAGCTCGATTGTCGGCCGCCTCTTCCTGGCCGCAGCCAAGCGCTTTGGCTCGGTCAACGAGGTCTATTCGAGCATCGAAGGCCTCGGAGGCAGTCTTTCTTTGTCCGCGGTCTCCAAGGTGCTCAAGGGACTTCAGGATGAGTTCATCATCGAGAAAGGTCCCGAGGGAATCGCCTTGCTCCAGCCGGAGAAGCTGCTGCAAAAACTCGAGGAGGGCTATAAGCCTCCGAAAATATCTTCCGCGGTCAAGCTCCGGCTCCCCGGCGAGGGTATTGAGGCTGTGAGGGTTCTGGAAACCGCCATGGCCGGTGCCGCCCGCTGGGTCATCAGCGGCGAGAGCTCAGGGCTTCGTTATGCCGTCATGGCGGATTCATCCGTTATCAAGGTCTACGCGACCGACTGCAAACCTCTTCTGCAGTATCAGAACGAGCGGTTTTACAACGTGCTGGCCCGGCAGGCTGAGGATTCCTTCCTCTATTTCGATGCCCAAGCGGAGCGCGGCCGGGTTTGGGCGTCGCCCATTGGATGAGCCTTTACCTGCGGCAGAGATACCTGAGCGCCCAGACCCCGCGCTACCCTTTCGATGTCGCCGCGCGCTCGACCGCGGACCTGGGTCTTCGCGCCCCGCCTCACGGCCTCTTGGCCATGTCGGATGGGAGGCTCTGCTACGTGGTCAAGCGCTTCGACCGCGCGGACGACGGCGGAAAGATCCCGACCGAGACCATGCATCAGATCCTCGGCTCGAAGGAGAAGTACGAGGGCTCGCTCGAGCAGGTGGGCAAGGCGATCCGCGCCCATGCGGCCAACGTGGGCTTGGACAGCGTCGACATGGGGAACGACGACATGCACCTGAAGAACTGGGCCCTGCTCGGCCAGGGCAAGGAGATAGGTCTCGCTCCGGTCTACGACTTCGTGAGCTCGCGGCTCTACATCAGGAACGAGGAGGACTCGGCTCTTACAATCAACGGGAAGAAGAACAAGCTCAAGCGCTCGGACTTTGAAGCCTTGGGGGGATAGCTGAAGTTGGACCCAAAGGCCGCGGCCAATGTCTTCGACAAATTCCGGGGCGCGCATGAGACCCTGCGGCGGATGGTCCTTTCTTCGCAGATGACGATCGATTTCAGGCAGGAAATGGCGGACATCATCAAGTCGCGGCACGGCCGGCTCTTTGGGCGGGAGGGGGGGTGACAACAAACAGGCCTTGACAAACCCGTATATCTGTATATACTATAAGTGAAGCATGAAATTTGACTGGGATCCAGAGAAGGCGGCGGAAAATGCGGCCAAACATGGAATATCATTCGATCAAGCCATCAAGGCGTTTGATGATCCGGACGCTTTGTTCATTGAGAATCCCGAGCACTCCCTCGGCGAAGTCAGAGAAAAGCTGCTCGGGGCTGCCGATGGCGGCATCGTTCTCGTCGTATTCACCGAGCGGCAAGGCAACGTGCTCCGGATAATCAGCGCAAGGGAAGCGACGAAGAAGGAAAAACAGTTCTATGCAAAACAATAAACGGAGAATCACTGGGACTTCCGATATCCCGGAGCTCACGGATGCCGAGCTAAAGCGTGCCCGGCGTGTCACCCCTAAAGAGACCGAGACTTTCCGACGGGCTATTGAAGAGAAACTCGGTGTTTCGAGGCCGCCAAGGATGGGCAGGCCACCAAAGCGCCCTTCTGAAAAATACGTCCCTATCTCCTGGAGGACGCCGCCGGAAGTTATGGAGTGGCTCATTACTCAAGCTCGTCATGCGAAAATTGGCAAGTACCAAACGTTCCTTAGCATTCTGCTGCGAAGCATGATGCGCTACAAAGTGGTCCGAGAAAAGAATGGGATCACACTTCGACTTCCGAACTCGGATCATGTCATTGTAATCACCACTGAGAAGTCTACAAACCGCACATCTCATGCTGCATAGCTGCCGGATGGCCGCGTCTCCTTGCGTTGCGCAACCCGTTGACCTTCTCCCGGCACGACCGATATCGCATTGCTCAAGGGAATTGCAGAGAATGATTCCCATTGCATTCAGCGTCCGGCTTCTCGGGAAGAACCTGAGAAGATGGCAGAAGTGTGTGTTGTCCGGGAATGGGCTCGCTCCGCATTGAGGGCTATAGAAAGACATATGTCTGGAGAAAGCAGGGGTCAGATTGTCAGGCAGTGACTCAGCTTTTCGGGTCGCCTGGTCAATGACACGAAAAGAGTCACAGCGTTGGTATGGTTGACTGCAGTCCTATCGCCCCCACCCCTCAGAGCAGCATCCTTCCCCTTTCAAATTTTTATAGCATCTCTCCCGTACCCCAATGCCCGCCCCCCAGTACGAGACCATCGCCCTGGAGCAAGACGGCTCCACTCTGACGTTGTGGCTCAACCGCCCCCAGGTCAAGAACGCCTTCAACGGCCTTCTTCTAAAGGAAGTCTCCTCCGCGCTCGACGTCATAGCCAACGACGACTCCGTGCGCGTGCTCATCGTCAGCGGCAAAGGCGACTGCTTCTGCGCCGGAGCTGACCTCGAATGGATGCGCGCCGTCGTCGACTACACCTTCGAGCAGAACGTCAAAGATTCCCAGGTCATCGCCGACGTCTTCTTCAAGCTCTACACGCTGAAAAAACCCACCATCGCCGCGGTCAACGGCCCCGCCATCGGCGGGGGCATGGGCTTCGTGGGAGCGTCCGACATTGTCATCGCCTCCCAAAGCGCCCTGTTCGGCTTAAGCGAAGTGCGCCTGGGCCTGGTGCCCGCGTGTATCGGACCCTATGTCCTGCGTCGAGGGACCCCAGGCCGCTTGCGCCGCTATTTCCTGACTGGAGAAAGGTTCGGGCCTGAGATCGCGCGCGACCTCGGACTCGTAGACGAAATCTCCCCAGCCGCGGACCTCATGGACTCGGCCCAGCGCATGGCGAAGAACCTTCTTGTCGGCATGCCGCTTGCGCAAGGCAAAGCCAAAGAGCTCCTAGAGCGCGTCCCAGAGATGCCGCTCAAAGAGGCCGCGGCCTACACCGTGGACATGATCGCCAAGCTCAGGGCCGGCGAGGAAGCCCAGCGCGGCATGCGGAAATTCCTGGAGAAGAAGTGAAGAAGATCCGCAAAGTCCTCGTGGCCAACCGCGGAGAGATCGCGGTCAGGATCATGCGCACCCTCCACGCCATGGGGATCAAGACCGTGGCCGTGTATTCGGAAGCGGACAGGGACGCCCCGCACGTGGAGCTGGCCGGCGAAGCGCGCCTCATCGGGCCCGCGCCGTCGCGGGAAAGCTACCTGAAAATGGACACGCTCCTCTCCACGGCCAAGGCCAGCGGCGCAGACGCCATCCATCCCGGCTTCGGTTTTTTGGCTGAGAACCCGGAGTTCGCGCAGGCCGTTGCCGATGCGGGCCTGAGCTTCATCGGCCCGTCCCCTAGCGCCATCCGGGAGATGGGAAACAAGCTCAACAGCCGCGCCCTGGCCTTGAAGCATAAGGTCCCCGTCATCCCAGCGGTGGACGAGAGGGAGGCAGGCCGGGACCTGCTTGAGCGCGTGAAGGCGCTCGGATTCCCGGTCCTCATCAAGGCCGCGGCAGGCGGCGGCGGCAAGGGCATGCGTGTGGTCGAGCGGGCTGAGGACCTCAAGAAATCCCTGGAGATGTCCAAGCGGGAGTCCATCAACGCTTTCAACGACGACCACGTGTTCGTGGAGAAGTACCTGCGCCATCCCCGGCACATCGAGTTCCAGGTCCTGGGAGACCTCCACGGCCGGGTGGTGCATCTCAACGAGCGCGAGTGCTCCATCCAGCGGCGCCATCAGAAGATCATCGAAGAGACCCCCTCCCCGCTCATGACCGAGGACCTGCGCGCCGAGATGGGCGAAGCAGCTGTCCGGCTGGCCAAGGCCGTTTCCTATACCAGCGCCGGGACCGTCGAGTTCATGGTGGACGCGGATAAGAAGTTCTACCTCCTGGAGATGAACACGCGCCTGCAGGTGGAGCACCCGGTGACCGAGATGACGCTCGGGATGGACTTGGTCTACTGGCAGGTGCGCATCGCCGAGGGCCGGGCCCTGCCTTTCCGGCCGGGTCCGATGCGGGCCCGCGGCCATTCCATCGAATGCAGGATCTACGCGGAAGACCCGGCAGCTGATTTCATCCCCTGCGCCGGGCGCCTGGCGTTCCTGCGCGAGCCCGGCGGCCCCTGGATCCGAAACGACTGCGGGGTGCGCTCCGGCTCAGAGGTCACCACGCACTACGACCCCATGATCTCGAAGCTCGTGGCCTGGGGCGAGACCCGGGAAGCGTCCATCGCCCGCATGAAGGAAGCGCTCAGGGACTACATCATCCTCGGCCTGCGCACCAACCGGGAATACCTCCTGGACATCTTGGACCTCCCAGCCTTCCGGGAGGGGAAGCTGCACACGGGCTTCCTGAAGGAGCATCTGCCTGACTGGCAGCCCAAGCAGACGATGCTGGAGCCGGCTTTGATCGCTTCCGCGCTCTACCGCAAGGGCCCTCGCGCGCAGGTGGGGACTTCCTTCACGCAGGGGAAGACCGACTATAATCCCTGGCTCACGGTCGGGAACTGGGGCAGGTAAAGGCCTTAAACAACCTATTCTTCAAGCCATTTAATGTTGTAAAGATGTTATTCTTTATAACATAATATTCCAATGTTTGACAGAAAGATCGAGAAAGACCTGCAAGAGTGGAAAGGACGAGACGGTCGTAAGCCTCTCGTTCTGCGCGGCGCTCGCCAGACGGGGAAGACGACTCTGGTGAGGAGATTCGCCAAGCAATTCGAGGTATTCGTGGAGCTCAACCTGGAAAAGGATTCCATTCGGAAGATATTTTCAGAGGTCAAGGACGCAAAGGCCGTGATTGAGAGCATCGAGGGAATCTCCAATCAGCGAGTCGTCCCAGGCAAGACGCTCCTCTTTTTAGATGAGATTCAGAACTCGGTCACCGCGATCAAGCTGCTGCGCTTCTTCCATGAGGAAGCCCCCGGACTGCACGTCATCGCCGCAGGCTCGCTTCTGGAAGTGCGCATGAGGAGCGAAGGCTGGTCATTTCCGGTAGGCCGGGTGGAATTTCTATACCTATACCCGGTTTCCTTTGACGAGTTCCTCCACGCTCAAGGCCAGGACATCCTGCTCCGGACGATCAGGGATTTGCAGGTGGGAGGGGCAATTCCCGCTCCCATCCACGACAGGCTTGCCGGCCTCGTGTTGGATTATATGGCCGTCGGCGGCATGCCCGAGGCCGTGGACCGCTGCATCGGCGGCGGCATCGCCGCGGCGAGAAGCTGCCATGAGGCTCTTTCGTCCTCGTTCAGAGAGGATTTTGGGAAATATGCCGGCGGCCGCGCGGCCGAGCGCTTGAGAGCCGTCTGGGACAGGGCGCCCTTCGAGGTAGGCGCGCGGATCAACTACTCCCGCCTGGCCGGGGCCGAGAGCCGCTCGCGGGAGGTATCTGGCGCCTTCGACATCCTGCATGAAGCGATGCTGGTCGAAAGGATTTTCCCTACGACGCGGACCGCGCCGCCCTTGGTCGAGAAATTCAAGGCCGCGCCGAAGGCGCAGGTTTTGGACATCGGACTATGCACCTATGCCTTGAATCTGACGAAGGATCAAATCCGCGAAAGGCTCGTCGCGTCGGACTTCAGCGGAGGGCTTTCAGAGGCGTTCGCCGGGCAGGAGCTGCTCGCCGGCGATTCCCGGCGCAGGAGGCCGCTTTTCTTCTGGGTCCGCGAGAAGAATGGAACCTGCTCGGAGCTGGATTTTCTCGTCCAAGCCGGGGACCGGCTCATGCCCATCAAGGTGAAATCGGGAAGCCACGGCTCTCTGAAATCCCTTCACCAGTTCCTGCGCAGAAGCGATTCGGACATCGGCGTCCGCGTTTACAGCGGGCCGCTGAGACTCGACCGCCACGAGGTCAAGCTGCCGGACGGCAAGACGCTCCGCTATAAGCTCTTGTCCGTACCGTGCTATCTCGTGTTCAGGCTATTTGAGCTTTGCGAGGCCCTGTAAAGCGGCATGACAGTGAAATCATCCGCCCGGTCATGGTATCATCTAGGAAAATGCAACGGCGCTGCTTCAAAATAGGCAAACGGATCCACAAAGTCTCTCTCGCTGAGACCGAGGCGGGCCGGGCCAAGGTCAGGCTGGATGAGGGGACAGAGAAAGAAATCTCTTTCCTGCGATTGAACGAGCACGCCTTGATCCTGGAGCTGCCTGAGGGACGTGTCCCGGTCTACCTGGCCCGCAGGGGCGGCGATCTCTTCGTCCAGATCCAGGGACAGGCCTTCCAACTGCGGGAGGAGGATTCAGACCACTCCTTGCAGGAAGCTTCGGGCGCCGGGGAAGAGGACAAGACCATCTCGGCCCCCATGCCGGGCAAGGTCGTCAAGATCCTGGTCAAGCCCGGCGCAAGCGTGCAGAGGACCCAGCCGGTCATCATCTTGGACTCCATGAAAGTCGAGATCGAGCTCAAGGCCTCCTCCGACGGCCGCGTGCGCGAGGTGCTCGTCAAAGAGGGCCAGCAGCTCGACATGGGCCAGCCGTTGATCACCCTCGAATAGCCCCGCGGCGCGGATCGTCTTGGCCGATTGTTTTGTCTTATCGATTCGCAATCGTGCGCATAACGCTGGGCTGGGCTGCGGGCGCTATTCAGAGTTCCGCAGCCCGGCCCGCCAGCCCAAGCCGATGTTATGCTATTCATAAATTTCTTTTCGATGGCCGAGATCGATAATGACTACGACGAGCCGCTGGTTATGGGTTTCGTAGAGAATGCGATAGCTACCCAGCCTATATGAAAAGACCCCGCGCAGTTTTCCGTGAAGGGGCTTGCCCTGGGAGGGGTCTTGGGCTATAGCGCCGAAGGCTTTGATGAAACGCTCATAAAGGGAGCGGTCCGAACGGAATACCCCCTCGAGCGCTCTCTCGGCTTGATGAGTCAGTTCGACTTTATACACGTTCCAAGCGATGCCGCAAGGCTTCAAGGGAGACCGTCTTCCCGGTCTTGGCTTCTTTCCGCGCCTGCCGAATGCGCTTCAGGGCCGAGCGGTCTGAGAGAATCTCAATAGTCTCGAGGAGTCCCTCATAATCCTCGGGGTTCATGAGTACCATCACTGGATTGCCACGCTTGGTGACGATGTAGCGGTCGAACCTCGACGCAACGGCATCGGCCACCTTTGGGAGTCCGGGCCGAAGAGCCTTCAACGCAATGGTTCTGGTCATATTCGTGCCTCTGCCATAGTATACACCCTGGAGTATACTTAGTCAAGACCTAATCTAAGTCTAGGAATTAGCATAACGGAAGGGTGAGCTGCGGGCGCTCCCGAGCGGCCGCGGCGATTTGACCACTTTCTTCGATGCCTCCGTTAAAAGCCCGTCAGCTCAATCCAATGTTCGGCCGAGTGAATGATTTATGAAATTCCGAGTTGCTTGCGGATAAGCGTGCAGAGGGAATCTCGTATCTCGTTGTGCCGGGGCACCGGTGCGGTTCTCCCGTTCCTGGGATTCCCGAAGATATCGTGCCGACCGCCGTGTCTCTTGAGATAGCATCCTGCATCTACGAGTTCCCTGACGAACTCCCGGCGATTCATGCTGGCACAAGGATGGGTTTGGAATGCGCTCGCCTTCGCGGAGCAGCGTTGTCCTTGATCATGAGGCTATAGGCGTCACAGATGTTTCTCTCAAGTTCCTTTAGGGTTTCGCCTTGGCTGAAAACGCCAGGAACCTCGCGAAGGCGGCCAACGAACCAACCTTCGTCCTCCCAATACTCCAAAGTAAATTTTGCAGTCATCTTGTCCCTCCTACTTTAGTATAGGGCAACAACCGAGTGAAATCAAGTCGTGCTTGGATTGCGCAGGAAAATCGAAAGTAGATTTTAGGCGCGCCGGGCGATTCGGACCCAATTCCCGTCGGAGCCGGCGCAAGCAGGGACGAACCGGCCACCCGGCCTACTTTCGACAAATTCGGGGCACGCTCCGGACGGCCCCCCGAAAATCAAAGATCCCGCAGGATATCCTCGATGCTCCTGCCTGCCTTCAGCGCCTGCTCAATCACGGCTTTCAAATCCTTTCTGGCCCTGGCCTGGACAGCCTTCTCCACCGCCGTCGTCACCAGATGTCGGTATTCCTTGACCTGGAACGATCCCACCTTGCCGTCCGGGGTGTAGACCATGATCGACGGCCGCCCCAAGCGCTCCCCCCGAGGGGGCCGCTTGAGCCGCGGCAACTCCTCCTCGAATGTCCCCGGGTGCTTCCATGCACAGCAGTTCTCGGCGTTGTAGAGCTGCAAGGCAAAATTGAGCCGCGCCCGGTTGGCGTCGAGATTCCGGGCCACCAGGGTGTCCAGGTTCCATCGCTTGGTCAAAACCCAAAAGCCCTGATTCTCAACCGACCAACGCCTCCGGTAGTACGTCCGCACTCCCTGCACCGAGTCCGCCGACGCCGGGTCCACCGCCAGGCTGGTCATGTAGCGGAACCTCGGTCGATCCGGCAGCAACTGCCCCTTCAGGTCGTATTCCTCCGCGATGACCCCTTGGCAAGTGCCCAGTTCCTCGCCACGGTCATTGAATAGCGGCAGCTCCATGAAGCCTGCCATTTTCACCCGCATCCGTCCCAGCCGGCTGTGGTCCTCCTCGCGTTCGTGCCATACCGTCGTCGGCAACGTCGCCAGCCCTTCCATGTCCTTGACCACATCCAGCTCGTCATTGCCCGCACGGATCACGAAGTCCACGCCCTCTCGCCGTTTCAAATCCAGAAGCAGCCGGGCTCCCCAGTAGCCCCGGTCCATCACCAGCACCTTCATCCAGTCGCCCAACCGTCCGAACTGCTCGCGCAGACGCTTGAGCAGGTAGCGCAGCAGCGTCTTCTCGCTGCGCGCCAAGCCTCCCAGAACCCACGCCACCACCCGCTCATGGCCCTCCTCGATGTTTAGGATCACCACCAGCTTGTACCCGCAAGCCTCCCCCACCTGCTCGGCTCCCTTGTAGTTGGCGACCTCCCCGTAAGGGATGGTGATCGTCGTCCCATCCACCGCGTAGACCCCGCCGCGGTACCACCGCTTTGAGCGCAAGAGCCGCACGTGCTCCCACCAGCTCCTCTCCAACGGGCTGCGGCGCACAGCCACGAAGTCCAGCGGCTGCAGGTCCGATGTTGCGGTGGTGTCCACCCCCACCCGCTCGGGCGGGCGGCGGCGGATGATGTTGTTGGGCACCCCGGCGCGGGGCGCCGGCAGGACGATATGGCCTGCGCGGTGCAGCGCCAGCATCAGGCCGCGGCAGACGGATGACCCGCGGGCGCTAAAAGGCGCTCTTGACTGGCGCCCGGCGGGTCTATCCGATGGTTAGCCCGCCATTGGTGCCCTCACCCTATTGAGGATCATAGACCTCGCTCCGATGGCCAACAGTCAAGATTAATATGAGCACTTCGGCTTTTCTGATCTTGTAAAGAATCCGCCAATCCCCGACACGATATGACCACCTATCATTGAGGAGTCCCGTAAGGTGCTTGCCCAACTCGGGATGCTCAGAAATCCTGACAATGGCCTTGCGAACGCGCTCTTTTACTGCACCGTCAAGCTTGCGGATACGCTGCGCAGCCTCTTTCGTATAAAGGACACGATACGTCATTTGAAAATTTCTTCGTGTTCTACAAGACGTTGGGCGCGCTCGTCCTCCTCGGCTTTTAGAAGCGACAACATCAATTTCTTATCCGCGAGGATCTCTAGAGTTTCGAGCTCCTCAGGTGAGACGAGCACGGCAGACGCGGCACCATTCCGGGTGATAATGATTCGGTTGCGTTTCTTTTTGCCGATGCTAGCGACCATCTCGGGCAGGTGGGCGCGTACATAGGAGACTGGGGCAATCTTTGTCATGGTTTGATCCTCCAGTCATATTGTACATCATATTGTACAAGTCCGCCAGCCCCACCCGGGCCAAGGGCTAGTCCTCATCCGCTCGCGCTACGGGGCCATCCATCTCGACACCAACGAGGCATTGGATGATCATGCCCCCCCTTTATGGGAAGGGAATGCGGAGTTGGACATGGTCGCTTACGACGACGAATCTAAGAGGCTTTTGGTGGCCGAATGCAAATGGCGGAATCTTGATTCAGCCGAGGCGAAGCGTCTTCTGGAAAGGCTCCGCCCCGCCTTTTCGAGGACCAGGCTGGCCAAAAAATACCCGAAAGTCGAATACCGCGTCTTTTCAAAGAAGGATTTGGGAACCATCGCCGGCCGAGAGAGTTGAAGCGGCGTGTCTCTAAACCCCGTAAAATTCGGTATGATTATTTTTAAAGGAGCGCCATCCATGAAAAACGTCAAGGTCGGCATCGTCGGCTACGGCTCCTACATCCCCAGGAACCGCATCAAGGTCGAGGAGATCGCCAAGGTGTGGGGGGCCGACGCGCCGAGCTACCGCCGGGGCCTCATGCTCCAAGAGAAATCCGTCCCCTCCTGGGACCAGGACACGGCCACTATGTCGGTTGAGGCCGCGCGCCGGGCCCTCCAGCGCTGCAAGGTCTCGCCCCAGGATATCGGAGCGGTCTACGTTGGCAGCGAATCCCATCCCTATGCGGTCAAGCCCACCGGGACCATCGTGGCCGAGGCCATCGGAGCGGTCCCGCACTGCCACACGGCGGACCTGGAGTTCGCCTGCAAGGCGGGAAGCGAGGGCATGTTCATCGCAAGCCAGCAGGTCCGGGCGGGCAGCTTCCCCTATGCCTTGGCCATCGGCGCGGACACCTCGCAGGGCGCGCCGGGCGACGCCCTGGAATACTCGGCAGCTGCCGGCGCCGCCGCTTTCATCCTGGGCCGCGACCAGATCCTGGCCGAGCTCCTCGAGACCCACGCGTATATGACCGACACCCCGGACTTCTGGCGGCGCGAGCACATGTTCTACCCCAAGCACGGGGGCCGGTTCACGGGCGAGGAGGCCTATTTCCGCCATCTCCTCACCTGCAGCCGGGAGATCATGGAGAAATCCGGGCGCAAGCCCAAGGACTTCGCCTACGCGGTCTTCCACCAGCCCAACGGCAAGTTCCCATACCGCGCCGGCGAAATGCTGGGCTTCGAGAAGGAGCAGATCGACACTGGGTGCCTCGTGCCCAAGCTCGGCAACACCTACTCCGGCGCTTCGCCCTTGGGCCTGAGCGCGGTGCTGGACGCGGCCAAGCCGGGGGACATCATCCTCATGGTCTCCTACGGGTCCGGCGCCGGCTCGGACGGATTCATCTGGAAGGCGACCTCTCTGCTGAGCAAGGTCCAAGGCTTGGCGCCCAAGACCTGGGACCAGATCAACAAGGACCCGCGCTACCTGGACTACGGCAGCTACGCCAAGCACCGCGGCAAGATCCGCATGAACGAGGGGGACTAAGATGCGCGAAGTAGCGGTCATCGGAGTCGGGATGTCCCAGTGGGGGGAGCTCTGGCGCTCCTCCCTGCGCGATCTTTTCGTGGATGCGGCCCTGGCGGCCGTCAAAGACGCCGGGGTCGATGTCAAGAAGATTGATTCCCTCGTAGTGGGCTGCATGACGAGCGGGCTCTTCACCGGCCAGGAGCATCTGGGGGCCCTAATGGCCGACTACCTGGGGGTCAAGGGCATCCCCGCCACCCGCGTGGAGTCGGCCTGCGCCTCGGGCGGCGTGGCTTTCCGCACCGGGTTCCTAGAGGTCGCCTCCGGCATGAGCGACCTTGTCCTGGTAGGCGGCGTGGAGAAGATGACCGACGTGAGCGCGGACCAGGCCACGCGGGCACTGTCCGCGGCCAGCGATTTCGCGTACGAGGCCTACAACGGCATCACCTTCCCCGCCCTCTACGCCATGATCGCTCGCAGCCACATGGAGCGCTATGGGACCACGCGCGAACAGCTGGCCCTGGTGGCGGTCAAGAACCACGAGAACGCCTTGAAGAACCCCAAGGCCCAGTACCACCTCAAGCTGAGCGTGGAGGGCGTTCTCAAGTCTGTCCTGGTCGCGGACCCCCTGCGGCTGATGGACTGCTCCCCGCTCACCGACGGCGCCGCGGCCGCGGTGCTCTGCCCGCTGGAGAAGGCCAAGAAGGGCGCCAAGCGCTGGGTCAAGGTGGCCGGCATCGGACAGGCCACGGACACCATCGCGCTTTCCAGCCGCCCCGACCCGACTTGGTTCGAGGCCACGTCCCTGGCCGCGCAGAGGGCCATGCGCATGGCCGGGGTCAAGCCCTCCGGCATAGACTTCGCTGAGGTGCACGACTGCTTCACCATCGCGGAGATCTGCGCCATCGAGGCCCTGGGCTTCTGCAAGCCTGGGGAGGGCGGCCGGTTCACCGAGGAGGGACACACGGCCCTGGGCGGCTCCAAGCCCATCAACACCTCGGGCGGGCTCAAGGCCAAGGGCCACCCGGTCGGCGCCAGCGGCGTGGCCCAGATCGTGGAGCTCGTGGAGCAGCTGCGCGGCGAAGCCGGGGACCGGAAGGTCAAGGGCGCGCGGCGCGGCCTGGCCCAGAACATGGGCGGTACCTGTGGCTCCGCGGTCGTGAGCATCCTGGAAAAGGTCTGAGAGGATTCCTATGCAGCCACAAGAATTCTGGAGAGAGATCCCGCAGCGCTATCGCCTGGAGGCCTCCAAGTGCCTCAAATGCGGAGCCGTCTTCTTCCCGCCGAGGCGCCGCTGCGCCGCCTGCGGTCATGAGAAGTTCGCACTCACTCGGCTGCCGCGGGAAGGCAAGGTAACGACCTTCAGCGTGATCCGGCAGGGCGGAGGGGACATGATCCGGATCTCCCCCTATGCCGTCTGCTTGGTCGAGCTCGAAGGCGGGGTCAAGATCGCGGCTCAGCTCGTGGACGTTGAACCCGAAGCGATAAAGACCGGGATGCCGGTGCGTCTCGAGTTCCGCAAGATCCGGGAGACTGGAGACGCCGGCGTCATCTGCTACGGCTATAAGGCCGTTCCTGCGTAATGGAGCATCTGCGTTCTTTCTCCCGCGAGGAGCTGCTCGCCCTCGTGGAGGTCTACGCCAAAAATTGGCTGGCGCACGACGGCTGCTGGTTCCTCGCGGCCGAGGAGAAGCTCGGGATGGAGGCCGCCATCGAGCTCGACACCCGCTCCTGGGAGCGCTTCTCGCCGGCCGAGGCCAAGAGGATCATGGCGGCTTTCGCCATCCCCGCGGGCGGGGGCCTCGACGCTTTGGAGAAGGCCCTCTGGCTGCGCCTCTACGCCTGCGTCAACCCCCAGGCGGTGGTGCGGCCGGAGCCGGGCAAGCTTGTCCTGCGCGTTTTGGACTGCCGCGTGCAGTCGGCCCGCCGCAAGAAAGGCCTGAAGGATTTCCCCTGCAAGTCCGTCGGCATCGTGGAGTACACGCAGTTCGCGCGCGCCGTGGACCCGCGCATCAAGACCCGCTGCCTGAACTGCCCGCCGGACCCCTCCGGCGGCGACTGCTGCTGCGCGTGGGAGTTCTCGGGAGGATAACCATGCACCCAGTCACCCGCCACCTCACCATCCTCTTCACGGACATCAAGGGCTTCACGGACAAGACCTCCCAGCGGAGCCGCTCCAAGATCCAGGAGCTCTTAGACCGGCACCGCGAAATCGTGCTTCCTGTGCTCGAAGGCCGGGGCGGGAAGCTCATCAAAACCATCGGCGACGCCTTCCTGATGATCTTCGAGAGCCCCACGGACGCGGTGCTCGCGGGCGTGGACGTCCAGGAGGCGCTTGCCCGTCACAACGCCGAGGCCCCGGAGGATGACCGCATTGAGGTGCGCGTCTACAAGGTCAAGAAGGAGCAGCCGGTCGGCGAAGCGAAGCCCACGGCGAGCCTTCGCGGCTCAGGGGGTTCCTCGGGTTCCTGCGTCCTCCCGCGCCCGCGCTGGAGGCCTCCGAGAAGGCCCGGCCCGTGGACTCCGGCAGGACAGGCCGGCCCTCGATGACCATCCGGGCGGCCGCACTCGCCATCGATGTGCTCCTGGTTGTCATGTTCGTGGCCCAGCTGACCGGCAGCCGCGATGAAACAGTGCGCGTCCACTACGACAAGCGCGCGAAGCGGGAAGCCGCTTCCAAGCCGGACGTGCAGATCGGCAAGGATGGCCTCCGCGTGGAGGGCGAGGGCGCTTCCGTGGCCATCGGCAAAGACGGGATTTCAGTGAAGGAGTCCAAGACGCCGGAGGGGCGGCGCCTGGCGGTGGACGTGGGAGACGACGAGGACTCCGAGACCCTCTACGAGGACAAGGGCGTCAGGGTCAGCCGGGGCTCCAAGAAGAAGAACGTCGCCTTCCCCGTCTTCTGGCTGGCCTACTCGACCCTGTTCCTCGGGCTCTGGAAAGCCACGCCGGGCAAGCGCATCTGCAAGCTGACCGTGGTCCGGATGAACGGCCTCGCCATCGACTGGAAGGACGCGTTCATCCGGTCCCTGTTCTCCCTGATCTCCTTCATCCCCCCGTTCGTCGGCTTCCTGTGGGCCGTGTGGGAGAAGGACCGGCGCGGCTGGCACGACCTGCTCGCGGGAACGCGGGTGGAGTTCAGGTCGTTCTAAGGCGTTGAACGATCCCGCGGTCTTTCTTTCCTCCCTGCAGTGGCAAGGCCGCGCCCTGGCCATATGGGCGGGCTGGGGGTACGACCTCGGGAAGGCGCTCCTGGGCATGGCCGCGCTCGCCGCGGCGCTCTGCAGCCTGACCCGGGCCGGGCGTTCGCGCCTGGAGATTTCCTTGGCCCAAGGCTTCCTATCCCCGGCTTGGCGCCTGAGGCTCTTCCTGGCCGGGGGCCTGGTCCTTCTGGCCCTCAAGACGGCCCAGTATCTCTCCCTCCAGGGCATCGGCGACGTGGCTGCGTTCCTGGGCGTGATCTGGAATTCCTTCGGCGAGGACCTCATGCCGAACCCCGCCCTGGGCCTCGCCTGCCATCTGGAGGATCACTTCGAGCCGATCCTTCTCATCTACGCCCCCGCGGCTTGGCTGACGCGCTCTCCCCTGGCGGTGATGCTCCTGCATGCGGCGCTCATCTGGTCCAGCGTGCTCATCCTGTGGCGCTGGTCCGGCCGGCTGAAGGCTCCTGCGCTTGCGCGCGAGCTCCTCTGCCTGCTCCTGGCGGTCAGCCCTTATTTCCACAACGGACTCTCCGCGTGGCTCTACCCGGCTCCGCTCGCCCTGCCCATCGGACTCCTTGCGCTATGGGCTTGGGACGAGCGCCGCTGGTGGGCGTTTCTGGCGGCCATCCTGGTCTTTCAGGGGGTCAAGGAGGAAGGCAGCGTCGCCTTAGCCTGCCTTGGGGCCGCGGCGTGCTTGCTCCCTGGGAGGCGGCGCGAAGGAGCCGCGCTCCTTCTCGGCTCCTTGGCCGCGTTCGGCGGCATCACCTGGCTGATGGGGCAGTTCGGAGACTGGCGCGCCTACCAGAAGTGGGACATCTTCGGGTGGGGGGCCGCTCCGGGGGAGGTCTTCTCCCATCTCCTCCGCCGTCCGTGGACTCCGCTGGCGCAGTGGGCGTGGCCGCCTTCCCGGTTCCTGCCCTTCCTGGGCATGCTTGGGTCCGCCTGCTTCCTGCCGCTGGCCTGCCCCGCGGCGATCCTCACGCTGCTCCTGCTCAACTTCCCGCACCAAGCGGTCGCCTATATGGATTTCGCCTTCCATTTCTACGGTTCGCACTATGGGGGCTTCCTGCTGCCGTTCCTTTTCTGGGGAGCCGGGCATGGCCTAGCCGCGGCATGGGACCGCTTCCCGCGGCGGCGCCATCTGATCGCCGCCGCGATGCTGGCGGCCGCGGGCTCGGGGCTGTTGGTCTCCTCGGATTACGTGATTTTCAACCGCGCCTCGGGCGCGAGGCTTTCGGCCGCATGGACGCTCATCCGCATGGTGCATCCGGAGGATTCCGTCTGGACCGAGCAGGCTTTCGCGCCGGCCCTGGCCTTCCGCGAGAGGATGAAGGTGCTGACGCACAGCTTCATGAGCCGTCCGCTGCAGCAAGGCTATTTCCTTCCGAACGTCGTGCTCCTGGACGCGGTCCTGCTGGGGGAGCTGACGCCGCTTACGCGGAGTCGGCTGATGTCCCTGCTGGATAGGGAGGGCTACCGCCTGGAAGCCGAGAAGGACGGGGTCTTCCTGTGGCGCCGCGGCGGCCGGACGGGCCCTAGCCCCGGTAGGTCTTGACCCGGGCGTCAGCCAGTCCGGCAGCGAGGGCCCTCATTTCTTCTTGTAGACCGTGTAGCTGAAGCTCTTGCTGCTCAAGGCCTGGCCCAGGGTCCCCTTCGCGGTCTTGAGAGGCTCGCCCACGGCGGCCGAGGGGTCCACCTGCTTCTTGAGGTCGAGCTTCTCAGACAGGGCTTTGAGCTTCCCGGTCAGAGAGGGGTCCTTTTCGAGGCCCTTCTGCGGCTTCTTGACCGAAGAAGTCTCCGCAGGCGGCTCGGACCGGAGCTGGTCAGCCCTAAAACCACCGGCTGCCGTGCTTGTTGCGGAACAGGAACTCCGCCAAGGGCTTGTGCTCCACGCGGCTGGGCGCCTGCGCGGGATAGCCCAGGGGGAGCATCTCCACCACGCTCCGGCCCGCGCCTAATCCCAGGATCTCCCCGGCTTTTGCGAAGTCGAAGAGTCCCACGTGGACCGTGCCGAGACCTTCGGCCGCCGCGGCCAGGGCCAGGTGCTCGGCGGCGATCCCTAAGTCGAAGAGCATCCAGTCCCCGCGGGCCGTGGAGGCCTGGCCCTTGTAGAAGCCCGAGCGCTCCGCGATGCCCACCGCGCAGACGAGGAGGGGAGCCTCGATGATGGCCGCGGCCGCGGGGTTCTTAGGTGAGACGGTCTGCTGGAGCTGGAGCTTGATCTCGGGTTTGGTCACCAGGACCAGCTCCCAGGGCTGGACGTTGCCCCAGGAGGGCGCGGCCCGGAAGGCTTCGAGGACCCGCAGCAGGACGTCGTCCGGGACGCGGTCCGGCTTGAAGCTCCTTACGGATTGGCGCGCGCGCACGGCTTCATGGAATTCCATGGGGTCACTCCAGGGTGATGTCCGAGATGCCGCCCAGGCGCTTGGCCATGTCCGCCATCTCCTTGATCTTCGACTCGGCGAAGACGGCCAGCCGCGCCCCGTCCGGCGAGCCTCCGCCGTGCATGCAGCCCGGGACCCCCGCGCCGATGGTCAGCCACTCGATGAGGCGGGCGATGCGCGCGCGGACCTCGGCCGGGGAGTGGGCCTTGAGGTACTTCCGGATGAGGTGGCCGTAGCGGTCGTCGACCATGTCGCGGTAGGAGGGCATGCACCCGGTCTCCGCGATGCCGCCCGCGATCTCCTGGGTGAGGCGCTTGGTCTCGTAGGGCAGGGTGGCCACGTGGATCTTGTTGATGTTGGCGAGCACGGGGTCCGGCAGCCAGGCGCCCGAGGGGTGGGCAACCCCCAGCGCGGCCGCGGCCAGCCCCATGCCGTAGGTCGTCTCGTTGTTGACCAGCATGCGCACCAGCTTGTCCCGGAAGACCTTCTCCTGCAGGCCGTTGGCGCGGGCGATGAGCACCGCGGCGCCGACCATCACGTCGCCCTGCCCCGCGACGCAGCCGCCGATGGCGGAGCGGTAGGGGAGGGTGAAGCGCTTGATCGCCTCCTCGGCGCAGGAGTACTCCCCGCAGAGGAACACGCGCTCCTTCGGGACGAACACGTTCTCGAAGAAGATCCAGGCCTGGGTGATGCCGCCGCGTGTCACGGGGTTGTCGAAGCCGTCCTCCCTTTCGCGCTCGTCGGATGGGCGGCGCGCCTCCACGATGGTGATGCCGGAGGCGTCCTTCGGGACGGCGAAGCTCACCGCGTAGTCCGCGTCCGAGCGCTGGAGGCGGGTGCCCGGCATCACGAAGATCTCGTTGGCCGCGGCCACGCCGCAGATCATGACCTTGGCCCCGCGCACCACGACGCCGTCCTTGCGCCTGGAGACGATGTGCAGGTAGGAGTCGGGGTCCGCCTGCCGCGAGGGGGACAGCTTCCGGTGGCCCTTGGGGTCCGTGAGGGCCCCGGCGCAGGTGATGTCGCGCTCCTGCGCGGAAAGGAGCCAGCGCCGCAGCCTCTGGTGGTAGTCGGTCCCGCGGGCCTTGTCCACGTCCCAGGTGGTGGGCCACATGGCGTTGAGGCAGGCTCCTCCGACGCAGCGGCCGCCGGTGCAGGTGCCGGTCAGGTTGAAGGCCGCGCGCTTCATGCGGCTGAGCGCGAACACGTCCTCGGCGCAGCGCAGGAGGGAGAGGTAGCGGGAGACCCGCTTGCCCGTGAGGTGCGAGGTTGTGGTGAAGAGGTCCTGTGTCCTCGGGTCCCGGGCCGCGGCATAGAGCTGGGCGTGGCCCTCGATGGTGCGCCGGGTCATGGGGTCCGTGGTCGGGTCCTCGATGAGCCGTCCGAACTTGTGGATGTTGGGACGCATCGCGCGCAGGCTCTCCTTGTAGGCATCCTGGGTGCGCGTCCGGCCCGGGTCTTTGAGCTTGACCGAGGTCCCCGCGCCGGTCTTGAGGAGCTTGACCAGCGCGCTGAGGACCTCCTTGGCGTCGCCCACCACGCCGTAGTCCGCGGTCTTGAAGATGGGCGCCTGTGGGTCCTGGTTGATCGCGACGATGGTCTTCGCGCCCTGGATCCCGACCGTATGGTGCATCATCCCGGAGATTCCGACCCCGATGTAGAGCTCAGGCTTGACCGCAACCCCGCTCGCCCCGATCATCTGGCGGGGCTTGGCCCAGCCCTCGTCCACCGGAGGGCGGGTCGCGCCCACGGCCGCGCCCAGCTGCTGGGCGAGGCCTTCGAGCAGGGGCCAGTTCTTGCGGCCCACGCCCTGGCCTCCGGCCACCACGATCCGGGCGGCAGAGAGCGCTCCCGAGCCGCCGTCGCCCTCCGCGCGAAGCGCGGCGGTCCTGACCCCGCGCAGGCCGCGCGGGAGCGGGACAGACTCTCGGATGATCCGGGCGCCCGGGCAGCGGCCTTTGACCGCGGAGAACACTCCGCCGGCCACCGTGGCCATCTGCGGGCGGCGGTCCGGGCAGATGATGTTGGCCATCACGTTCCCGCCGAACCCCGGGACCGTCTGGATCAGGTTCCTGCCGTCGAACTTCAAATCCACGCAATGCGCGCTCAGGCCTGTGCCCAGTCGCGCCGCCACGCGCGCGGCGAGCGCCGCGCTGGCGCGGCCAGCGCCCAGGAGCAGGACCTCGGGCTTGCGCCTGCGGGCCAGCTCGGCCACGGCATGGGCCAAGACCGGGGTCCCGCCCGAGGCTAGGCGCCGGTCTTCGAGAAGGTAGACCGCGGCGGGGCCGTAGTCCAGGGCCGCCTCGGCCGCGGCCCGCGAGCCGATGACCACGGCCTCCAGGGGAAGTCCGGCGCTCTCGGAGAGCTGGCGGCCCTTGCCCAACAGTTCCAGGCTGATGGCATCGGGCTTGCCGCCCGAGTGCGAGACGTAGATCCACAGTCCCGGCTTCATCGCGCACCCCCTGCGAGGATCTGCTCCCGGCGCAGCTTCTCGATGAGCTGAGCCGAGACCTCGTTGGCCGACCCCTGGAGGATCTCGCCCTTGCGGCTCGAGGAGGGGGTGAAGATGTTGAGCATCCGGGTGGGGGAGCCGGCCAGGCCCACGGTCTTGGGGGCCAAGCGCAGGTCCCTCGCGGACCAGACCGTGATCTTCTTGCGCAGGGCCTTTTGGATGCCGTGCATGGGGGTGAGCCTCGGCGCATTGGCCGCCGAATCGAGCGTGACGAGAGCGGGCAGGGCCGTTTCGCATACGGCCTGGCCGTTCTCCAGCCGGCAATGCGCGCGTACCACTTTTCGTTTGAGCTCGAGGCGGCAGACGAAGGTCAGATCGGGTATCCCAAGAAGTTCCGCGAGCTGGGGCCCCACCTGGCCGGTGCTGCCGTCCGCGGAGCAGCCGCCGCAGAGGATCAGGTCGAAGCGGCCGAGCCTGCGGACCGCGGCGTGGAGGCAGCGGGCCGTGGCCAGGGTGTCGGCGCCCGCGAAGGCCTTGTCGCTCAGCAGCACCGCGCGGTCGCAGCCCAGGGCCAAGGTTTCCTGCAGCTGCTCCTCGGCGCTCGGGGCCGCCATGGTCAGAGCGCTGACCGCGCCGCCGAAGAGCCTCTTGAGCTCGAAGGCCGCCTCCAGGGCGTTGCGGTCCATCGGGTTGATGACCGCCGGCGCCTCGTCGCGGCGCAAGAGCATGGTGTCCGGGTCGAGCCGCAGCTTATCGAACCGGGAGGGGTCCGGCACAGGCTTGACGCAGACGATGCTATGCATGGTTGAACTCGGGCTCCCGGATTTAACTCAAAACCGCGCGAGACATCACGATCTTGCCGATCTCGGTGGTCCCGCCCGCGGAGACGCAGACCATGGCGTCCCGGAAGAGGCGCTGGACAGGATACTCCATCATCGTGCCGCAGCCGCCGTGGATCTCCAGGGCCCTGCGGCTCGCCCGGACCGCCGCCTCGGTAGCGTAGACCTTGGCCATGGTCATGTGAGTGGCGCAGTCCCGGCCTTTGTCCTTGAGCCAGGAGGCGCGGTAGCAGAGGAGCTTGGCGGTCTCGAAATCCATCAGGATATCGGCGAGGCCCCACTGTATGGCCTGGAGGTTGGAGATGGGCTTGCCGTAGAGGGTCCGGCCCTTGGAGAACTTCACGGCCTCCTCCAGGGAGGCTTCCACGATGCCGAGAGCGATCGCGGCCATGCCGGGCCGCCCCGCCTCGCCGATGGTCTTGAGGGCGACCTTCATGCCCTCGCCCTCGTCGCCCACGAGGTTCGCCTCCGGGATGCGGCAGTTCTTGAAGAAGAGCTCCCCGGTGTTGGCTCCCCAGAGCCCCAGCTTGCGCTCCTCCCGGCCCACGGAGAACCCGGGGGTCCCCCGATCGATGATGAAAGCGCTCAGGCCCCGCGAGCCCTCTCCGGTCTTGACGACCACGAGCGGCGCCCCGCCGAGGTGCGCGTTGGTGATGAAGCACTTGCTGCCTGTGAGAGAGTAGCCTCCCTGCGCAGGCTTCGCGGCGCTGGCCATGCCGAGCAGGTCCGAGCCGCCCGTGGGCTCCGTGATGGCGCATGTCCCCAGGAATTCGCCGCGGCAGAGCCGGGGGAGGTATTTCTCCTTCTGCTCCTTGCTCCCCCAGTCGACGAGCGCCGCGGACTGCATGTGGTGCACCTGCAGGCTGAGGCCTACCGCGGCCGAGACCTTGCTGATCTCCTGGATCGCGACGGTGCGGGCCAAAAAGCCGAGCTCCGAGCCTCCGTACTTGCGCGGGGTCACAAGCCCCAGCAAGCCCACCTCGGCCATCTGCTTGATGAGCGGCTTCGGGAACCTGCCGTTCTCCTCCATGCCCTTGACCAGAGGAGCGACGGCTTGGCGCGCGAAGTCCCGGGCTGTGCGCTGGACGATCTTGACCGGATTTGGGAAGTCGAAGTCCATGGTTTTTGTCCTGATTTTGGAGTTGAGCGGATTCGAGATACCTTAATAAAATACCGCAGCCAAAACAAGGAAGGGGGCCTCTACGGCAAGGAGGCCGCGCGCGAGTACGCGCCGGAAAGCGCTCATGGCGGCCCGGCTTGATATGTCGTGCTCGCCGTTTCGGAACGGGAGCGGCCTGATTTGATAAAATCCTGCCGGAACCGCCATGGGCCCCGGATTCTGGGAAGAACTGTTCCACAACGCCTGCAAAGGGCAGGCCAAAGACTGGGAAGGTCACGCGCGCGGCGCGCTTGCGGATCCTGAATCGGGCCTGGCGGCCCTGCTGGACTGGGTGAGCGCGCATATTGAGGACGAAACCCGCCAGGTCTTCTTCTGGGAACTGCTCAAGCTCGCGGACAGGGAAAAGGCCGCGCGCGCCATCGAGATGCGGCTCTACGCCCGGGGGCTGCCGGATCGTCTGCGCCTCCTGCTGGCGAGTTCCCTGGAGGTGGTGGGCGGCCGCGTGAACCCGGAGAGGCTCGCGGGCTTGATAGAAAGCCCCTTGGGCGGCGAGCCTCCAGCCAAGTTCCTGCGGGACATCCTGGACCAGCCGGACCCTGCCGACGCCGTGGGCATGTTTCTTAAGACCTTCGATCGGGTCTTTCCGGACATGCGCTCCGCCGCCCTCGCGGAGCTCGCGGCCCTCGCAGACCACCCGGAGATGCCCAGGCTTCTCGTCCCCCTCCTGTACAACCACCACGCCTTGTTGTCGCGGCCGGCGCTGGGCCTCCTGGCCAGAAGTCCTCATGTTGTTGCGCTGCGCGGCCTGGAGGGGCTCAACGCCGCCCTTCCCGAAGGGCATCCCATCCGCCGGGAGGTGCAGGCAACCCTGGAGACTCTGCGCGTGCGCGAACGCGCCGGGGCCCTCAAGCCCGCGCCTCTCAGCCGGGACCGCAGACATCGCTGCTTTCTGGCGGCCCCGGACGGCGCAGGCTCCTCCTGCGGGATCATTTCCAAGCTCCGCCCGGACGGGGAGATCGCCTTCCTCGACTTCGCGGCCAACGAGCGTTTGGGCGTCAAGCAGGCCTTCGGCGGCATCGTCGCGCCGCGGAAGTTCGAGGAAATGCTTCGGGATTTGGAGCGCTTGGAAGCCTGGATCATGGCCGAGGTCCCGGCCGCGCGGGTCCTTGAGCTTTCCCAGCGGGCCGAACGCTGCGGTTTTGCGGCCGGCCGCGCGTTTGCGCCCGAGTACCTGGCCTGGAAGTGGGAGGTCGCCCTGGCCCAAGAGCCGGGCGAGGAGAAGCTCTCCGGCAGGCAAGCCGGGTTCGCCGCCCTCGCGGCGAAGGCGCCCAGGTGGGCGCCGGCTTTTCAGGATGTGTTCGCGCTTTTCGCCGAGCCCTGCATGGGGACCTGGGGCTTCGAGGGGGAGGCGGGGGATGCGGCGCGCAGGCTCGGAGAGCGGTGGATGAAGGAGGACCGCGAGCGCCTGGAGAGCGATCCGGAGAGCCTGCCCATCCGGGAGATCATCTCCCAGGGGATTGCGGAGGCGGATCTGCCTCTGTGGAAGCAGCGGCTGCTTGATTACGCCTTGGTCCACTGGATGCGCGCAGAGGAGCGCACGGCGCGCCTCGCGCTTTGGGCTTCCGAGACCCTGACATCCGCCAACCGGCTCGACCATCCCTTCAGCCGCGGCGTGGCGCTGCGCAGCATGGGCCTGCTTCCCAAGCCGGTCAAGGAACCCGGCGGTGGAGGCGACGGTCCGGGGCGCAACGATCCATGCCCCTGCGGGTCGGGCAGGAAATTCAAGAAATGCTGCGGCAAGGGCGGCCAAACCTTGGCGGCCCCGGCAGGCGGCATCGAGCGCCGCGTTCGCGATGAGGTGGCCGCCTTTGCCTTGCGCCTGCCCCGCGCGGAATTGGAGCGGGCCTGGCGGAGTTTCGAGGAGGGCACGGAAACCCTCGACTCAGCGATGCAGGGGGATCCCCGGCGCATGGGCATCTTCCTGGACTGGCTCATCTTGGGCTGCGAGCTGGGGGGTAAAAGCGCGCTGGAGCGCTTCGAGGCCGCACGCGGCTTCCTGCTCAGCGAGGCTGAGGCCGCCTGCCTGGCCCGAATCAAGGCCTGCCGGCTCGGCGTCTTCGAGGTGCAGGAGGTCCGGCCCGGCAAGGGGTTGACCCTGCAGGACCTCTTCAGCGGGGAAAAGCTGGAGGCGCGGGACATCCCGGCCTCGCAGCAGCTCGCGCGCCGGGATCTCGTGGCCGCCTGGATCCTCTATGAGGAAGCGGGGGCGGATGGCGCAGAACGCAGGCCCCGCTCCCCGTTTTGGGGCGTTACGCTCCCCTTTGAGGCTGGGTTGCGCGAAGAGCTCAAGGCTCTGCTGGAGGATGCTTTCCAAAAGCTCAGGGCCGTTGCGCCCCTGGCCGAGTGGGGGCGCTTTCTCAACGCGAGCGCGCCGCTCCTGCGCCGCCTGCAGAGGGATATCATCGAACGTAAGAAGCGCGCCCCGGACAACCTCGTCACGCCGGAGGGGGACCCGGTCCGTCTCTGCGAAGCCGTCTATTCCGTGGCGGACTTCCGCGGCGTCCTTGCGGCTCTTCGGGGCTTGGCCGAATTGAAAGAGGGGCGCTCCAGGATCGGCCCGGATGACCGCCTGGAGAAGATAGAGTTCGAATGGCTGGTCCCGCTGAAGACCCTTAAAAGAAAAGGCCCTGCCGGGGGCGTGGTCCTGGAATTCCGGCGCATAAGCCCGGATGGAGCGGTGGACGATTGCGCCGGCTACGCCCACTTCAAGCTCTACAGGGAAATCCTGAACATGGAGGCCATTTCCAAGGAAAGGCTGGCTGCCGCGGCCAAGCTCATAGAGGATTCCTGCGCCGGGCTTCTCAGCCTTCTTTCGCAGGATGAGCGCCCCATCCAGGAAAGCCCGGAGTTCGCCGCGGACGAAGAGGACCCCGGCCATGGCGTTGTGATGGCTGCCGCGGCCCAGCGCCAAGTTGAGAAATGGCTCGAGACCCCGGCGCCGGCCCTGGGGAATCTAAACCCGATAGACGCGGCGCGCGACCCCCAGGGCCGCCAGCGGCTTGGGGACCTCCTAAAGGACTGCGAAAACCGCGTGCGCGCTCAGGGCCGCCGCCCCTCCTTCTTCGCGACAGCCCAAATTCTGGCCTTGCGCGAACTGCTGGATCTTCCGGTCCCCGACGAACTGCGGCCCGCCCAGCGCCTCTACTGGGATTTGCTGGAGAAATCCGGGAGGGAGGAAGATGAAGATCAGATAGACAAGGAGTATCGCCGAGCCATGAATCTCCACAGGCAGGGCAAGATTCGGGAAGCGATTGCGGCCTATGAGAGCCTCAAGGATCGCTGCCGCGGCCATCCTTTGAAGTACAGGCTTTGGGGCAATCTGGGAACGTGCCACCTCCTCCTGGGCGAGCTGGAAAAGAGCGTCTCCTACCTGGAGGCCAGTTTGGAAGCGCATCCGGATTACACCCCGGCCCGGACCAATCTGAGCTCGGCCAGGGAACTGCTGAAGCAGCCCCCTGGGAAGCGCGACCTGAGTCGACTTGCGCAGATGTGGTCCATGGAAGACTGAAGCATTTCTACGGCGGCTGGACTGAATGCTATGCTTTGCCGACACAATCCGTTGTTTGATACAATAAGAAAATCCGCAGCAGCCGCTGCCAATAGCAAAGCGGAGACGAGGATTCATGCCTGTCATTGCCAGATTCTACGGCATCGTGATCAAGATGTACTTCAGCCAAAGCGAACACGGCATCCCGCATTTTCACGCGCTTTACGGCGAATACAACGCCGTGTTTGCCATCGAATCCCTCAATATCCTGGAAGGCGATTTGCCGGTTCGATGTGAACGGCTGGTCAAGGAATGGGCCGCCCGGCACCAAAAGGAGCTTCTGGACATGTGGAACACCCAGGAGTTCAAGCAGCTGCCGGGGTTGGAATAAGCGGACCATGCAAGGGATGCCGCGGGTGGCGAGCGTGACGCCGGGGGCGAATTTCGAACTCCTGGTCCGTTTCGACAATGGGGTCGAGAAGATCTACGATTGCGCTCCGCTGCTTTCCAGGCCGGAATTCCATCTGCTCAAGGCGCCGGCGTTCTTCCGGGCTGTCCGGGTGGACCCCGGCGG
>JACRDO010000024.1 GCA_016212885.1 Elusimicrobiota bacterium | reverse complement strand
CGCGCACAACGATCTGCTTCAGGTCCTCTCCACCACTGGTCTGGCCGGGGGCCTGGCCTATCTCTGGCTGCTCGCGGCCCTCGCCCTGGAGGCGGCCCGGGTCATGCGCGTTCCCGGGCGCCAGGACGAGGCCGCGGCGATCTCGGGCGGTCTGCTCGCGTTTTTCCTCAATATGAAGCTCAACCCGGTTTCCGTGGAGCTTATGGCCGTGGCCGCGGTCCTCGCCGGCGCGCTGTTGGACCAGGCCCTTGCGCTCGCCCCCGACTTCGGGCCCCTGCCCCAGCTCCGCCTGGAGGCGGCTGGCCTGCGCGGGGACCGTTCCAAGGCTGCGGAGATCCAAGGCCGTTTGGAGCGCCTGCGCGCGCTCAGGCCCGGCTGGGAGGCCGCATTGGGGCGGCGTTGCGCTCCTTGACCATTTGCGCCGCGGACCCCGTGGAAGGTCCCTCCCAGGGAATCAAATGTCCAATGTCCAGACCCTAAATAATCTCGCGGCGGGATTCGATGATTTTTTTGAATTCCGGCGAGAGCGAGGCCCAGTCAAAGACGTCAACGCGGAAAGGCAGGGCGGACTCTTCAAAATCCATCTTTATATTTCCCAGCACGGCAAAATCCAGTTTCCCGTCCGCTTTCAGCGCCAGGTCCAGGTCCGAGTGCGGCACTGAAGCGCCGGCCACGCGGGAACCGAAGGCAATAGCCGCCGCCCCGGGAACATACTTTCTCAGTATCCCCCGTATAATCGCCAAATCCCCGTCTTTGACATCAAGCATTTCGCTTTTCCAGTTCGTCCATGAATTTCCTGGCGTCTGCGAGAAACTTGCCGGAAACTTCAAATATCTCGTCCGCTTTGGCGGAATCGTAAGTGTGCGAGGTATCGTTCCGGGCCTGGTGGTAGCCCATCCAGGCGTCCACGTCCGCGATCAAATGATTCTCCCTGGCCATGCGGAAAAGTTCGCGACGCGGCACGCCTTCGCTGTAAGAGCGGCCGATATTTACTTCCATCCAGCGGCGCATATACTTCCAGCACAACTCGTATGTAAATTCAAAATTCTGTATAACCCCGGCCTTGACGACTTTTTTTTCGGCCTCGCTGAACATGGGGATTCTCCTGGCCCCGGCCACCTGCAGGGCTTCCTCCAGAGAAACGACTCCCTTTCTTAAACTAGTCAAATCCAAAGCCATAACGACCTCCTCGGCAACCCACGGCCGGTCCCCGTGCGCAAAGTCTAACAAACTTTTAACCCCGGATGCGGGAAAACCTGGCCCTATTTACTGCTTCGGGAAGATATCGGAAAGCTTGAGCTTCAAGCCCGGCAGGAGGGGAGTCTCGACGGCATGGCCCGCTTCCAAAGACAACTCGGCCGCCCGAACGCACCCACGCTCGCCCAGGCGGTGAACGTCCACGGTTTCCAATTCAGGGTCCACGATCCAATACTCGCGGACGCCGTAGCGCTCGTAGAGCTTGCGTTTGATGGTCTCATCGGTCTTGCGGGACGTTTCGGAGATGATTTCGATCACGAAATCGGGAGGCCCCTGGATGTTTTTCTCCGTGATGATGGAGGCCCTCGCCGCGCAGACGAATAGAAGGTCGGGTTGGACGACGTCCAGGTCTGAAAGGACCACATCCGTGGGAGAGACAAACACCTCTCCGGCTTTCGTGAGCGCAACATGATCTCCCAGAAAACGGGCGAGGTTGCCGACAATTTTTTGGTGCCGGGTGGATGGGGCCGGTGTCATGAAATGGTCTCCGTCGATGAGTTCGTGCCGCCTCCCGTCTTCCGGGAAGAGGAGGTAGTCTTCGTACGTGAATTGGATCCTGCGCGTCTGTATGGACATGACGCTCCTGTCCCGTAATTCTCCCCGGCCCTCAGCTCTGCGGTCTCAGCGCAGCTCCCACGAATAGTTTAGCATCTGGGTCGGCAATGAGCAATTGCTCGCTTCCGACGTGTCCCGGACGAGCTTGCGGGTCATCTTCACGCGGGATGCGAACAACCGTCAAAATGAAAGGCCCCGTGCAATGTCCATTATCCAGACCTCACCCCCGGGAAACTGATAAGATTGCCGCGGGCCGTGCGCCATCGCCATGAGTAAGTCCTTGCGCCCTCCGCCCGAGGCCCCCTGGGCCGCGGGGCTCTTGACCGCCGGGCTCTGCCTGGTTGCCGCCGGAGCCCCCCTGGCCTGGACCCGTCTTGTGGTCGCGGAGTACACCCTGCCCAAGCTCCTGGCTCTTTGCCTGGGACTGCTCTGCGCGGCCGCGGGCCTGCTCCTTTCCCTGCGGCCCGGCCGCCCGCTCTTCCGCTCCCGGCTCGATTTGCCCGCGCTCGCGTGCCTGCTCGCCTTGGGCGCGTCGGCCTTCGCCTCGCAGGACCCGCTCTTGAGCCTGCTCGGCCAGTACAACAACTACGCCTACGGACTATGGGCTCTCGCGCTCTACGCCGCGGCCTATTTCCTCTCGGCGCGGGCTCCGGGGCCGGCGCAAAGACGCTTGATCCTCGACTTCGCGCTCGGGGCCGCGCTCGCGGTCTCGGCCTACGCGGTGCTTCAGGCAGCCGGCCTGGAACCCTTCACCCTCTCCGCGGAGCTGCCCACGGGCCGCTCCGTATCCACGATAGGCAGCCCCGTGCACCTGGGGGAGTATCTCGCGCTTCTCTTTCCTTTGGCCCTCCAGCGCGCCCTCTCAGCGGGCGCCGGCCGCCTCCTCGGCATGCTGGGCCTCCCGCTCATGAGCCTCGCCCTGTGGTCCACGGTTTCAAGGGGAGCCTGGCTCGCGGCCCTGGCCGGGACCGCCTTCTACTGGGCCTTCTCCGGCAGGCCGCGGCAAAGCCTTTCGGGCCTGCCGCGGATGCTCGCGGCCCTTCTCCTGCTTGCCTTGTTGCTCCTGCCCGCCTCGCGCATCATTTCGCGCAGCGCATCTGCCAGCGACATCGGCCGAATTGAGACTTGGAAGACGGCCTGGGCCTCGTTTGCAGGCAGTCCCTGGCTGGGCAGCGGGCCGGACACCTTCTGCGAGATTCACCGCAAAAACCGCGGCGACGCCTTCATCCGCGCGATGGGCCCAACGGCCCACAGCGGGGACGCGCACAACGATCTGCTTCAGGTCCTCTCCACCACTGGTCTGGCCGGGGGCCTGGCCTATCTCTGGCTGCTCGCGGCCCTCGCCCTGGAGGCGGCCCGGGTCATGCGCGTTCCCGGGCGCCAGGACGAGGCCGCGGCGAT
>JACRDO010000026.1 GCA_016212885.1 Elusimicrobiota bacterium | reverse complement strand
CGTTCATGGGTCCATGCCTCCTGGATCTGGGGATCCGGGACGGTTCTGAAGTCCGTGGCCGACGGGATATACGGTTTCCCAGTCCCCGCTCTCAGCCGATCGATAGGCCGCCTCGATGACGCGGAGGTCCTCCAGGCCCTTGTCCGCCCCGACGGCCGGAGCGGCCCCGCCCACCACCTCCAGGAAATGGCGGACGAGCGCTTCGCGGCCCAGGGGATCCCCCGCGCCGAAGGGGACCCGCCGGATCGTCTCCCGCTCCCACTCGAGGTAGGGCCGGTCCGCGACGTAGGCGAGTGAGCCCTCTTCGCCTTCGACGAGGAGGTTCGGGAGAGAGCGGTCCCAGTCCCTGTCCCAGGAGGCCTCGAACACGCCGGAGAGGCCGTCGCCGAAATCGAGCTCCAGCGAGAATTCGGACTCCCCCTCCATCCCGCCGATGGCCCGGCGGGAGTCCCGCAGCTTCGCGCGGCGGATGGGCCCCAGCAGGGTCTGCAGGAGCCGGAGGTAATGCGGCCCGATGTCGATGAGCAGGCCCCCGCCCATGCGCGCTCGCTCGAGCCTCCAGCCCGAGACGGCCATGCGCTTGTTGTGCAGGGCCCGCACCGAGCGCGGCCGGCCGATCCCCCCCTCCCGGAGGATGCGGATCGCGGCCGGGACCGCGGGCAGGAACGCATAGTTCTCCCCGACCAGGAGCTTCGAGCCGGAATCCCGCTCCGCGCGCGCCACGGCTTCGCCCTCCGCGGCGCTCAAGGCGAGGGGCTTCTCGAGCAGGACCGCCTTGCCGGAAGCCAGGGCGGCCTTGGCGTCCGCGGCGTGCCGGTCATGCGGGGTGCAGAGCACGAGCCCGCGGATGTCCGGCCTGGCGCAGGCCTGGGCGAGCGAGCCGCAGGGCTCGCCCGCGAACCTCCGGGCGTAGTCCGCGGCCCTGGCAAGCTCCCGGCTGGCGAAAACCAGCCGGACCCCCGCCTGCCTCCTGAATATCCCGGCGTGGACCGCGGCCTGCTGTCCGCAGCCGACGATGCAGATCCCGAGGCCGGGCATGGCGGGATTCTGCCGCATTGGGCCCGCTCCGGTCAAGACCAGCAGTGGTGAAATGCTATAATCTCTAAATTATATTCTCGCGAGAATAACTCGATGCCGCAGAGATTCATGTCGGACTGGCTGGGGCCCTTCGGGCATCCCATGTTCCGCAAGCCACGCGAGTGGGCCGAGAAGCTCCGGCCCCAGGCGGAAGAGGGGCCCGAGCGCGAGCTCCCGTCAATTCTCGAAGAAGCGGTCATGAAAGCCCAGCAGGCGCTTTTCAAAAAGCAGAACTCCGAGGACGGATATTGGTCCGTGGAGCTGAGGGCGGACACCACGATCGGTTCGGACACCCTCATGCTCCTGAACTTCCTCGGCCAAGGACGCTCCCCCAATGTCCGGAAATACGCGAACTTCATCCTGACCGCCCAGAACGCCGACGGGGGCTGGCCCATCTACCGGAATGGCCCTTCCGACCTTTCGGCTACGGTCAAGGCCTACTGGGCGCTCAAGTTCGCCGGGCACGCGCCTGAGGAGCCTTCGCTGCGCAGGGCGCGCGAGTGCATCTTCCGGCTGGGCGGCATCCACCGCGTCAACACCTACTCGAAGTTCTACATGGCCATCTGGGGGATCTACGACTGGCGGGGCGTGCCGTCGATACCGCCGGAGATCATGCTGTTCCCGCACTGGTTCTACTTCAACATCTACCAGCTCTCCTCCTGGACGCGGGCCATCGTCGTGCCGCTCTCCATCATCTGGTCCGAGCGCCCGAAGCTCGACTGCCCGCCGCACGCGCGCCTAGACGAGCTCTTCCCGGACACTCGGCGCTATGTCCCGCTGCGCGACGTCATGCCGCCGCACGGCGTCGTCTCATGGACGAACTTCTTCCTCCTGTGGGACTCTTCGCTCAAGCAGATGGAGGGGCGCGGCGGGCACTGGATCCGCGCCTGGGCCCTGCGCTTGGCCGAGGACTGGATCCTCGAGAGGCTGAGGGACTCGGACGGGCTCGGCGCCATCTACCCCGGCATCGTCAACACCATCATGGCGATGAAGTGCCTGGGCTATCCGGACACGGACCCCCGGCTCAAGAGGCAGATCGGCCATCTCTTCAAGCTCGAGATCGACCGGGGGGACTGCCTCGAGATACAGCCGTGCGTTTCGCCGGTCTGGGACACGGCGATCGCCGTGATCGCCCTGGCCGAGTCCGGGTTCGACCGCCGGCACCCGGCTCTCGTTTCCGCGGCGCGCTGGCTGCTCAAGAGGGAGATCCGGCGCGCCGGCGACTGGCGCGTCACGAACTCCGCCGGGCCCATCGGCGGCTGGGCCTTCGAGTTCAACAACTCCTTCTATCCGGATATCGACGACACGGCGATGGTCATGCTGGCGCTGAGGCACGTGGACCTCGACGAGAACGATGCTTCGGCCCGCGAGAAGGCCTGCCTGCGCGGACTGCATTGGCTGCTCTCGATGCAGTCGAGGGAGGGCGGCTGGGCGGCCTTCGATAAGGACAACACGAAGTTCGTCTTCACGAAGATCCCCTTCGCGGACCATAACGCCGTCATCGACCCGCCGACGGCGGATGTCACCGGGCGGGTGCTGGAGTTCCTGGGCTACGTCGGCTACGACGAATCGTACGCGGCCGTCCGGGCGGCCGTGGACTTCCTCCTCCGGGAGCAGGAAGCGGACGGCTCCTGGTACGGACGCTGGTGCGTGAACTACATCTACGGCACCTGGCAGGTGCTGCGGGGGCTCTCCGCCATCGGCTACGACATGCGCGCGCCGGCCGTGCAGAAGGCCGCGGACTGGCTCGAGTCCGTCCAGCTCCAGAACGGCGGCTGGGGCGAGACCTGCGCGACCTACGATGACCCCTCCCGCAAAGGCAAGGGCCCCGCGACGCCCTCCCAGACGGCCTGGGCCCTCATGGGGCTCCTCGCCGCGGGCCGGGCGGATTCGGAGGCCGTCGAGCGCGGCGTGGATCACCTCCTCGGAACACAGAAAGCCGACGGGACCTGGGATGAGACGGAGTTCACCGGGACCGGCTTCCCGAAGGTCTTCTACCTCGAATACACCCTCTACCGGGACTATTTCCCCCTGCTGGCGCTCGGGCACTACTGCGGCGAGCTGTACAAGCTCAAGCCCTCGGCCCCGCCGAAATAGCGGAATGGCCATCCCGCTGAGGATGCAGCTGGCCGTCTTCAGGTACATCCTGTCCCGGAAGATCCGGGGCGTGGACCGCTACCCGCTCGTCCTCATGCTCGAGCCGCTCTTCGCCTGCAACCTCGAGTGCGCGGGCTGCGGGAAGGTCCATTATCCGCCCGACGTTCTCCGCAAAAGGCTTTCCGCGCAGGAGTGCTGGGAGGCGGCCGAGGAGTGCGGCGCTCCCATCGTCTCCGTGGCGGGCGGGGAGCCGCTCATCCATCCGGAGATCGGGCGCATCGTTGAAGGGCTTCTTGCGCGCGGCCGCTACGTCATCCTCTGCACGAACGCGGTCCTGCTCGAGCAGAACCTCGCCAAGTTCCGCCCGTCCTCCCAGCTCATCCTCAGCGTCCATCTTGACGGGCCTGAGAAGGTGCACGACCGGGTGGTCTGCCGGCAGGGCGTCTGGCGCGCCGCGGTCTCGGCGCTGCGCCGCGCGAAGTCCGAGGGCTTCTGCGTCACGACGAACACCACGGTCTTCACGGGCGAGGACACCGCTGAGTTCCGCCGATTCTTCGACGAGATGATGGCCGTCGGAGTGGACGGGATGACCATCGCCCCCGGCTACGCCTACGAAAAAGCCCCGGAGCAGGACAGGTTCCTCGAGCGCAAGAACACCCAGGCGTGGTTCCGCAAGACCCTGGACGGCTGGCGGTCGAAGGGCTGGGCCTTCAACCACAGCCCGTTCTACCTGGATTTCCTCGAAGGCAAGCGCGACTACGACTGCACGCCCTGGGGAAACCCCCTGCGCAACGTCTTCGGGTGGCAGAAGCCCTGCTACCTGCTCGACGACGCGGGCTACGCCAAGACCTATCGGGAGCTGCTGGAGACGACGGATTGGAAATGCTGCGGCCCGATGTCCGGGAACCCCAAATGCGCGGACTGCATGACGCACGTCGGGTTCGAGCCGTCCATCGTCATCGACGTTTTCTCCTCGCCCAGGAAGTTCCTGCAGATGGTCCTGGACATCGCCGCGATCGGAGGCCGAAGCGGCGCGCGCTGAGCGGCGCCGCCCATCTATGGATATCGCATTCGTCACAGGCGGGACCGGATTCGTAGGCGCGAACGTGGCGCGGACCCTCATCGGCAAGGGGCTCGCCGTGCGCGCGCTCGTGCGCAAGGATTCCAACCTGCGCAACCTGGCCGGGTTGGCGGTGGAAATGGTGGAGGGCGACCTCCGGGATAGGCAATCTCTGAAGGCCGCCTGCCGCGGGGCCCGCTACGTGTTCCACGTGGCCGCGGACTACCGCATCTGGGTGCCGGACCCCGAGGGAATGTACGCCTCGAACGTGGATGGGACAGTAAACATGATCGAGGAGGCCCATGCGGCCGGGGTTGAGCGCATCGTCCACTGCTCCAGCGTCGCCGCCATCCGGCCGCCGAAAAGCAGCGCCCGTGTTCCTTCCGTCGAAAGCTGCTTCTATGAGAGCGACGGCGACATCGTGGGCGCCTACAAGAAATCGAAATGGCGCGCCGAGAAGGCCGCCCTGGACCTCGCGGCGAAGGGCGCGCCGGTTGTCGTGGTGAACCCGACGGCTCCGATCGGCCCCTTCGACGTCAAGCCCACGCCCACCGGGCGCATCATCGTGGACTTCCTCAATAAACGCCTGCCTTCCTACATCGACACCGGATTGAACCTCGTCCACGTCCGCGACGTGGCGGAGGGGCACTGGCTGGCGGCGACCAAGGGCCGCGTCGGCGAGCGCTACATCCTCGGGGGCCAGAACCTGACGCTCAAGCAGGCGCTCGACCTCCTGGCCCAAGTCACGGGCCTGAGCGCGCCGCGCTTCCAGACTCCCTACCCGCTCGCGCTGGCCTTCGCCTACCTCGACTCCGCGAGGGCCAGGCTGACCGGGGGGACGCCCGTCGCAGCTGTCGACGCGGTCCGCATGGCGCGCTACCGGATGTTCTACGACGCAAGCAAGGCCGTGCAGGAGCTCGGACTGCCCCAGACCTCGGCGCGGATCGCTTTTGAGGACGCGGTCATCTGGTTCGTATCGAACGGCTACGCCCCCCCCACTCCCGCGCAGCGCAAGAGGCCCGAGCACTCGTGATCCTCGTCGCCGCGGCCACGCCTTGGGAGACGCGGCCGCTCGAGGCCGCCTTCAAGCGGCATCGCGGCCGGATCCTTGTCGTCGAGATGGGCGTGGGCCCTAAGAAGGCCGCCTCAGTCTTGAAGGACATCAAGGGCGTCAAGGCGGCGCTGAGCGCGGGCTTCGCGGGCTCGCTCAAGCCTTCCGTGCGGCCCGGAGACTTGGTCGTGGACCTGCGCGCGGCTCCGGCCGCATGGGGCCCCGCGGCCCGCAGGGCCGCCTCCCGCCTTGGCGCGGTCCTGCACTTGGGCCCCGTCGCATCCTCGGACCATGTCGTCGGAAAGGGTGAGAAGAGGACGTTTGACGACAGCTTCATAGCTGTTGACATGGAAAGCGAGAGCGTCCGGGCCTGGTCATCGGCGAGAGGGATACCTTTCATGGCCGCGAAGGTGATCCTCGACGCGGCTGGCGAGCGCATGCCGGCAGGGGTCCCGGACGGAGCTGGCGCTGGAGATTTGGCCCGGTACGTCCTGCGAAGCTGGCGGAAGATCCCGGCCCTCGCGCGGCTCGCCCTGCGCCAGAAGCCAGCGATGCGCAGGCTCGGCGCCTTTTTGATAAACTGGCTGGACGAGGTAGGATTCGATGATGACGAAGCTTGAGAGATATCTGGGCGAGCGGGGCGCATGGGCCGAGGCCGAGATCAAGCGCCAGTTGAAGGGCGGCCTCGCGGGCCGCGGCGCCGCGATCGCCTTCCTTGAGCCCGCGCCTGCGCTCCTGCGCAGGGCGATGGGCTACTCCCTCCTCGCCGGCGGCAAGAGGCTGAGGCCGGTCCTTGTCATGGCCGCGGCCGAGTGCTGCGGCCTGGCTCCCCGGCGCGTCATCAAAGCGGCCTGCGCGCTGGAGATGATCCACACCTATTCGCTGATCCACGACGACCTGCCCGCCATGGACGACGACGACCTCCGCCGAGGCCGGCCCACGAGCCACAAGGTCTTCGGCGAAGCGGTCGCGATCCTGGCGGGCGACGGCCTGCTCACATGGGCTTTCGAGCTCGCGGCCGAGAACGCCGCGGACCTGGGCTTGAGCGGGAAGGGCGCCTCGGAGCTGATCCGGGTCATCGCAGCCGGCGCGGGCGCGCGGGGGATGGTCGGGGGCCAGACCGCGGACATCTCCGCGGAGGGCTGGCCGGATTCCAAGCTCCGGGACGGCCGGGCGAAGAAGGCCCTGGGCCTCATCCGCTACATCCACGCGCACAAGACAGCTGCGCTCATCACCGCGAGCCTCGAAGCCGGGGCCGTGCTCGCGCAGACGTCTGCCTCCAGGCGCGGCGCGCTCCGCGAGTACGGCTATCGCGTAGGCGTCGCCTTCCAAGTCGCCGACGACGTGCTGGACGTGGTGGGCGACAAGAAGAAGCTCGGCAAGCGCGGCTCGGACGCGGACAACCTGAAGCTGACCTACCCGAGGCTCTACGGGATCGAGCCCTCTGAGCGCATCGCCAGGGGCTTGGCGGACCGCGCCAAGAAAGCCCTCTCCTGCTTCGGCCCTGCGGCGGACCCCCTGCGCGAGCTGGCGGACTACGTCGTCACTCGTGACCGGTGATTCTCCGGGCCAGCTCGAAGAGGAACCCCGCCTCATCATTTTGGACACCGCGCCGGCGCAGAAGGCGCCGGGCCCGGCTTTTCCTTTGCTCGGGAGTGAGGGCTTTCCGGTAGCCGACGCGCAGGAAGACGCGCTCGGCTTCTTCGATGAGCCGCTCGAGATCAACAGTCGTCAGGCGGCTCTCCTCAGCGGCGGACGCAGAGCCATTCCGCCCTCCGGCCAGCTCGTAGCAGACCACGGCGGCTGCCGCGGCCAGGTTCATCGAAGGGAAGGATTCCAGGGTCGGGATGCGGATTACGGCGTCGCAGTGCTCGATGTCCGCGGCGGGAAGCCCGGTCTTCTCAGGGCCGAAGACGATCGCATCCCTGCTCCCGGCCCGCAGGCCAGGCAGGGCGAGGACAGGCATGCCGGCCCGCCGCGCCTTCATGCAGCTCGTGGCGAAGACCCGCCTGCGGTCCAAGACCGCTTCCTTGAGCGTCGGAAAGACTTTCGCTCGCGCCAGGATATCGTCCGCTCCCACGGCGGCTGTGCGCGCCTCCTCCCACACCGGGGGATGCGGCGACACGATGCGCAGGTCCGTGAAGCCGAAGTTGGCCATGGCCCTGGCCGCGGCCCCGATGTTGTTGGGGTTGCGGGGCCTCACCAGCACTACGGCGGGGAGCTTGCAGGTTCCCACGCGTTAGATTATACTTATGCAGGGAGAGGGTACTGAAATGAAAATCGGGACATGGCTTGCGCCGCGCTACACGGAAAGGGGCGTCTTCGAGAAGGACTTTCCCACCATCGACATGAACGGCCTCGACGTCTACTGCCCCGGGTGCAAGGCCATCGTGCGCCTGGGCCGCAAGTCCCCCCACACCAATAAGATCGGCGGCTGGTGCGTCAAGTGCAACCGCGCCGTGGCGGCCTGAACTTTTTCCAACGGAACGCTTTGGCGGAGAGATACATGCTAAAATGCATTTTTAGCTTGACAAATCAACATTTACCTGTTAGCCTAATAATATGGAAACTACGTTGACTGACCGGGGGCAGACCGCCGTTCCGGCGAGGATACGCAGGAGGTTCGGGCTCAAGGCCGGACAGAAGCTCGAATGGATCGAGGATGGGAAGGTCATCTATGTCCTGCCCATCCCCAAGGACCCTATCGGAGCCTTCCGAGGCTCGGCGAAGGGCAAGGGGCTCGTCCGGGCGCTTCTGGAGAGCAGGGCCGAAGATGCGGGGAAGGGCTGACTCCTGGGTCCTGGATACGTCCGCCCTGTTCTGCCTCAAGGGAGCGGAGCCCGGCGCAGACGGGGTGGAGAGAATCCTGCGCAGGCACGGCGGGGAAGACCGCGTCTTCGTCAGCTTCATCTCGATGATGGAGTTCTATTATGTGGTCCATAGGGAGATGGGCGAAGCGGAGGCGCGCAGGGCCTGTCTCCGGCTCAAGCAGCTTCCCATCCATGTCATGGAAAGCGACGAGGAATTGGGTTTGGCCGCGGCCCGGTTCAAATCCCTGGGGCGCCTGTCGGTGGCTGACGCTTGGGTTGCGGCCACGGCCGAGCGGATCGGGGCCGTTCTGGTCCATAAGGATCCTGAGTTCAATTCATTGGCGTGCCATGTCCGGCTGCAGCCCCTGCCGTTTGGGCCCGGCTGAGACGACGGGTAGCCCCGACGAGTCCGCCTGAGCTTCTTCTAACGGAAGTCTACGATCAGCCGGCGGCCAAAGGCCTCGGCGATCCTCTGCAGGGTCGCCAGGGTGAGGTTGGATTGCTTGCCCGTCTCGATGTCGGAGACCATCTGCTGGGAGGCGCCGAGCCTGCGGGCGAACTCCTTTTGGGATATCCCCTTCTGCTGGCGCAACTGCGCGATGCGGATCGCGATCCCGGCTTTCAGGTATTCTTTCTCATAGGTCTTGCGGAAAGAAGGACGCTTCATCTGTTTCTTGAGATAATCCTCGAATAAGTAAGGCTTATGCCTCATAGAAGCCCCCCTCCTCTTGCGAGGACAGCCAACCCTCGCGGAATCGCTTCGCCCGCTCGATTTCCCGATGATCGACTTTCGGCGTCTTCTTAAGGAATCCATGAGTCGCCACGATCCGATGGCCTTCGATGAAGTAGAGGATGCGCATCTCGAGACGGCTGAACGATATCCGCAGTTCGCGGATGGGCCCATCGAGCACATCCGCATAAGGTCGCGGAAGATTCGGCCCTTCCTTCTTGAGCCAAGCAAACCATGCTAAGACCTTGTCTCGAGGTTTCTCCTGCAATCCACCCGGGAATTTCTCCACCGGACACGCCCCAGTTGGAGCCCGGTAGAATTTCAATTCATAGTATACATGATATATCATGTCTAGTCAAGACCCATTTTGCCGCCCATCCTTCCACCGCCTACCATGTAATACGAGCGAGGGTCGAAAAAGTTCCCAATGTGATATCATTGTCCTGGCGGGATTCCTCAGCCGGAGGAGAATATGCGGCAGCTGATTTCGATCGCGACAATGATAGTTTTGTCATCTCACGGCGCGGCCTGGGCCCCTTGGCCGGATATCTCGAAGCCCGCGCCGGCTGTCGGCGGCGGGTCCGGCGACGCGGCCGTGATCGTGGGCATCGAGAAGTACGCCATCGTCTCCCCCATCGAAGGCGCGAAGGCCAACGCTCTGGCGTGGTACGACTACCTCAACAAGACGCGCGGGGTCCCGGCAGGGAACATCTTCCTTCTTCGCGACAACGAAGCCATCGCCGAATCCATGAAGGACTACGCGGCCCAGGCGGCCGGCTTGGCCAAGGAAGGCGGGATTTTGTGGTTCGTCTTCATCGGGCACGGCGCCCCGGACGCCGAGACCAAGGACGGCCTGCTGGTGGCTTGGGACGCCCAGCAGACGGCCGTGGGCTTGAAGTCCAGGAGCTTCAGGCAGAAAGACCTGCTCTTGGCGCTCTCGAAGAGCAAGGCGCAGACCATAGCCGTGGTCTTGGACGCCTGCTTCTCCGGCAAGGACGAGGGCGGCCGCGAGTTGGTCAAGGGGCTTCAGCCCATCGTGAACGTGGCGCCGGCGTCATCCATGGATGCCCGCTTCGCCGTGCTGAGCGCAGCGCGAGCGGACGAATTCGCGGGCCGCCTGCCGGGCGTGGAGCGCCCGGCGTTCAGCTATCTGGCTTTGGGAGCTTTGAGGGGCTGGGCGGACTCCGGCTCGGACAGGAACGTCACCGCGGGGAAGATTCAGGACTATGCCGCTCAGGCCTTCCGCGCCACGGTGAGAGATAGGAGCCAGCATCCGACCGTGATGGGGAACGCGGACGCAGTGCTGGGCAGGTCCGCCGGGGAGAAGGGGCCGGATTTGGGGGAGATGGCCAAGGCCGAGACCCCGGCCGCGGGCGGGGGCATCGAGTTCAAGGTCAGCGCATTGCCCGAGGTACCGAGGGCGAACGCGCCGTCTTCGGCCGCGTTCGGCGGAGTGCCGCGCGCGCATGCGCCCGGGGAGCTGGCGCAGGCAGGCGGCATAGACTTCGGGTCCGTGGATGTGGACGCGCTCGAGAAGTACGACGTTGTGGTCAAATTCGAGAAAGGTGAAGCCTCTGCGGTGGAGAAGGCCGCGAAATGGCGCGAGCTGGGCAAAGCGGTCAAGGCTTACGCGGATACCGCGTCCAAGCGCGCGCTGGAGTGGGATGATTTCGCCGCGGATGCGGCGTTCAACGCCGCGCTTGAGGACGACAAAAGCGACGCTGCAGCCGAGCAGAAGGCGGCGATATGGCGCGCAGTGGCTCTGAAGGCCCCGAAGCACGCGCAGGCCGCGCAGAAGCGGGCGCAGGATTGGGACCGCTACGCTGAGGAGTTGAGGGCGGCCGAGGAAGCCAGGGCGCGGCGGGCCGAGATACGGGACAAGGACTGGCAGAAGCTCAAGCGCCTGCTCGCGCTTTCAGTCGTGGGCGAGGAAGACAAGCGGAAGTTCGCTTTGACCTTCGTCAAGGCCTACGGAAAGACGATGGAAGACAATCCCTATATGCCGGAGCTTCTCAGCGCTCTGCCGGAGGGATTCTTGAGCGCGGCGGAGATCAAGGCTTTGAAGAGGGCGCCGAAGGCGGCGGCTGGGCGCGCCGCGAGTTCGGGCGAGATGGTCTTCATCCCAGCCGGCGAGTTCTGGATGGGGTCCCCGGATGGGGAGGGCGGCTCGGACGAGCATCCGAGGCACAAGGTGTATCTGGATGCGTTCTATATGGACAAGTTCGACGTTACGGCTGGGGATTACGCGGCTTGCGTGGCGGCTGGGAAATGCTCTGATGCGAATACTTATTCAGGGTGCAGCTATAAGGTTTCCGGCCGGGAGAAGCACCCGATCAACTGCGTGGACTGGAATCAGGCCAAGGCCTATTGCGAGTGGAAGGGCAAGAGGCTTCCGACCGAGGCTGAGTGGGAAAGGGCGGCGAGAGGCGGGACCGAGACGAAATACTATTTCGGAAACGACGAGTCCCAATTGAGAGAGTACGCTTGGTATTCGTCGAATTCTGGCGGCCAGACTCATCCGGTCGGGGAAAAGAAGCCGAATCCTTTCGGTTTATACGACATGCACGGGAATGTCTGGCAGTGGGTCGCGGACTGGTATGATGAGGGTTATTATGGAAACAGCCCGAACAGGAACCCGAAGGGGCCGAACTCCGGGCAGTACCGTTCTTTGCGGGGCGGTTCGTGGAACTTCTATCCCGACTACCTCCGCGCGGCCCTCCGCCCCGGGCTCGTGCCGGGCGACGGGGGCTTCGGCGACGGGTTCCGTTGCGCGCGCAGTGGTACTTAGTAAATCTGTAATCTGTCCCCCTCCCCGCGGGAGGGGATAGGGGTGGGGTTGAACGGGCGTAAAAAGCCTGAACATGAACGCGGACCGGCTCAAGGTATTCACGAAGGCCTACGACTTCACGCTGTGGATGATGAACCACACGGCAAAATATCCAAAATCGGCCAGATTCTCCGTAGCCTCGCGCATCGAGAACCGGCTGTTGGATTTCATGGGCGCGGTGCTCAGGGGCAACCGCGGCCAGGAGAAGCTTCCCGCGCTTGCCCAGGCGGACATGGCATTGGAGGAGCTTCGCATCCTGCTGAGGCTCTCCAAGGACATGCGCTTCGTCAATCTCGGCTCATACGAATACGGCGCGAGGGAGCTGGATGGGATCGGCAAGATGTTGGGCGCATGGATGAAGCAGCAGCGCCCAAAGGGGGCGGGCGGATAAGGCCGTTCTTTGCGGGGCGGTTCGTGGAACAACAATCCCGACAACCTCCGCGCGGCCAACCGCAACAGGAACGAGCCGGGCGACAGGAACAACGACAACGGGTTCCGTTGCGCGCGCAATGATGCTCATGCCGTACCCTGATGCCGCGGGTCCACGGACCCGCGGACCGCGGAAAGAGCACCACAGAGCCCGTCTCCTGCGTTCGCGCGCGATGTCCGCGCGCGGGCCGAATACAAAACCGCCCGGCCGCGGGAAGTAGCCGCAAAGGCGAAACTCGCGGCCGGGCATCGTTTTCGGAAATGGCCATCACCTACAACAGGCTCTACGAGCAGAGGCCATCCTATGAGACGCGCTTACCGCCTGCCTTCCAGCGCGCTCAGCCGCTTGCCGTGGTCTTTGAGCTTGTCTTCGTGGTCCAGCAGGATCGCGCCGTGGGTCAGAGTCTTCTCGCCGTACCTCTTCCCCTTGACCACCGACGCCTCGTAGGCGGTGAGAAGCTCGTTACGGAAGGCCCGGAGGTCCGAACGGATCGCCTCGGTAGTCTTGTCGATGCGGGCGTTGGTCTTGATCAATTCGACCGCAAGCCGGTCTATTTTCGTGTTAAGCTCAGACCGGGTCGCTTCCAGATCGGACTTGGTTGCAGGCAGGTTCCCATTCTTCTCCGGCATGTCGGCCTCCATTATACCATTCGCTCCACAACTCTCCCCAATAGGTAATACGAGCGGCCGTCAAAAAAGTTCCCTTATGAAACCTGGATCAACTGGGCTTCCAGCCGTTCTGCCTGAGCGCCTCGAAGAGCACGACCCCGGCGGTAGTGGATAGATTGTAGGACCGGATGTCATTGAAGAACGGGATGCGGTAGAGCCGCTGCGCGTACCGCTCCCGCACCTCCTGCGGCAGGCCCGTGGACTCCTTGCCGAAGATCAGGTACGCGTCCGAAGGGTAACGACCTTCCCAGAAGCTCCTCACCGCCTCGGCCGAGAAGAAGAAAAGCGCCGCGTCCTTCTTTATCGAGCCCATGAACGCCGAGAAGTCCGCGTGCAGGCGCAGGTCGAGCTTCACCCAGTAGTCGAGCCCTGAGCGGCGGATCTCCTTGTCGTCTAAGCGGAAGCCGAGCCTGCCCACCAGGTGCAGGGCTGTCCCGGTCCCGACGCAGGTGCGGCCGATGTTGCCGGTGTTGAAATGGATCTCGGGCTCGAGGAGGACGACGTTCACTGCTCGGAGGAAGGGTTCTTGGGCGGCGGGAAGCCCCAGACCTCGTCGCTGTGGATCCAGCCGGAGACCGCGTCGAGGTCCCCCACGTCGAGCCAGTCGCCTTTCGCGCCGAAGACCCTGAGGGCGAAGCCGCGGTCCAGCAGCCAGATGATCTTCTGCTTCTCCCCGGGGCCCTTGCGGATGCGGCCTTCCTTGGCCTTCACCTGGACCGTTGGAACGTCGCTGGTCAGCTCCGACTTCTTGACCCAGCCGGCGTCCCCTTCGAAGTCGCGCACGCGCACCCAGTCGCCCCGGTAGCTCACGGCCTCGACCGGGGCGAACCTCCACAAAGGCCAGAGCACCTTGGCCTTGGGGTCTGGCTCCTCGCGGACCAAGACCTTCGCCTTCTTGACGCTGAAGTAGTCGACGCCCTGCTCCTGCGCAGGGCAGAGCGCGGCGAAGAGCCCGGCCGATGCCAAGAGCAGGAGGATGCGCCGAGCCATGCGGCCATTATGCCGAATATCGGACGCGATGTTCAACCCAAGGGCTCGGCTGATTTGATATAATCCCCGTCGGAAACCGCAATCCATCGAGGTAGGGCCATGGCTGACGCCGTCAAACAGATCGAAGAACTCCAGCGAAAGACCCTGGACAAGGACGTTCCGGAAGGCTCGGAGGACCTCAAGCGCCTTTCGCAGAAGGAGCCGCCCTCCCGGGGCCTGTGCCGGCGCTGCGGGGAGAACAAGCCGGTCAACCGGCTGATGCTCTGCTATCCCTGCTGGGTGAAGACCAACCTCGAGGAGCGCGGCTGGCGCGAAGGGCAGAGCCATCCGGAGTGGTGCGAGTGCACCCTGGGCGACCACGGCCGCCGTTCGGACGGCAACTGATCCGGGAGACATGGACATCCACGAGAAGCCGAGGCTCCTCTCCGCTGTCGAGCTCTGGCTGAAATCCGAGGACTGGAGGTTCGTCCCGATCGACGGCGAGAGCGCGTTCCGGATGGACGTCCAGGGGAAGTCCGGGATCTGGACATGCTTCGCCAGGACGGACGAGGACAGGGAGATCTTCATGTTCCATTCGGTCCTCCCGAACCGGGTCCCGGAGGGCCGGCGCCCTGCCGCGGCGGAGTTCCTCACCCGCGCCAACTACGGGATGCTTATCGGCAACTTCGAGATGGACTACGGCGACGGGGAGGTCCGCTTCAAGACCAGCCTCTGCATCGCGGACGGGACCCTCACCCCCGGCATGATCTGCAAGATCGTCAGCTACAACCTCTCCACGCTCGACCGGTATCTAGGCGGCCTCAACAAGGTCGTCTACGGCGACGCGGACCCCGCCCGGGCGATCCATGAGATCGAAAAGTAATCCTCCGCGGCCCCTGCGGCGCTTGCTGAAGTGGGCGGCCCTCCTTCCCATCGCCGCCGGGATTCTCGTCGCCGCGGCGGCCTGGGGCGTCGGCTGGTTCATCGACTTCTCCGATGAACCGCGCAAGGCGGACATGATCGTGGTCCTCGCCGGCGGCTTCTCCCGGCCCTTCTACGCCGCGGACCTCTACCACGGCAAAGCGGCGCCGCAGATCTGGCTCTCCCGGCCCTACCGGCCGCCGGCCGAGCTGAAGGCCGTCTCCATCGGCGTGCCGATCCCCGCGGAGGAGGACAGCAACCGGGCCATCCTCCTGCGCTCGGGGGTCCCCGCGGGAAGCATCCGGCTCTACGGCGTCGCGGTGATGAGCACGGCCAACGAGGCGCTCGCGCTGAAACGTTCGGCCGATCTGAGGGGCAAGACGGTGCTCGTCGTCACCTCGCGCTGGCACGCGCGCCGGGCCAAGTGGGTGTTCCGGCGCGCCTTGCCCGAGGCGAAGGTGCTCGTCTGCGCGACGCCCTACGAGGAATTCTCCAGGCGGTGGTGGTCGCGGCAGGACCTCGCGCGCGGCGCGGTCCTGGAGGTCGCGAAGATGACCTACTACCTCCTCGGGGGCCGCTTCATCAAAGCGCTGGAGGATACCCCGCATGTCTCCTGATGGAACTCCCGAATGAACTCGAAATTCTCCTTGTTCCTGTCCCTGCTCATCGCTTCGGGCGCGCTGGGCGCAGGCTACTACCTCTCCAAGCGGAAGGTTAAGTCCGCGGCGCCTGCGGATGTGCCCTACGGGAAGACCACCTCCGCCACCGTCGAGGAGTACTGCGCCTCCAGGCAGGCCTCGCCGCGGGACTACACCCCGATGGCGGTGCGCGGCTGCCCTCCGAAGGCGCCCTCAGACATCATCGCCGGCATCGAGGTCGTGGCTGAATACCGCAACTGCTCGGGGATCGCGCTGATCCGGAAGAAGTAGCTACGAGCCGGGGCGCATGTAGCGGCGCCGGTAGTCCGCGAGCTCGGCGATGGATTCCCGGATGTCGTCGAGCGCGAGGTGGGACTGCTGTTTCTGGGGACGGGCCGCCTCTTCGGGATACCAGCGCTCGATCATCTCCTTGAAGGAGCTTACGTCCACGATCCGGTAGTGCAGGTAGGCGTTGAGCTTCGGCATGTGCTTGGCCAGGAAGCGCCGATCCTGGTGGATCGAGTTGCCGCAGAGCGGAGAGGCCTTCTCCGAGCACCACTGCTTGAGGAAGTCGAGCGTGGCGCGCTCGGCTTGCTCCACCGTGGTCAAGGACTGCTCAACGCGGCGGGTCAGGCCGGAGGCCCCGTGGTGCTCGACGCACCAGGGATGCATGTTCTCCAGCGCCTCCGGCGGCTGGTGGATGGCGATGACCGGGCCTTCGGCAAGGATATTGAGCTGGGAATCCGTGATGACCGTGGCGATCTCGAGGATGAGGTCCGTCTCCGGGTCTAAGCCGGTCATCTCGAGGTCCATCCAAACGAGGTTGCTCTCGTCCTTCATGGGAGGCTAATTGTATAAAATGAAGGCGCTTTGTCCATGACCCCCGGCTGGATCTCGCGCCTCGAGCGGCGCTTCGGCGGATTCGCGATAGAGAATCTGGCGGCCTTCATCGTCGCCATGAACGCAGCTGTCTGGGGCTTGAGCCTGCTCAAGCCGGAGTTCCCTTCCCTGCTGGCCCTCGAGCCCTCCCTCCTGCTCCGCGGCCAGATTTGGCGGGCCGCGACCTTCCTCTTCATCCCCCCTCCGGCCTCGCCCTTCTGGATGATCTTCTGGCTCTACCTGCTCTACCTCTACGCCGGGGCCCTGGAGCGCGAATGGGGAGACTTCTGCTTCAACGTCTTCTACGCCGCGGGCGCGCTGAGCCTTCTGGCCGCTTCGCTGGCCCTGGGCGTGGGCCTTCCGAACACGGCGCTGAACCTGACGCTGTTTTTGGCTTTCGCGTCCCTTTTTCCGGATTTCGAGCTCCTGCTCTTCTTCATCATCCCGGTCAAGGTCTGGTGGCTCGCGGCAGCAGTGTGGGTCTGGCTCGCCTGGATCCTGCTCGCCGGGGACATCCACGCCCGGGCCACGGTCCTGGCGAGCCTGGCCAACTACGCCCTGTTCTTCGGCTCTTCCCACTGGGACTCCGCCCGCGCCAGGCTCCGGAAGCGGCTATGGGAAAGGAAGCTCAAGTGACTTCGCCGCGAAAGGAGACCCTTCTCTGGCGCGGCCGCCCATCCTTCTGGAACTGGTGGTTCGAGCTGCTCATCTCCACGGCTTTGTTCCTGCTGTCGGGAGGCCTGCTCGCGGACGACCGCCTGAGCGTGGCCGCGGTCTGTCTCTTCTGCGGCTGCGCTGCCGCGGCCGCCGCGGCCTGCAAGCGGCTTGCGCGGGCCTACGCGGTGACGAGCGAACGGGTCAGGGTCCAGAACGGCTTCTTCGCGAGGACGCTCAGCGAGGTGGATTTCCCCCACGTGCGCGGGGTGGAAGTGGAGCAGTCATTCTGGCAGCGCATGAGCGGGATGGGCGACATCCGGGTCTCTTCGACGGCCGCGGAAGGAGCCGGGGTGGTCTTCTCGGGGGTATCAGACCCCATGGCCGTCAAGGAAATCCTCCGCCGCGCGAGACTCGAGTATGACAAGACCCCAGCCTGATCCCGTCTACCTCTCCTTCCTGCGCCAGGGCAAGGGCAGCGGCGTGACGCGCATCGAAGGTCTGGTGATGCATCCGAGCCTCAAGGAGAACCTCCTGAAGGAGTTCAAGAGGAGATTCGCGTGCGGCGGGACCCTCAGCGAAGGCACGCTCGAGCTGCAGGGCGACCATCGGGATAAAATAGAAGCGGAGCTTCGCGCCAAAGGCCACGAGGTGAGGCGCAAAGGCTAGCCGCTGCCGTCCCAAACATCCGAAATCTGTAGATTTGGGACGTATCGAACCTGCGCAGTTTGGAAAGTTCGATACGAACCTACGTCGTTTGGATGTTCGGGACGAAACTCCAAGGCTCTTTGCCTGAACAAATTTATTATAGCATAATCCCGATACCATGCCAAGGAAAATCTCTGCCGGAGTGTTCTATCCGCTCGGCGCCACCCTGACCCCGGACGGCGTCAATTTCACCCTCTACTCCCGCCGCGCGGAAGCCGTCGAGCTGCTGCTCTTCGACGACCCACCCGGCGTCCCCACCGACGTCATCCGCGTCGAGAACCGCACCCGGTTCATCTGGCACGTCTTCGTCGAGGGCTTAAGGGGCGGCCAGCTCTACGGCTACCGGGTCCAAGGGCAGTTCAAGCCAGAGATCGGGATGCGGTTCAACGCCAACAAGCTCCTCATGGACCCCTACGCCAAGGCGGTGACCGGGAAGTTCAAGAACGTCCGCAACTCCCTGCTGGCCTACGACCCGGATTCCCCGCTCAAGGACCTCTCGCACGAGGGCTCGGACAACTCGCGCCTCGTGCCGAAGAGCATCGTGGTCGAGGACTTCTTCGACTGGCAGGGGGTCCGGCCCCCGCACACCCCGCTTGAGAAGCTCATCATCTACGAGGTCCACGTGAAGGGCTTCACCGCCAATGCGAACTCCGGCGTAAGCCGCCCCGGCACCTACCTGGGCTTCATCGAGAAGATCCCCTACCTCAAGTCCCTGGGCGTCAACGCGGTCGAGCTCCTGCCCATCCAGGAGTCCTACGTCGAGGACTTCCTGACCGAGAAGGGCCTGAGCAACTACTGGGGCTACAACACGATCGGCTTCTTCGCGCCCGAGTCCTCCTACTCGACGCTCAGCCGCCCCGGCTGCCAGGTGGAGGAGTTCAAGACCCTGGTGCGCGAGCTCCACAAGGCCGGCATCGAGGTCATCCTCGACGTGGTCTACAACCACACCGGCGAGGGCAGCGAGCTGGGCCCCACGATCTCCTTGCGGGGCATCGACAATCCGACCTATTACGCCCTGACCGGCCCGCACGCTCAGCCCGGGCGCTACTACCTCAACTACACGGGCTGCGGCAACAGCCTCAACGCGTGCGATTCCGCCGTCGTGCGCCTGCTCATGGATTCCCTGCGCTACTGGGTCAAGCGGATGCACGTGGACGGCTTCCGCTTCGACCTGGCCTCGGTCCTCGGGCGCGACACGAGCGGGTACAATAAGTCCGCCGGTTTCTTCACGGCCGTGGCGCAGGACCCGGTCTTAAGCCGCGTCAAGCTCATCGCCGAGCCCTGGGACATCGGCACCTATCAGGTCGGCAACTTCCCGGTGGACTGGTCCGAGTGGAACGGCCGCTACCGCGACGCGATGCGCCGCTTCGGGAAGGGCGACGGCGGCATGCTGCGCGAGGTCGGCTGGCGCGTGACGGGCTCAGCCGACCTCTACGGCGACGACGGGCGCTCCGCCTACAACAGCATCAACTTCATCACCTGCCACGACGGCTTCACCTTGAACGACCTCACCACCTACAGCCAGAAGCACAACGAGGCGAACGGCGAGGGCAACCAGGACGGCTCCAACGACAACAACTCCTGGAACTGCGGCCCCGAAGGCCCCACCACCGACCCGGTCGTCTCCCGCCTGCGCCGCCAGCTGGCGAAGAACCAGGTCTGCTACCTGCTCTTCTCCTGCGGCACGCCGATGCTCCTGGGGGGCGACGAGTTCCTGCGCACGCAGTACGGCAACAACAACACCTACTGCCAGGACAACGAGCTGAGCTGGTTCGACTGGGACCTGGCCAAGCGCAACGAGGACTTCACGGATTTCGTGCGCAAGGCCGTGGCGATGACGCGGCTCTACCCCGTCCTGCAGAAGCGGCGCTTCCTCACGGGCGAGGACTCGGAGGGTTCGAGCATCCCGGACATCGCCTGGTTCGACCCGGAGCTGGGGCCGCCGCGCTGGGACGACGCCGAGGGCCGGATGCTCTTCTTCATGCTCGACACCCCTCTCGTCTTCCTCTACAACTCAGGCCACCTCCTGGGCAGGGCGACCCTCCCGGCGCCTCCGCGCGGCAAGCGCTGGCGCCGCATCATCGACACGAGCCTTCCGGCTGGAGAGGACTTCGCGGACTTCGGCAAGGAGGTCCTTCTGGCCCCGCAGGGATACTATCTCGTCAATCCGAGGAGCGTGGTGGTCCTGGTCGGGAAATAGCTTCAGGGCTCCAATTCGACCTTGAACCGGCGCAGGTCCGAGTGGATGACGATCTCCCCGCGCTTCTCGATGCGGGCCATGGCCTTGTGCTCGCCGGAGGCGTAGCCGCACCAGTCGTACCACCACAAGCCCATGGATTCGCGGCAGGGGTGCCACGGGCCCCCGTCCACCGATATCCGCACGTGCAGGGCCCCTTCCACGACCTTGACCTGGAAGGTGTAGGCGTGGTAATGGACGACTTCTCCCTCGCTGGGATATTCGATGGAGACGTCAGCCATAGAGGCGTTTATAGCACATTGGAGAGCGCGGAAGAACCCGCCTGAAACAAAAAACCCCTGGCTTCTGCCAGGGGCCGGTCCAGCCAGCCTCGTCGCAGGTTCGAAACTTAAATGGGTGCGGGGGCTGGATTTGAACCAGCGACCTCAAGGTTATGAGCCTTGCGAGCTACCGGACTGCTCCACCCCGCAAGAATAGGATAGCAGAAGCGGGGCGAAAATGCAAGTCTTACGTCGAGGGCTCTAACGGCCCCCCGCGACGCAGTGCAGGAGCCCTTTGTACGTGACGAGGTAGATCGCGCCGTCCTTGCCCGAGGCGAAGACCCCGCCGATCCTGCCGTCGCCGGGGAGCACCAGGCGCCACTTGAGCTTCCCCCGCCGGACGGCGTGGAGGGTGGTCTTGTTGATGTCATCGGCCTGGACGTAGACCGTTCCGTCGGCGTCCGCCATCAGGTCCCAGCCCGGATAGGGCATCTCATCGGGGGTGTAGGTCCACTTCTCCCGGCCCTCGGCGTTGAACGCCTTCACGGAGAATCCGCCTTTCCCGGTCCGGTCGTTCATGAGGGCCGCATAGACTTCGCCGTCCATGCCCGCGCAGGTCCCGAGCAGGACGCTCTGGGCCGGGAAAGAGCGGGCCCAGCGCTTGGCGCCGTCCAAGCCGAGAGCCAGGAGGGAGGTGGCCCCGGACTCCTGCACGTCGGCCGCCATGAGCCGGTCCCCTTTGCTGGCGAGGAAGAGGAGCGCGCTGTAAGGCGAGGACAACTGCTTGCGCCACGTCTCGCGGTCATCGGGCCCCCAGGCGATGAGGAAGCGGCCCGGGGACCCGTCGGCCAGGAAGAATTTCTCCCCGCCGGGGCCGATGAGGAAGCGGCTGGTGACCGGGCCGAGCGCGGTCTGGACCCGCTCCACCTTGCCGTCTTTCGATACGCGGTAGAGGCTGCTGGCCGAGAGGCTTCCTGTCTGCGGGGACCGGTCCGCGCCGACCAGGTGGAGGTCTCCGTCGGGCCGCATGGAAAGGCTGTAGATCTTGTCGCAGATGCGGCGCGTCCACAGCAGCTCCCCTTGGGGGCTGAGGGCGTGCAGGTCCGTGCCGGGATCCGGCACGACGTACACGGTCCCATCAAGGCCCAGGAGCATGTCCCCCAGCGGAGGCGCGCCGAACGGGTGCTTCCAGCGCTTCTTCCCGCTCGAGTCCACGGCAGCGACGAAAGCTGTCCCGTGGAGCTCATCGGTGGACGCCGCCACTTCCATGGTCTCCACGTAAACCGTGCCCTCGCCGCCGACCAGCAGCTTGGGCAGGGTGGACCTGCGCTCGATGCCGTCGATGACCCGCAGGGTCCACTTCAGACGCGGGGACTTGGGCCCGGGAAAGAGGGCCAGGTTCGAGCCCCAGGAATCCCCGCGCGCCTCAGGCCAGAAGCCGCGCTCAAGCCCGGCTTTCCGAAGCGCGGACAGGTCCGCGTATCGCGCCGGCGGGGGCTGGGCCGGGGCCGGCTTTTTCCTGCATCCGGTCTCGGGCAGGGACAGCAGGCAGGCTCCGGCGAGCAGGGCCGCGGCGCGGCGGGAATCGGGCATTCTTACTGTTGTCTTCTCCGCTCTCATGTAATAACATTGGCTCCATATTGTCAAATTTGAGGGAAACGCTTTGCTGAGCCTCATCTATTTCATCTCCGGCGCGACCGGCCTGGTCTATGAAGTGCTGTGGGCGAAATACCTCGCCCTGCTCTTCGGCAGCACGGCTCTCGCCAACACCGTGGTCCTCGCGACGTTCCTGGGCGGGCTCGCGGCCGGCGCAGCCTGGCTCGGGCCCTTCGCGGACCGCTCCCCCGATCCCCTGAAGCTCTACGCGAAGCTCGAGCTCGCTCTCGCGCTGGCCGGGCTCCTGCCCCTCTTCGGGCTCGGAGCCGTGTCCTGGGCCTACCTTTCCGCGCTCTCCGCCGGGGCCCCGGCCTCGGCCGCGGCGGCCTTGAGGGTCATCCTGATCGCAACCGTGCTCCTGCCTCCGACGGTCCTCATGGGCGCGACCCTGCCGGCCCTCGGGCGCTACCTCACCCTCCGCGGGGAGGAGGTCGGCAGGGCGGCTTCGTGGCTCTATGCGGTCAACAGCGCGGGCGCCGTGGCCGGCTGCCTGGCCGCCGGCTATTGGCTCATCCCCCGCTTCGGCCTCGACGCTTCGACGGGCCTGGCAGCAGCCGGCAACCTGGTCTCGGGCCTGGGCGCGCTGGCCCTGGCCTCCCATCGAGGCGTTGGGCCCGCCGCTCCGGGACCCGAGGAGCCCGCGGCCCTGCCTGACCCGCTGAAAAAGATCCTGCTCGGCGCCGCCTTCCTCAGCGGCCTCATCTCGCTCGTCTACGAGCTCGCCTGGGTGCGCCTGGTCGCGGTCGTGACAGGCTCCTCCGCCTACTCGTTCTCGGCCATGCTCGCGGCCTTCATCTCGGGCATCGCCCTGGGCGCGGCCCTGGCGCGGCGCCGCCCGGTCTCCTCCCTCCCCCCCTATCTCGCCTTCGGGCTGGCCGAGTTGGCCGCCGGAGCCGCGGTCGCCCTCACGCTCCCGTTCTACGACCGCCTGCCCTACGCGGTGCTGATCCTGGGCGGCCTCTTCAACCGGGTCCCGTTGACCTTCTACCTATTCGAGGCCGGCAAGTTCCTGCTCTGCTTCGCCGTGATGATCGCGCCGACCGCCATGATCGGGATGACCCTGCCGCTGGCCGCGGCCGCCCTCTCGCGGCGGGAGAGGGCCGGCAAGGACCTCGGGCGGCTCTGGGCGTTCAACACGGCCGGCTGTGTGGCGGGCGCGGCGCTCGGGGGGCTCTGGCTGCTGAGCGCCCTCGGGCTCCGCGGGGTCTTCGCGGCTGGAGCGGCCGCGAGCGTCCTCGCGGGCTTCGTCGTCGTCTCTACGGCGCGCGCCTCTTGGCTCATGAAGGCGGCCTCGGTCGGCCTGGCCGCCGCGGCCCTGGCCGCCGCGGACATGGGGGCGCGGTCCTGGGATTTGCGGATGCTCACGCGCGGGGATTTCCGCACGCCCCTGGCCAGCGCCTACCCGAGCTTCGCGCGCTACCGCGAGCAGACCGGCCGGGACTCCATGCTCTTCTACCAGGACGACCGGGAGGCCACCGTGAGCGTGGAGCGCGACCGCTGGGGAGGGCTCTCTCTCAAGATCAACGGCAAGGTGGACGCGAGCACCATCGGGGACATGCCGAACCAGATGCTGGTGGCGCACGTGCCCCTGCTCCTTAGGCCCCAGTCGCGGGAGGCGCTGGTCATCGGGCTGGGCTCCGGGGTCACGGTCGGGTCCGCGCTCGCGCACCCGGTCGAGCGCGTGGACGTCGTGGAGATCTCGCGGGCGGTTGCCGAGGCCGCGCGGCTCGTCGCCGCGCAGAACCGCTCCGCCCTCGGCGACCCGCGCGTGAACGTGATCTTAGACGACGCCAAGGCCTTCCTCAAGACCGCGCGGCGCCGCTACGACCTGATCGTCAGCGAGCCCTCCAATACCTGGGTCGCCGGCGCGGCCAGCCTTTATACGAGGGAGTTCTACCGCGACGCGCGCGCGCGGCTGAAGGACGGAGGCCTCTTCGTCCAGTGGTTCCATCTCTACGAAATGAACGACGCCTCGCTCCGCCTCGTCCTGCGCACCTTCGCCTCCGAGTTCAAGGACCTCTCGCTGTGGGAGACGACGCCGGGGAAGGACCTCCTGGTCGTGGGCTCGGGAGGGCCGGTCGAGGCCGATTTCGCCGCCATGGCCCGCGCCTTCGAGCGCCGGGAGGTCCGCGCGGACCTCGCCCGGATCGGGATCTCGCGCCTGACGACCCTGCTGAGCCTCCAGGCCGCCGACGACGCGGCCGCGCGCGCCGTCTCAGGCGAAGGGCCCCTCAACGAAGACCGGTTCCCGATCCTGGAGTACGAGGCCCCCAAGGCTTTCTGGCTGAACCGCTCAGCGGAGCTGCTCAAGGGAGAGGGCCAGCGCGGCGACGCCGCGGCGCGGCGGCGCCTCTACCTGTGGCAATGCCTCAAGCAGAGGGGGCGGCCCTTGGAGCCGGCGGAGCGGGAGGATTGGCGGCGCTGCCACTCGGGCGGCAACCCGCAGGTCGCCGAGCTCGCGAAGAGCTGGACGAGGTTCTGATCAGGGGGCCGGGGAGGCGTCCTGAGGCGCGGCTGCCGCGGGCTCCTGCGGCTCCGGGACCGCGTCCGGGAAGTACTCGAGGTCCATCCGGCACTTGAGCTCGCAGCCGCAGAGATCGGAGGACCCTACGAAGATGGGCTTCGCGCATTTCCCGGAGCTGTCGGAAGAGGGGAGCAGGGACCTCGCCGCCTCCTCCACCTTCCCGGTGAAGTCGAAAGAGCCGGTGCCGCAGCGGCCCGGACAGGGCATGGCGAAGAGGCAGGGGTCCGTCGGCCCCAGCTGGAGGGTCTTCTCGTCAAGAAGCTGCTGCTGGGCGCTGCGAAAGACCAGGTGGACGCTCAAGCGCTTGATGGACGGGAACTTTTCGGACAGCAGGCCGGCCGCCAGCGCCTGTTTCTGGGCGTCCTTTGAACGTAGGACCTTCTTCTCGTTCTTATTCGGTCCTTGCGGGCCTCTGCGCTTCTTGCGATAGCCTGCCACGGTTGCCTCCTTTAAGGTTCTCCGACTTCCAAAGCCTTTCTCCGGCCGCCGGAATCAGCTGAACCGGAAAGCGCGGATGCCCCAGGGCCCCCAGGCGACCAAAGCGCTCCCGTCCTGGGAGGCGTTGTAGAGGCAGGCGCCTTCGGGCAGGCCCATGTGAAGCAGCTCTCCTGTCGCACGGTTGGCGACCCACACTTCCTGCTTCTTCTCCTGGAGCATCGAAGCCACGATCCACTTTCCTCCGGACAGGAAGGCCGGAGAGAACAGGCCGCGGGCGACGGCCTTGGGTTGGCCTTCGACTTCGCGCAGGATCAGCTCGGAATCGTTCTCGCTCTTGCGGACATAGGCCAGGGTCTTGCCGTCCGGCAGCCAAGCCGTCGCGAACACGTCCGCGGCGGAGTCCAATGCGACGCGGCGTCCGCCTATCTCCGCGAAGTGGAGGCGCCGCTCTTTCGGCTTGGCGGCGGGGTCCTGGGGCTGGGGGTCCTGGTTGACGATGAGCACGGACTTCAGGCTGGGGTTCGGGGCGTAGGAGACCACCCGGTCGAACTCCTTCTCCAGCGCCGTCGTGGCGAACACGAGGGCCGGCGGGCCGTCCTCCGGGAAGGCGGCGAATCCCAGGTCGCGCGAGACTTTATCGCTCTCATAGAACAACCCGTAGACCACCGGCCCTTTGGAGCTCTGCCAAATCCCGATGGGGGCCAGGGCCCTGAACCCCGGCTGGTCCGGCTCGCTGGAATAAGTCAGCTTGGCTTGGCGCTTGGCCAGGTCCGCCGTGTAGAAGCGGCTGCCGTAGCTGCCCACCAGGAAGGCCTTCTCGCCGTCCGGGCTCAGCGCGAAATCGGCCAGCTGCGGGGAAGGGACGGACACCTGGAAGAGCCGGGCGCCCTTTCCGTCGAAGACGTGGAGCAGGGAATCGGCGCCGGGGCGGTGCTCGGCGAGGACCACCCGCTGGGCGTTCTTGTGGACCCGAACTGCGACGATGAATTCCGGGTTGATCCCCAGATCGACCAGCTTGCTGTGGGTCAAAGAGAAGGCGCCCCGCCATGGATTCTTGCCCGCGGCCGAGGCCGCGCCCGCAAAAAGAAGGCAGGCCAGAAACCCGGCTCCGATCAGACGCATGCGTTTGGACGACAGCATCATATTCCCTCCTGGGATTCGCTTCACCCTAGTTGAATGGATTGTAGCCAAAAGGCGGAGGATAAATCAAAACCAAAGCGGGCCCCCCATGCCGGGCGGCCCGCTTTTCGAGCGCGGCTATGCCTACTTGGCTTTGGCCAGCATGCTGGGGTAGACCAGCATGCAGGTCGGCCACCAGTCCCAGGTGGAGCGCTCAATCCCGTTCATGACGAAGCTGCTCTTCAGGTTCTGGTGCCGGGTGCTGATGCTCGCGATCCCGAGCGACTGGACGCCCCGCAGTTCTTGGCTCTCGGCCTTGCCGTTGCGGTTGCTGTCCTGCCAGACCAGCAAGCTCTCCAGCTCCGCGCCCTCGACAATGCCGTTCTCATCCTTGTCGAATTGCAGGCCGAGCTTCTGGTAGCCGTCGATGAATCCGATCGGGTTCCCGAAGAGCTCGTTGCCGCCTTTGACCTGCCCGTCCTTGAGCGTCACGAGCAGTCCGTCGCCGACGCCGAGCCACTCCGTGACCTCGGTGAAGCCGTCCCCGTTGATGTCGAAGGCCAGGGCCTTGCCCTTGTTGAAGCGGTCCGGGTGCGGCAGCCAGCGTCCCTGGTCCACGTCCGGCTTGCCGTTGTTGTCGAGGTCCAGGATGATCGGGGACACGGAGACGAAGCCCACCACGTCATAGGTCATGCCGTTGAGGGCCAGCGTCGCGTCTCCGAGGAACAGCTTGTTGTAGTCTCCGTTGCCCCAGGGGTTGCCCATGTAGCTGAGGCCCGGAAGCCCGCTGCCGAATATGGACCAGGTGTTCAGAGTCCCGAGGATCTCGCCCATCTCGTCGATGATGTAGGTGGTCCCGCCGGAATGCGCCTGGTGGAACACGTCGGCGCTCCGCGGCCAGGACCTCATCGACTGCAGGAACTCGTCGAAGCCGTCCCGGAGGGACGCCGCAGCGTGGGAGGCGAGAGACTGCACGTTGCTCCCGACGGTATACGACGACATGTAGTTCCACACCGTGGACCACGAGCTGTAGCGGCTACCGGAGAGGAAGACCTTGCTCTTGGACACGTTGATGTCCTTGGAGGCCCTGACCGCGGCGCCGCAGGGGCTGAGGCCCCGGATGGTGTAGGTCACCTTCCCGCAGCATTTCGGCTTGACCTTTACGCTCTCGCCGATGGCTCCGACGCCGTCCATCGTGATGTCGGAAACGTTCATGGCGGAAATCTTCAGCGTGATGTCGTCTTCCGGCCTGGCCCGGTCGGGCCCTTTCAGCTCAAGGGTAGCCGGCGGACACTCCGTGACATTGACCTTCAGCGCCTTCTTGGTGCTCTGCGCGGACGACAAGGCGTACGTCAGGCACAAGGCGGCAGAGACCAACGCCGCCGGCACGGCTAGACGCGACAGTTTCATACCCACCCCTCCATGCGGCCGTTCTTTGCTGTGATTATGCCGATGTCCCCATAACGTACATAGGATTATATTCATTTACGCGCGAAATTCAATAAAGTTACATTAAACAGCGCTGCTTGAATGAAAAAAGCGGGCCGCCCGGCATGGGCGGCCCGCTTTTCGAGCGCGGCTCTGCCTACTTGGCTTTGGCCAGAATGCTGGGGTAGACCAGCATGCAGGTCGGCCACCAATCCCAGGTGGAGCGCTCCTGGCCGTTCATGACGAAGCGGCTCTTCAGGTTCTCCTGATCCGTGTGGATCTTGGTGATCCCCATTTCTTGGAGCGTGCGCAGTTCCTCGGGCTCGGTCTTTCCGTCGCGGTTCTTGTCCACCCAAACCATCAGTCCCTCAAGCTCCTTGCCCTCGACCGCGGCGTTCTCGTCCTTGTCATAATACAGGCCGAGCTTTTGGTAGCCGTCCACGAACCCGATCGGGTTCCCAAAGAGCTCGTTGCCGCCTTTGACCCGGCCGTCTTTAAGCGGCGCCACGAGCAGTCCGTCGTTGGAGCCGATCCATTCCGTGATTTCCGCGAAGCCGTCCCCGTTGATGTCGAACATCGCGGTCTTGCTCTTGTTGAAGCGGGTCGGATGGGGCAGCCAGCCACCTTGGTCCACATCCGGCTTGCCGTCGTTGTCCAAGTCGAGGATGATCGGCGAGGCGGAGAGGAAGCCGACCACGTCGTAGGTCGCCCCATTGAAGGTCATCGGCGCGTTGCCGATATAGATCTTATTGTTCCCCGAGGCGTTGAAGGGATCTCCCAAATAGCTCAAGCCCGGCACGCCGGTATCGAAGATGCTGAGGGTGCGCATGCTCCCCAGCACGTTGCCGTCCTCATCGACGACATAGGTCGTTCCCGCGACGTGGGCCTGCTTGAAGGCATCGACGGTGCGCGGCCAGCTCCACATCTTGCTCATGAAGTCGTTGAAGGCGGCCTTTTGATCGGCGTTGGCATGTGAGTTGACGTAGCCGGACGCCGTGCTTCCGTAGCATTGGGGGCAGTACATCTGAGGGCTCATCATGTAGTCGGCGATGCTCGGCCCATTGGCGTACCGGCTTCCGGAGAGGTAAACCTTGCTCTTCGAGATATTGATGACCTTGGAGGCCTTGACCGCGGCGCCGCAAGGGGTGAGGCCCCGGATGGTGTAGGTGAGCTTCCCGCAGCACTTCGCCTTGACCTTCACGCTCTCGCCGATGGCTCCGACATCGTCCATCCGGATGTCTGAGACGTTCATGGCGGAATACGTCAGCGTGATGTCATCTTCCGGCCTGGCCCGGTCGGGCCCTTTCAGCTCCAGGGTAGCCGGCGGACACTCCGTGACATTGACCTTCAGCGCCTTCTTGGTGCTCTGCGCGGACGACAAGGCGTACGTCAAGCACAAGGCGGCAGAGACCAACGCCGCCGGCACGGCTAGACGCGACAGTTTCATACCACACCCTCCATAACGGCCGTTCTTTGCTATTATTATGCCGCTGTCCCAATTAACGCAAAGGGCTATATTTATTTACGCGCGGAACAAAATATAGTTACATTGAGAAGAAGATGAGCATTTCCGACCAGAACCAGCCGCAGCTGCCGCTCCGGGAGCCGCCCGGGAGCGTCGTCAAGGAGGTCCACAGGTTCCTCGACGACCTCCGGCGCTCCTTTCCGGAAATCTACAAAGACGAGCCTAAGAAGACGCCGGAGCTCCCATCGCCGGCGCCTGCCGGGGCGAGCCAGGGGAACCTGTTCCCCGAGGGCGACCTCGCCAAGGCGCGCATCGTCATCCTCGGCCGCGTGGAGCACTTCAGCCGGATCGTCGGGGTGCGCTGCCGGCGCATCTGCATCAAGGACCAGAGGACCCTCTGGGGAAGCTGCTCCGGCAAAGGACAGCTCAACTTCAGCTGGCGGCTGGTCTTGACCCCTCCCGGCGTGCTCGACTACGTCGTCATCCACGAACTCTGCCATCTCATCGAGATGAGCCATTCAAAGAAGTTCTGGCATCTGGTCAACAAGTTCTGCCCGGACCACAAGGCGCAGCGGCGCTGGCTGCGCGCCAACGCGGAGCTTCTCCGTAGCGCCTGCCCGATAGGAGTTCCGCCTCCTGAGGTAGGTCTGCGGTCCCAGGCATCCCCTCTCCGGCAGGCCCATTCTCTTTAGGCCGAAAACCTCCGCGGCTTGGGCCGTTGGGCCGATGCGGGCAGGGGCTGCGGGGGCTTTAATATCGGCATGAAAGCCCTGACCAAGCTCCTCGCCGCGCTCCTGGCCTTCGTTGTGGGCGTTCAGCCCGCGGCGGCCCAGGTCCAGTCGATCCGCGTCGAGGCGCCCAGCGTCCAATCCGTCCCGGTGAAGATCGGCGGCGCCTTGGGAGCCCGGACGGGGCTTCAATCCCTTCCCCTCCAATCCCTTTCGCTCGGGAGCCTGCTTTCGGCGCTCCCCTCTGTTTCGAACCTCAAGGTCGCGCAGGTCCATGCCGCCCCGATCGCGCAAGCGCAGGGCCTCATCAAACCGGTCATGGCGGTCGAAGCGCACGTCAAGTCCGACAACGCTCGGCTGGTCGCCCTCAAGATCTCGGAGACGGGCCGCCCTCTGAGAACGCTTGGAGGCGGCATTTCCTCGCCAGAAGGCTCGGTCACACTTCCTCGCGATAGCGCTCGGCCGCCTGCGGAATCTTCCAAGTCCTTCCTCGAGAAGAAGGTCCAGCCGATGGCCGAGGCCGTCTCCGAGGCCGGCAAGGGACTTAAAGAGGCTCCGGAGGACGGCGCGAGCGCCGCGGCGGGCCGGCAGTTCGACCTTCTCACCGGCGAGGTTGCGCGCGAAGGGTCCGCGGTCTCGGATCCCGTCCCGGCTCAGGACGCGGCGCTCTCCGGCAATGCGGAGGCCGGTCTCGAGCCCGCCTCCGAAGCCGCGCAGGCCTCGGAGAAGGCGGACGCATCGAACCTTCCAAACGACATAGGTTCGATACGTCCCGAACATCCATACGGCGTAGTTTCGGGACGCGCCAAACTTACAGATTCTGGATGTTTGGTGCGTCCAAACACACGGCGTTCGGAAGGTTTGGACGTACCGCCAGCCAAGACGCGGATGACGGAGGTCTTCAAGGACCCGGAACGCAACAAGTCCTTCTGGCGCTACGCGGCCGCGACCATCGTCTACTACTTCGGCATCGAGATGTACATCGTGGGCCTCCCCTTCGTGGTTTCCTCTTATACGAAGAACGTGCTGCGCGACAACAACGACGCCCGGTTCCGAAACGCGGAGCTCCTCAAGGCCGCCATCCGAGAGAACCGCAGCGTGGCGCGCATCGCGCATTGGGTCTCCCAGGCGTTCTCCTACGCGAGCACCCCTCTCTTCACCAGGGGCGCGGAGTCCAACCCCAAGAAGTGGCTCGTGCGCTCGGCGTTCATCCGCGCGGGGATCCTCGCCCTCATCCCGACCGCTTTCTTCCTCTCCGGCGTGATGAGCATGTCGGCCGCTCTCCTGACCCTCTTCGCCCTCATCGGCGTGCAGAGCTTCTTCCAGGGCCTCTTCGTCACCATGGACATGGGCGCCTCGACCAAGATCATGGGCGACAAAAGCGTGACCCCGGCCGAGCGCATGAAGGCGAACTCCATTTTGACCTTCATCGCCGCGGCCACGGCCATCATCGGCCCAGCCGTTGCTGGACAGATCGCGCAGGTCAAGGAGCTCTTCGGCAAGATGGAGGTCGGCGGCGCGCTCATCTACGGAGTGTACGCGATCGCGACGGGCCTCGCGGGCCTGCTCTACGCCACGGTGGGCATCATCGGCGGGAAGCTCAAGAAGGAGGGTGACGCCGCGGCCCAGGCCGCTCAGGCGCCGGCCAAGGCGCCGCTCTCCTTCAAAAGCGTGATCAAGGACCTCGCGTCTTCGCTCAAAGACGGAATAAAGATCATCGTCAAGAACCGCTTCCTGCGCACGATGACCGCCCTCACCCTGGTCTACTCGCTCTTCTCCGACCCCCTCATCTTCAATGTCTTGCCCGAGTACGTCGAGAGCGTCCTCATGGCCAACACGGGAGCGGTCAACGCCGTCCTGGGCGTGCCGGTCCTCGGCTGGCTCTTCAAGGGCCTCATGAGCACCCCAATGGGGTACTTCAGCATGCTCGTGGTCTCATCGAGCGTGGGCAGCATCATCGGCACCCTGCTGCTCAACCCCATGCGCAGGCTCTTCACCCAGCTCGGGTTCAAGACCGAGGAGGCGCTGAGCATCCCCTTCTTCATCCTCGCGGCCCTCGAAATCCCGCTCTTCTGGATCATGATCTCCGCACCCTCCATGTGGGCCATCCTGGGGCTCTACGGCCTGCAGACCCTTGTCACCAGCTTCGGCGCCATGATCGTCGGCGGCCTGCATCAGAAAACTCTCGGCAACATGCCCGACGGAAACGTCAACAAGGTGCTCGCGGCCGAGTCCTTCCTGGGCATCATCGCGGCGATCCTCTCCACCTACCTCTACGGCTTCGTGCTGGGCGACATCCCGATCAGGACAGCCCTCTCCATCGCAGCGGTCGCGGCCACCGTCTACGGGGCCATGCGCGCGGCCGCGCCCTGGCTCTTCTTCACCAAGGCCGAGCGCAATCCGTCCAAGGACGCCCCGATCCCGGAAAACTCCAAAATATAGAGCTATAATACCCGGGATGGATTTCAAATCAGCACGGCTGGCGGCCCTGCTTTCAGCCGGGATGCTTTGGGCCGCTCCGGCTCCCGGGAAAGCGAAAAGCGGATCCGCGCAGAGCGCCGCGCCCCAGGCTTCATCCTCCGCGGCGCAGGCCCCGGCCGCGGACGAGCGCCTGGCCGAAAGCCTGGCCGCCCAGGCCGACGCCCTGCGCGGGCAGGGAAAGCACAACGAAGCAGCGGAGGCCTACATCCGGGCTCTTGAGATCATGGACAAAGCCCTGCCCCCGGACGACATGCGCCTGGCAAAGGCCTTGGACGGGCTCTCTTTGAGCTTGGAGGGCAAGGGCTGGTACGAGGACGCGGCCAAGATGGGCCTGCATGCCGCGCGCATCTACGCGACCGTCTACGGTCCGCGTCACCTGGAAGTGGCCAAATGCGCCGAGCGCCTGGCCCGCGTCAGCACCCTCGACGGCAAATTCGCCCAGGCCGGCGCCTACTACCAGCAGGCGCTGACCATACGCGAGGCCGCGCAGGGCCCGGAGCACAAGGACCTCCTGCCTCTCCTCGATGAGTACGCCGCGATGCTCCGCAGGACCCCGCGGAAAGCCGACGCGGAGCGCATCGAGGCGCGCGCGAAGGCCCTGCGCGCGAAGCTGGCCCTTTCGAAGCAATAGATTGTATTTTTACTCCCCCACCGCGAGGCAGTCGGGCTCCGCGTGGAGCCGGGAGAGGCGCAGCCGGTAGTCCTGCTTGGGAGGGCGGGGCTCGAAGCTCAAGCGGAGGGTTCGGCCGTTGGCGAATGGGACAGGCAGGCCGAGCAGGCGCAGGCCCTTGGCGCGCAGGATCAAGGCGCCCGGCTCCTGGCTCCATGAGAATCCCAGCCTGAGGCGAAGCAGCTTCCAGGCGAGGCTTATCTCCAGGGAATCCCCCCGGGGTTCCACGTCCAAGCGCAAGCCTGGGAGCTTCTTGCCCGCCGCCTCCCTCAAAGAATCCCAAGGCAGGCGCAGGGATTGCAGGGTCACGCTCCGAACCCGCATGACGTGCGCCCTGCCTCCCTCGAAGATCAATTCCGCCCCCTCCGCCAGCGCACGCACGTTTATGAGCCTGAGGCCGGGCGTCTTCAGCAGAATGGAATCCGCCTCGAGCCGGTAGGTGTCCGAGGAAAGCCGCACCAGGCGGACCCCGGCCAGGTCCGCGCTGCGGATGGTCAAGGAGCCCAGGTCTCTGCGCACAGGGCCCTGGTCCCGCTCCGGCTTGCGCATGAACAGCGCGATCTCCCCCCCGTCCGGGGCGTGCCAAGCCGCCGCAGGGAGGAAGTGCCGGCGGAAGAGCGAGCGTTCCTGAAAAGCCTGCCGGAGGATGCGCAGGGACTCCGGACCCAGGTAGACGCCCGGGTCACCCGACTTCACCAGCACGAAGTCGCACCATTCCGGAATCTCCGTCTCCTCTCCACCCACCGAGATTCCTTGCCGCCGGCCGCTGCGGATGGCCCAGTTCAGAACGTTCGAGTTCAACCGCGCGAGGTTCGGGATGACCAGCAGGGCCGCTGGCGCGCGCTTCGGCTTGCTCCGCTCGATCGCGTCGAGGATGTCCGCGTGATGCCAGTCCTCGCGCGCAGGCCGCGGGCCTTGGTAGGCCCAGGCGGCCGGGGCCGCGGCCAAAGGCAGGGCCCAGGCTGGGAGCGCCGAGACGCCCATGACCGGGAGGGCCACCATGGCGGGCGTCACGAACCTGATGTCGCGGGTGGATACGCAGGTCCACGCGATCCAGGAAAGCCCCAGCCAGCCGGCCAGGGTCCAAGCGAAGCGCGTCTTCTTCTTGAGGGCCCACGCCGCTCCGCAGGCGAGCACGAGCCAGGTGGGCCAAGGGAAGAACTCACGCGCGTTCTTGGGATAGTAGAGCCAGGAGCCCAGCCGCCAGAGCCGGAAGCCCTCGTCGTAGCCGAGGCGGGCCGCGCGCCGCATGGCCCCGAGTCCTTCCGGGATGTTGACGGCCAGCCAGGGCCCTGCGATCGCGCAGGCAGCTGCCGCGCAGCGGAGCAGGTTCACGCGGTTCTTGCGCCATGCTCCGGGCAGGGAGAAGGCCATGGGCAATAGGTAGATGGGCAGGGTCCATTTGGTGAGGGTCCCCAGCCCGATGCAAGCCCCCAGAGCCAGAGAGGGCCCCTTCTTGGCGAATCCCTCTGATTCGAGGAAGAAGACGTAGCACCAGAGGGCCCAAGCGCTCAGGAGAAGATCCACGAGGACCTGGCGGCTCAACTGCTGGGGGAAGGGAGACAGCCAAAGCAGGAACGCGGCCAGAAGTCCGTGCCAGACCCCGGAGACCCGCCCGCCCAGAAGCCAGATGCCGGCGAGGAGGAAAGCATAGACGATCCAGTTCACGCTCAGGGCGGCTGAGCCGGGCTCAAGGAAGGCGAGCCAGGGGACCAGCAGGAAATGGTAGACCGGCGGATAGGGGGAATGCCCGGGATAGCGCTGGGTCTTGAAGAGGCGCCAGAGGTCCGCTTTGCGCAGCGCGTCGAGGTATTGGTCCGCCAGGGTCAGATGCACCGCCTCATCCCACGTCGGGGGCCTCGAGTCGGCGCAGGCCCAGCGATGCATGGAGGCGGCCTGCCAGAGGATGAGCAGGGCCAAGCCGAAAGCGGAGATCAGCAGGGCGTGGTCCTGAGCCCATCTGGACAGCTTGGCGAGAAGAGGCCGGTCGTTCATCGTCTTGCGGGCCATTATACAAACCGAAGGCCCCCGCCGGTGAGGGCGGGGGCCTTCTTGGCTGAAGATGCCCGGGGCGCTTAAGGCTCTTCGTCCTGCGGCCCTTCGTCGGGGTCCGGGCCCGGTCCTGGCGGCATCCCCCCGTCGTCGCCTTCATGTCCGCCGCGGCCCAAGCCCATGCGCCCGCGCCGGCCCATGCGTCCGCGCTGACCCATGGCTTCGCGCATCCTGTCCATGCCCCGGGACATGCGGATCATCATCATGGCCCGCTGTTTGACGGGGAGCATGACTTTGAGATGGGCCTGGGACTTCTCCCGCTGGGCCTGCATCTCCTTGTGCAGCTTCTCCACCTTGTCCATCGCGGCCTCGAGCTCCTTGTCCCCGGCCTCGTCCTCGATGAGGTCGCTCAGCTTCGTGACCGCGTCCCTGAGCTGGCGCTGAAGCGGCTTCATCGCCTCGCGCTCCGCCTTCATCGCGGCTTGGAGCTTCTCCTTCTGCTCCTCCGAGAGCCCCGGCATGCCGCCCGGTCCGCCGGGCCCGCCCGGGCCCATGGCCGGGCTCGGCTCACGGCCCTTGTCCGGCTGCGCCGCGGACGGCCCAGCAGCGGCGGCCAACAGGACGACCGCCAACATCACGAAGAATGGAAGTCTCATGTCTCCTCCTTATGCAGACTGAGACAGCATCATATCATAACGAAATGATATCGTTTCACCGGATGACCACGGGGCTGCGCGTTCCGCTCGCGATCGCCGCGGCGGTCGCGCTGATGATTTCGCAGGGCCGGCCCTTGATGGGAGGCGACGGCATGCCAAGCAAGACCAATCTGCCGAAAGCCGATTATCGGGGCCTCACCCTGGAGGAAGCCGTCGAAAAGAGGCGCTCCGTCAGGGAATTCACCAAGCAGCCTCTGTCGCTCAAGGAGCTGTCCCAGCTTCTTTTCGCCGCGGCAGGCAGGACGGGAAGCGTACACGGCTTCGGCCTAAGGGCGGCGCCCTCGGCCGGGGCTCTGTATCCGATAGACGTCTACGTGCTGGTCAGCTCGGTCGAAGGCTTGGAGCCGGGCATCTACCGCTACAGCACCGAGGAGCACGCCCTGGAGAGGCTGAAGAGCGGGCTTTTCGCCCAGCAGGCGCAAAAGGAGAGCCTCGGCCAGGAGGCGGTCGGAGGCTCCGCCGCGACTTTCATCCTGGCGGCGGTTTTCGAGCGCTGCCGGGTCAAGTACGGCGATAGGGCGCTTCGGTATATTTACATTGAAGCCGGACATATCAGCGAGAACATCTACCTTCAGGCGGCTTCTTTGGGCCTCGGCTCGGTCGCCGTCGGCGCGTTCTCGGACCAAGGATGGAACAGGCTGCTTGGGCTGGACGGCGAGAAAGAATCCGTCGTCTATATGCACCCGGTCGGCAAGGTGAAGCAGCCCGCGCCGTAGAGTCGTTGATCTCCTCACGTTGGCGGACTGATACGATAAAACCGAAGGCCCCCGCCCTCGCGGGCGGGGGCCTTCTTGCGCGGAGCCTAAGTCCTTATCTCAGGCCGCTGGCCCACCGGGCGAACTTCGCCCAGCCGCCGTCCTTGGCCCAGGCCAGCTTGTCGTAGTTGCCGTTGAAGCTGGAGTTCGGCAGGTAGATGGCCAGGCCCGATGCGCCGGCGTAGGAGGCGCCGGAGACCGCGTTGTGCGTGACGACAACCTCCAGGATCAGCTTCTCGAGCTCCAGGCCCCTGCTCTTGACCGCGTCGTTCTTCGTCGCGGCGTCGACCCGCTTGACGAAGTCGTAGAGGTCCTTGTTGTCGCTGTAGTAGAAGTCCTGGGTCGCGTTGAGCGCGGTCTTGACCACCTGGGTCTCGTTCGCCGTCATGACCGCTTCGGTCCAGCCGTTGAGCGCGGCGAGCAGCGGGACGAGGGCCGCGGCGCGGACCGACGACTGAGTTGCGCCCTTGCCAGCGTAGTGGTCCGTGTAGGCCTGGGCAGCTGTCTTGGCCAGCTCGATGGGAGGCATGGCGGGGTTGGCCGAGAGCGGCGAGAGCAGCTTGTCGTAGGTGTAGCCGTCCGCGGGCTCGGTTTCCTCGGAGGCCACGATGAAGTCCGCGTAGTCCTTGATCTGGTAGTCCACCTCGGCCATCTGCATCAAGCAGGCGTCCGCGGCGTAGATGTCCACCTTGCCGATGGAGGCCATGGCGCTGCCGAGGTCTAAGGTGGTCATGTGGTTGCCGGTCTCGTCGTCATAGGAGATGCCCATGGTCGTCATGTCCCGGGCCTCCTGCCGGTTCCAGCCGCTGCCGTGGTTCCACACGATGAGCATGTAGCGCTGGGCCGGGGCCGCGGCCTGGGCCCACCGGACGAAGTCCACCAGGTGGTTCCAGTCGCCCATGTCCGCCTTCGGGATGTCCTGGAGCACCGGGCTCGTGATCCGGCCCGGATCGCTGTCCTTCTGGACGATGTAGCGGCGCTGGCCTTTCCAGTCCCCGTCTGAAGAGTCGTAGCCGCTGATGCGGCCGAGCTCGACGGCGATCTTGACCTTGTCGGAGGAGCCGACCTGCTCCATCTCGTTGACGTCCAAAAGGCCGTATCTCTCCAGGTTGTTCTTCGCGTTGACGAAGACCATGATGGTCCAGCTCGCGGCGCGGTCCTTCTGCGCGGCGACCTCGGCCTTGACCGACTCGACGATCTTACCCACGTCCACGCCCTGGTCGAAGTCGATCTTCTCAGCGGCGGCCGCACTGACGCCGAGCAGCGAAACGCAGGCGACGAGTCCGATAAGCCCTTTCTTCAGCATCTCTCCCTCCGGTGATGCGGCGCCCCGCATCGGGACCATTATAACACAAGACGGTCCGAAAGACCTATCCAATATATAGGACTAAAAGCCTATAGTCAAGAGCAGAAGCGCCCAGACGTTCTTGCGGATGCCCTTCATAAGAGGGTTCAATTAAACAATAAATTGGTATCATCGTTGCGCCTGAAAATCCGGATTTCGTGGACGATTTCCAAGGAGGAGCCGCATGGCGATCAAGGTGGACGGAAGCTCCCTGACCATCGAGAACGTGGTCAACGTGGCCCGGCACGGCGAGAAGGTGGAGCTCTCCCCCGAGGCGGTCGAGCGCATCCGGAAGTGCCGCGGCATGCTCGAGAAGAAGATCGTCTCGCGCGAGATCATGTACGGCGTCAACACCGGCATCGGCGAATTCTCGGAGGTCGTGCTGAGCGACGAGCAGGTCAAGCAGTTCCAGAAGCACCTCATCTACAACCACGCGGCCGGCATCGGCAAGCCCTGCCCGGTCGAGCACGTGCGCGCGGCCCTGCTCAGCCGCGTCAACGTGCACGCCAAGGGCTTTTCCGGCTGCCGCCCCGAGATCCCGCTGACCTACGCGGAGATGCTCAACCGCGAGGTCACCCCGGTCGTCTGCGAGAAGGGCAGCGTGGGCGCCTGCGGGGACCTCGCCCCCATGAGCCAGGCGGCCTTGACCCTCATGGGCGAGGGCGAGTGCTTCTACCAGGGCGAGCGCATGCCGGCGAAAGCCGCGATGGAGAAGGCCGGCATCCCCATCCCGGGCTTGAAGGCCCGCGACGGGCTCGCGGCCATCAACGGCTCGAACCTCATGACCGGCATCGGCTGCCTCGAGCTCTTCGACGCGGAGCGCTGGTGCAAGCAGGCCGAGATCGCGGCCGCCATGACCCTGGAGGCCCTTCTCGCCAACATGAAGCCCTACGACCGGCGCCTGCACGAGCTTCGGGGCTTCAAGGGCGCGGTCACCTCCTCGGACAACATCCGCGCCGTCATCGCGGGTTCGGATCTCGCCACGGGCAAGCTCAAGGTGAAGGTCCAGGACGCCTACTCCATGCGCTCGACCCCGCAGGTCATCGGAGCCTTGCGCGACCAGCTCGCGCACGCGCGCAGGCAGTTCGAGATCGAGCTCAACGGCGCGGCGGACAACCCCATCTTCCTGCCGGAGAGCGACACGGTCTTGACCGGCGCCAACTTCCAGGGCTCCCCCATCAGCATGCCGCTGGACATGGTTGGCGCGGGCATCTGCATGGTGAGCGTGATCTCGGAGCGGCGCCTAAACCGCCTCCTCAACCCGGCCCTGAGCGTTGGCCTGCCGGCGTTCCTTACCAAGGGCGCCGGGATGTTCTCGGGATTGATGCTCAGCCAGTACACGGCCGACATGCTCATCGTCGAGCAGCGCATCCTGAGCGCGCCCTCCTGCATCCAGTCCATCCCGGCCGCGGCGGACCAGGAAGACTTCGTGAGCATGGGCATGAACGCCGCGCTCAAGACCAAGCAAATCCTCGAGAATGCCTTCGGCGTGCTCGCCATCGAGCTCATCGCCGCGGCCCAGGCCCTGGACTTGCGCGACTTCACGCCGGGCAAGGGCACGGCCGCGGCGCGCGCTGCGGTCCGCCGGGTGGTGGAGCATCTAGAGGAGGACCGCCCGCTCTTCCCGGACCACAACGCCATGACGGCCGCGGTGGAGCGCTGCGAGGTGCTGGCGGCGGTCGAGAAGGAGATCGGAGCCCTGAAGAGCTCCTGGTAGCGAAGCCTACGGCTGGATGCGCCTGCGCAGCTCCTTGATCCTGCCGTTGATCTTGAGGGCGTGCTTTGCGCGGGCGGAGGGCTCCAGGCCGGTCGCCTTGAGGTAGGTCAGGGCTTCCTCATAGAGCCTCACGGCGCGGCGGTCGTCGCCGGCCTGCTCGGCCCTCTGCGCCTTCTCCAGGCGGACGCTGAGCTCGATCTGGTAGACCGAGGCCTTCACCTTCCCCTCCAACTCACCCAGCGCGCCGGCGTCGCCGGCGGAGGACTTGTGCTCGCCCAGCTTCAGGAGCAGGTTGCTGTAGAGGGCGAGCTTCGCGTCCGGGCCGTCCGCGGCCTGGACCTTGGCTAAGGCCTCCTCGATGTCCTTCTTCGCGGTCTCGAGCAGAAGCCAGTCCCGCTCGGCCTTCTTCGAGCGCAGCATCTCGGAGGGCGAGCCCTCCATGGTGGGGATGCCGCGCTCCTCGTATTTGGCCAGGGCTTCGAGGTTCGAGAGGATGACGTCAAGGCGGGCCAGCTTGGATTGGGGGTTCGCGGTCTGGTCCGCGAGCTTGGCTGCGTCGCGGATGATGCCGCGGCGCTGGTCCACGTCCAGGCCGACCAGGTGGGCGCAGGTTCCGCAGAGCCCGGCCTTGTCCAAGGGGAAGAACCAGCCCGAACAGCCGCAATATTTGCACGCGGCCATAGCCGTTGCAAGGATATCCCAATAAATCCGAGGTGTCAACGAATGCGTTAGGCTGGACGCGAAGGCGGCTGATATCGCAAAATATCCGGCATGAAAGACTCAATTCGATTTTTCCTGGCGGCCTGGATCCTGGCGGCCGGCTGCTCCGGGGTCCGGCTCAACGAGCAGCAGACGACGATCGAGACCCTGCGCAAGCAGCTGCAGGAGCACTCGGACCAGGCCAAGTTCCGCTCCGGCCGCATCACGGCGCTCGAAGACGAGAAAAAGGATCTCGAAGCCCAGCTCAGCGCGTCGCATGGGCGCATCGCGTCCCTGGAGAAGTCCAACCAGGATCTCTCCACGAGCCTGGAATCCAACAAGGGCCAGCTCATGCGCAAGGTCAAGGAGCTCATCGCGGAGAAGGACGAAATGAGCCGCAAGATGACCGACGCGCTCAAGGAGAAGATCGGGCTCAAGGCGACGCTCCGGAACAAGATGCAGACCGCCGGCGAAGCCGCGGCCGCGCTCTCGGCGGAGCGGGACGCTCTGAGGGCCGAGCTGGAACCCCTGAAGGCCGAGAAGGAGGAAGCTGAGGCCGAGGCCCTGCGCAAGCTGGAGAAGGCGAAGGCGGACGGCGCGAGCCTGGCCGCGGCCCTGCGCGCGGAGGGCCTGGCCAATCAGGTGCTGCTGGTCCGCTCAGGCGAAGCCCTGAAGCTGACGCTGTATGAGGCCCCGTTGTTCAAGCTCCACGAGGCCAAGCTCACGGAGGCCGGGAACGCCTTGCTGGACAAGATCGGCCGGGCGATGAAGGCCGTCATCATAGGCCGGACCCTGCGCGTGGAAGGCCATCACGACAACAGCCCCGTCAAAGGCGCCCTCTTCGGCGGGAAGTCGACGCCTTGGGACCTCTCTTCGGCCAGGGCCGCGGCGGTGACCCGCTACCTGACTGAAACGGTCGGCTTTGACCCGCAGCGGGTCTATTGCGCTGGCTACGGCGAGTTCCGGCCCGTCAGCATCAACGACACCTCCGATGGCCGCGCGGCCAACCGGCGCGTGGTGCTGGCGCTCGAGCCTTCGGTCGAAAGCTCCGCGCCCGCGGCCGCGCCGCCCTCTCCGGGAATCGAGAACGGCCGCCCTCCGAGGACGGCGCTTCCCAGCGCGCCGCCCTCCCCTGCGCCGGCTTCGGCCGGGCAATAGCGGCTCAGAAGCAGCAGAGCGTTCATCGGGCGCGGCCATCCATGCTATCATAGTTCGCGCCATCATGAACCGCGAGAAACGGCCGCTCACCGCGCTGATCCTGGCGGGCGGCGCCGCGCGCGGCGCCTATGAAGCGGGCGTCGTCCCTTACATCCTGGAGGATGTCGCCCGGGAGCTCGGCCGCGACCCGCCGATCGACATCTTCTGCGGAACCTCCGTCGGCGCGGTCAACGCGTGCATCCTGGCGTCCTTGGCCCATGAGCCGGCGCGGGCCAGGGCCCAGCGCCTGGTCGAGACCTGGACAAAGCTCCGCTTCTCGGATGTGGTCCGTGTGAACATCCGCGAGGCGCTCGGCCCGGTCCGCGGCTTCTTCGGCCTGAGGCGCGGCCAGGCGGACGCGACGGCCCATCCCGGAGGGCTCATCGACCCCGCGGGGCTCGAGCGCATCATCCGGGGCTCGATCTCCTTCGCCGCGATCCGGGAGAATCTCGCGAAAGGACGCTTCCAGGGCCTCAGCTTGTCGACGACCCACGTGGCCACGGGCCGCACCATCGTCTTCGTGGAGGCGGCCGAGGGGAGAGCTCCGAAATGGGGCTCCGATTCGACGATCGTCTCCCGGCCTGTCCGGATCCGAGCCAAGCACGTCCTGGCCTCAGCGGCGGTTCCGGCGCTCTTCCCTCCGGTGGACATCGGCGGGGACTGGTTCTGCGACGGAGGGTTGAGGCAGAACGTGCCGCTGTCGCCCGCCCGGAGGATGGGGGCGGACCGGCTTCTGGTGGTGATCCCGAGGAACATCGCTCCGGTCAAGCCTCCCGCCGCTCAGAGGCCGAACCTCTTCCTCATGCTCGGGAAGGCGCTCAACGCGATGCTCCTCGACCGGCTGGACAACGACATCGACCGGCTCGCCCGGATCAACAGCATCCTCGATGCGGGCGCGCGGCGCTTCGGCCCGGACTTCGCGGAGCAGCTCAACGAAGAGCTCGGCTACCCCAAAGGCGGAGGATTGCGGCCTCTCGATGTGGTGTCGGTGAGGGCTTCCCAGAACATCGGAAGGCTCGCCGGCGATTTCGTCCGCTCCCAGACGTTCCAGAGCCGGGCCCCGGGCTGGCTCGGCCGCATCCTGCGGCGGCTCGCGCAGGCGGGGGCGGACAGGGAATCGGACCTGATCTCCTACCTCCTCTTCGACGGGGACTTCGCGCGGCAGCTCATCGAGCTCGGGCGCCTGGACGCGCGGGCCAAGCACGACCAGCTCTGCGCATTCTTCGTGCCCGGCTGAAAGCCCGTGTCTAAGGACGGCGATTCCATGCTAAAATAACATGTGCTGGCGCAGCGATCCTGTTGTGACCGGGCAACCGGGAGGTGGCGAACCCATGATTAGCCGAGAACAGACGCGCAAGCCGATGAATCGAAGCCGGCTTTGGTGGGCGCTCCTGGCCCTCCCGCTGCTCTGTTTCGCTCTGGGAGCCTCGGGCAAGCGGTCCGCCTCCGGGCCGCGCACCTCGGCGAAGAAGATGACCAAGGTGCAGTGGACCTGGGCTTCGGGCACGTTCAAAGACCAGATGGCGTCGATCGACCGTCAAGCCGCGGACGTGGAGAGCGAAAACAAGGCCGCCCTGGCGCAGATCAGCCGGGCCTCCACAAATCTTGAGACGGACCAGAAGCTCCTCAAGGACATGACCGCCCGCGGCGCGACCTCCGAGATCGAGGCGGTGCAGAAGAAGGTGGATGCGGGGACCGCGGCCCTCTCGAAACAGCAGTCCGCCCTGGCGAACGGACGATCCCTCCTGTCCCAGTCCGAGGCCGCCAAGCAGCAGTTGCAGGACGCCACCCAGGGCAGCGAGTCCACTTATCAGGACCTGCTCAAAGGCCAGATCAATCAAGTCGCTGGCCATTACACCCAAAGGGCCCAGCTCGACCAATCGGCCCGGACCGAGGTCGTGCCCGGCACCAAGTGCGGGGATTATCCGGCCCAGTGGTGCGCCGCCCCTCCGGACAGCCGGATCACCTTCGGCGGGAAATGGTTCCTCAATCGCGAGTGCGTGGCCTACGCCGCCTATAAGCGGTGGCGCGCGGGCAAGCCCTTCGCGACCGGGAACGCGGGCAATTGGCCCGGCAACTCCAGGACCCCGACCGTGGGGAGCGTGGCGGTGTGGAACATCGGCACGGTGGGCCGCTACGGCCACGTGGCCTACGTCACGGGGGTGAGCAGGGATTCCATCACGATCTCGGAGTTCAACTGGCATCCCTGGGTCCATACCAACCGCACCATCAGGCTCGGGGGCCGCGGCTGGCCCTCCAAGTTCTGGAACTAGTGTGGTGTCCCAGCCATAGCTTTACAATGGCTGGG
>JACRDO010000023.1 GCA_016212885.1 Elusimicrobiota bacterium | reverse complement strand
CATGGGCGCGCTCTACAGGGTCCCGGAGGCTCCGGGTCTGGCCCTGGGCCTGGCTGTGCAGAATATCGGGCCCACCGTGAAGTTCCAGCAGGCGAGCGAGAACCTGCCGCTGAACATCCGGATGGGGGGCGCGTACGCGTTCACGATCCGAGGCCAGAAGAGCGCGCTGGCTCTGGACATCACGAAGGAGCGCAGCGAGGGGGCCCTGATCGGGTTCGGGGCCGAGACCATAGTGGCCAAGGCGTTGGCCCTGAGGCTGGGCTACAACACGCGCAACGCGGCCGGGCCAGGAGTGAGCGTGGGGGTGGGGTGGCTCTTGAGCAATTTCAGCTTCGATTACGCGTTCGTCCCGTTCGGGGACCTGGGCAACGCGCACCGCTTGAGCGTGACTTTGAGGTGGGGCGAGGGCGGCTCGCGCGAGGAGAGGACATACCGGCCGCCTGCGCCCAAGAGGGAGAGGAAGCCGGCCGAAGCCCGGCCGTCCTACAAGCTTCCGGAGATCAAGGAAGTCAAGCCTGCTCCAGCGCCTGCGAAGATTCAAGAACCGAAGAAGGTTCCGGCTCAACCTTCGACCCCCGGGCTCGATATCTCCGAATAGACGAACCTGATTGAAAAAAGGCGGTTTGTGCTGTATAATTGGAGATGGCAGCTCCAAAAAGGAAGCATTTATGGATATTGTAGGACGATTTTTCAAAGCCCCTGAGGACAGTTTCTTTCTCTTCGGCCCCCGGGGAACGGGGAAATCCACCTGGCTCAAGGCCAACTTTCCCGATGCCGTTTTCGTTGACCTTCTCGATCCTGAGTCGCACCGCGCATACTTGAACCACCCGGAGCGGCTGCGCGAATTGGCACAAGGTCATCCTGGAGTATCGAGAGTCGTTGTGGACGAAATCCAGAAGGTTCCGGCTCTCCTGGATGTGGTGCACCAGTTTATTGAGGACAAATCGATCCGTCCCTTGCAGTTCATCCTCACGGGATCCAGCAGCCGCAAGCTCAGGCGCGCCGGCGTGGACCTGCTTGCGGGCCGTGTGCTCCTGAAGACTCTGCACCCTTTCATGGCCGCGGAGCTTGGAGATCGCTTCAATCTCGAAAAGAGTCTGCGGATTGGCCTATTGCCGCTGGTGATGGCCGCCGCCGATCCGGAGCAGACGCTCGAGTCCTACGCATCCCTCTACCTCAAAGAGGAAGTGCAGGCGGAAGGTTTGGTCCGCGATCTCGGCAACTTCTCCCGGTTCCTGGAGGCCATCAGCTTTTCCCATGCCTCCCTTCTCAACGTCTCGGATGTGGCCCGGGAATGCCAGATAGGGCGCAAAGCCGTTGAAGGGTTCGTTGACATCTTGGAAGACCTTCTTCTGGGTTTCAGGCTTAAAGTCTTCACGCGGCGCGCCAAGAGGCATCTGGTCCAACACCCGAAGTTCTACTACATGGATGCGGGCGTTTTCCGCATGCTCCGGCCCAAGGGGCCTCTGGACACTCCTGAAGAGATCGGGGGCGCCTCCCTGGAGGGTCTGGTCGCCCAGCACTTGCGCGCCTGGATCGCTTACAGCCGGGGGGACAAGGGCCTCTATTTCTGGCGCACCAAATCCGGCCTCGAGGTGGATTTCATAGTCTATGGCCAGGATGTCTTCCTGGCGGTCGAGGTGAAGGCTTCGCGGGCTGTATGTTCCAAGGATGTGAGGCCCTTGAAGGCCTTCCTGGAAGACTATCCCCAAGCCCGAGCCTGCCTGCTCTACGGCGGTCGGGAGCGCTTGCGCCTGGACGGCATCCCTTGCGTGCCGTGCGGGGAGTTTCTCATGCGGCTTGTTCCAGACGGCCGAGACATCCTCGCCTGGACGACCTGAACGGCATGACCATGAGCCTTCCATCGGCGTGTCAGAAGCTATAATGGTAAGATAGCGCCCATCCGGGAGGGCGCTATGGCCAACCTGAACCTGAAGCGGCTTGCGGGCTACAAGGAGTTCCCAGGGCCGCTGGTTACCGTCATCATGGACGGCGTCGGAATCGGCAAGCGCGACGACTCCGACGGAGTCTTCCTGGCCCATAAGCCCGTTTTAGACGAGCTCTTCAAGGAGAGGCTGTTCACGAAGCTCAAGGCCCACGGGACCGCGGTGGGCCTGCCTTCCGACGAGGATATGGGCAATTCCGAGGTGGGCCACAATGCCTTGGGCGCGGGCCGCGTGTTCTCCCAGGGGTCCAAGCTCGTCAACGAAGCCATCTCTTCCGGCAAGATATTCGATGGCAAGGCCTGGAGCAATGTCCGCCAGCGCTGGCTCGCCGGCGGGACGGTCCACTTCATCGGCCTGCTCTCGGACGGCAACGTCCACAGCCACGCGAATCAGCTCTACGCTCTCATCGACCGCTGCGCCAAGGGCGGCGCGAAGAGGGTGCGGGTGCATCCCCTGCTCGACGGCCGCGACGTGGGGGAGAAGAGCGCTTTGGATTACATCGGGCCTCTCGAGAAGCGGCTTGCCGACTTCTGCAGGGACGGCCGCGATTACCGGATCGGCTCGGGCGGCGGGCGCATGGTCACCACCATGGACCGCTACTGCGCCAACTGGGGAGTCGTGGAGAAAGGCTGGATGGCGCACGTGCTGGGGGAGGGGAGGCAGTTTAAGTCCGCCTCCGAGGCGGTCCGGGCCTATTACGCCGAGGATCCCAGGATGACGGACCAGTACATGGACAGCTTCGTGGTCGCCGAGGACGGCAGGCCGGTTGGGACCATCGAAGACGGCGACGCGGTGGTCTTCTTCAACTTCCGGGGGGACCGAGCCATCGAGATCTCCCGGGCTTTCGAGGAGAAAGACTTCAAGGAGTTCGACCGCGGACGCGTCCCGGGCGTTTTCTACGCCGGGATGATGGAGTACGACGGCGACGCCAAGATCCCAAAGAACTACCTCGTGGAGCCGCCCGCCATCGAGAGGACCCTCGGGCAGTACCTCTGCGCGTCCGGGGTCGCGTCCTTCGCAGCCTCTGAGACCCAGAAGTTCGGCCACGTTACCTATTTTTGGAACGGGAACAACTCCGGCTATCTCGACGCGAAGCTGGAGAAGTACGTGGAGGTCCCTTCCGATAGGGTGCCCTTCGATGAGCGGCCCTGGATGAAAGCCGGCGAGATCACCGACGAGGTTCTGCGTGCGATAGCAGGCGGCGAGCGCAAGTTCATCCGGCTCAACTACCCTAACGGCGACATGGTGGGGCACACCGGCAACATGGCAGCTGTGCGCATCGCCGTGGCGGCCGTGGACTTGGGGCTCTCGCGCCTTTTGCCCGCGGTGGAGAAGGCCAAGGGAGTCCTCATGGTCACCGCGGACCACGGCAACGCGGACAAGATGTTCACGGTCGAGAAGGACGGCCGGAAGACCCCCTTCGTGGCCCACACCTTGAACCCGGCGCCCTTCATCATCAAGGATTTCTCAGGCGCCAACGCCTGGGAGCTGGCCGATATCCGGGGGGCGGGCTTAAGCAATGTGGCCGCGGCGATCTGCATGCTCCTGGGCTTCGAGCCGCCCGAAGACTACGACCCCTCCCTGATCCGGCTGGGCTGAAGCAGATCCCATACCACAGCCAGCGGTTCCTCGGAGGCAGTTCAGCGCCGATATCATGCAGAATAGGAAGGACGCAGAGCGGACGCCTTCGAATCAGGGCAAGGGAATAGGGAGGTGAGCTTCGATGAGTAATCCCATTTGGGAACGCTTCCCGCTTACGCCGGGGCTGCATTGCGTGGAGATGAAGGACGCGCCCAGGCGCGGGTGGCGGAAGAGACCCGCGATGCTCCCCCCGCCGCCGCCCGCTTGGAACTTTTTCGCGCCTGGCTCGTACTATCTTGTAGGGGCGGGGCCTGAAGGCCCGCCCGCAAGGAGGCTCCGATGAAGGCGCGAGTGGTCCTTAGCGACGAATGGATTTATATGATCCGCGTGGACGTCCGGCGGCGCAGGTGCTCCGTGGAGTGCCACAACCCCGCCTCCTACGACCGCGATTTCGCCGCGGCGCTGGCGCGGGTGATCAAGCTCTGGGTGGAGCATCGCCGGGCCGGCCTCATTCCCGGGGAAGCGGGCCGTGTGCGGGAGATAGAGGCTGCTTGGCCTCTGGAAACCGTGACGATCGACGGCGCGCCGGCGTGCTAAAGGCCGAGAGCGGATAAAGCCCGATCGGGGCCGGAGCATTCGCGGCCGAATGCGGAGGAATGGCTGCGCCAAGACCGAGGGCTCAGGGCTTTTCTTCGGGCTCTTGGAAAAGGCCCTTGAGCCGGTCGAGGATGCCGGGAGATCCCTTGAGGCCGCACAGAGGCTCAAGGCGGGAAAGCGCGTAGCGCCTGTCGAACCCGCCTCGCTGCCGCTCTATGACGCTCTGCACGTCCGCCCAATCTCTCGGCCTGTCCGCGAACGCCTTCAATACGACCAGATCCTCGGCCGAGCAGGTGATCAAGCTGATCCCTGGAAGGAACTCAAAGGGACTCGCCCGCGCGACGGCTTCTTCCTCGAAAGGCAGCCCCGCGAGGGCTATGTCGATGCCGATGCCTTCGCCGGATTTGAGCAGAAGCACGCGGTTTTTCGCGGCGAATCCGGCGGGATCGGGAATCCTGGCCGCATAGGCGGCCAGCAAGGCTTCTACGAATTCACCCTCGTTTCCGAATCCTGTCAGCAGGGAAACGTCGACGTCCACCGTAAGGCGCGGCTCTCCCCAGCGCTGCAAGGCCAGCCCGCCGATGAAGCAGAAGCGCCAGCCTTTTCTTTGGAAAAAATTCTGAAGCTCCAAACCGGCCCTAAACAGGCTCTTCAAGGCCGGAGCCGTCCGAAGAGACGCTGCTGCTCAACGAGGCCTGAGGCGGGCTGGGGCGGGAAATTCCGGAGCGCGGACAGAAACGCGTCTTCGAGCATTTCAATGGCGCCCGCGACATCGACATGAAGGAGCTCTTCCCTGCGGATGCGCTCCAGCTCCGGCCCGGCCTTTTTCCAACGGGCCACCCACCGGGCCAGCGAGTCCATGTCCGGGCCGCTCATGCTCTCATATATTCTACCATTTAGGCCTTCATTGTCCGGGCTTTGTTATATAATTCGGGGCCATGTGCGGCATCTGCGGCGTCGTCTACGATGAGCCCGGAAGGGTCGACAGGGCGCTCTTAAGGAAAGCCAACGATCTCCTCCTCCACCGGGGCCCCGACGACGAGGGCAGCTACGTGGACGAATACGCCGGCCTCGCCATGCGGCGGCTCTCCATCATCGACCTGAGCACCGGCCACCAGCCCATCTCGAACCGCGAAGAGTCCCTGCACATCGTCTTCAACGGCGAGGTCTACAACTTCCAGGAACTGCGCAGTCCCCTGGAGGCTGCCGGCTATCCCTTCAAGACCAAGACCGACACCGAGGTGGTTCTGGCGCTCTACGAGAGGGAAGGCCCCGCCTGCGTGAGCAGGCTGCGCGGCATGTTCGCCTTCGCCGTCTGGGACAGCCGCAAGCGCCGCCTCTTCCTCGCTCGCGACCGAGTCGGCAAGAAGCCGCTCCTCTACGCCCTGGGGCCCGGGTTCCTCGCTTTCGCCTCGGAGCTTCGCAGCCTGCTCTGCTGGCCGGTGGATAGGCGCCTCAACGCGAAAGCCGTGGACTATTTCCTCTCCCTGCAGTACATCCCGAGCCCCCATACGATCTACGCCGGGGTCCATAAGCTGCCGCCGGCGCACACGCTTCTTTTCGAGCGGGGCAAAGCGACGGTCGAGCGCTACTGGGACCTGCCAGTGGGCCGGCCGCCGCTCAAGTGCGGGGTCCCCGAGGCTTGCGAGATGCTTCGGGAGAAGCTCAAGGAGGCCGTGCGCCTGCGCCTCATCTCGGACGTTCCCCTGGGCGCGTTCCTCTCGGGAGGGGTGGACTCCTCGATCATCGTGGCGCTCATGAGCGAGCTGTCGGCCCAGCCGGTCAAGACCTTCTCCATCGGGTTCAAGGAGGAGCGCTTCTCCGAGCTGCCCTACGCCCGTGAGGTGGCCAAGGCCTGCGGGACCGACCACCGGGAGTTCATCGTGACGGCCGAGATGACGGACGTTCTGCCCAAGCTCGCCTGGCACTACGGCGAGCCCTACGCGGACGCGAGCGCCCTGCCGTCCTACTACGTCTCCCGCGAAACCCGGCGCTTCGTCACCGTGGCCTTGAACGGCGACGGGGGCGACGAGAACTTCGCGGGCTACATCCGCTACTTCGCCATGAAGGCCGCCCGGCTCTACGACGCGGTCCCGGCGCCGCTGCGGCGCGCGACGCAGGCCGCGGCCGAGCTCCTGCCCGACCAGGAGGCGCCCTTCGCGTTCTTCTGGAAGCTCAAGAGATTCCTGCGCTCGGCCGTGTTCGCGGACATCGCGCGGCGGCACCTGAAGATGATCTGCTACTTCTCCGAGGAGGACAAGAAGGGCCTCTACGCGCCCGGCATGCTTCATGCCGCGGGCCTGGAGGCGGGCCGCGAGCGCGCGGACGCGGAGCACTACCTGAACAACGCCTTCATCCGCGCCCAGGGCGAGGATTTCGTCAACAGCATGCTCTACGTGGATTTCGTCACCTACCTGCCCGAATGCCTGATGGTCAAGATGGACATCGCCGCGATGGCCAATTCGCTCGAAGGGCGCTCGCCGTTCCTGGACCACGAGTTCATGGAGCTGGCCTTCCGCATGCCGGGCGACTGGAAGCTCAAGGGGCTGCGCGGCCACAAGTGGATCCTCAAGAAAGCGTTCAAGCGCAAGCTGCCGCCGATGATCCAGCGCCGCGGCAAGATGGGCTTCGGGATACCGGTCGGGGCGTGGTTTCGCGGCAAGCTCAAGGACTACTGGCGCGACCACGTGCTCTCTCCCGAGGCGCTCAGCCGCGGCTATTTCAACCGGGAGGCGCTTGAGGCCATCTTCGACCAGCACCAGTCCAGGCGCAGGGATCATGGCTACCGGATGTGGGCCCTGCTCATGCTCGAGCTTTGGCACCGGCAGTACGAGCCCGGGTTCAAGGGCTTCTCCTAAGTGTAAGGGCTCGTAAAGAAATAATATGGACATTTGGCTGAGGCGATTTCGGAGCGAGACAAGGAGCGAGGAGCGAGCATACCCTCTGCGGTATGTGAGCGAGGAGCGACGCGGTCGCAGCCCGAAATCGCCCAGCCCCGACGGGGAGGCCCATCTTTGGCCGATTTCATCGTTGCTCCTCGCTCACATAGCTCAAGCTATGCTCCCTCGTCGCGCCTCGAACTCGGCTCAAATCTGGGCCTCCAAATTGTTCATATTATTCCTTTACGAGCCCT
>JACRDO010000030.1 GCA_016212885.1 Elusimicrobiota bacterium | reverse complement strand
GCTTGGTATGCTCAAGGCCCCAGCCTATGAAGCCTTGGCTCCGCGCATCGAGGAAGTCCAGCGCATGCTCGCCGCTCTCATTAAGAAGCTCACAGCTCAAAGCTCATAGCTCTTGGGCTGCGGGCGAAGCCCGCGCTGTGGCTTCGCGTTCATGCGGATCGGACTCCGGCGATTTGCTTGGCGCTCACCTTCAGTTTGCCCGCCTCGGGCAAAACGTAAGGCAGAGCGCCTGGTTGGCCAATTTATTATCTTTCTCGTTTTATTGAATCGGGTTGCTGCGCGATAGGCGCATTTTGTTCAGAGGGTTTCAGTTCATCTTCTGGTCCGTCCCACATGTCATAGAACCATGGGGGATCTTCTCCGCGTCGCGAGACATCGAGAAAAAGTAATCCCATGCCAATGATGAACGGAATCAAAAGTAGAGCAGTCCATTTGGGTAACCCTGACAGTGAGAAGACGCCCCACAAAAGGATGGGCACTCCTAAAAGAAAAACAGCGCAAAGAATCCCCGCTGATATTCTGAGAATCATGCCGTATTGTCTATTTTTCATCTCCATTGGCCAACCATGATCCGCCATGATTCGCCTAGTCGGCCTATCCGGCCGACGAAATCAATCATACCACGGATTCCGCCGTCATAATCAGGCCATTTCCCCAATCCGCCTCCCAGCTTGAATCAGAATATGTTGCTGGCCACATAAATTCGGCATGTTTTATACCCCTGGGCTTATATTTTGCTGAAGGCTAAAATCGACAACCGGCAAGCCCGCCTGCGGCCGCCGCCGCTGCGGCGTGCCGGCCTAGATCAGCTCGCTCAGCAGCTCCGGCCGCGGCTGGGGGATGACCACCTTCTGGACCAGCAGGCCCTTCTCGCCCGCGCTCGCGGCCGCGACCATGGCCGCGGTCTCCACGTCGGCCACGCTGCCGGTGAAGGTGACGAAGGCCTTGCCGCCCATGGCCATGGCGAGGCGGATCTCGATGAGCTTGACGCCGGCGGCCTTGACCGCGGCGTCGGCCGCTTCGATGAGGGAGGCTACGGAGAAGGTCTCGACCACCCCGAGCGCTTCGAGCGACGAGACGCCCGAGGTGCCCGCGATGGCCGGAAAGACGTCCGGATGCAGGTTGGGGATGACGAAATGGTCCACGTGGGCCTCGGCGGCACGGGCCACGCCGGCCTCCACGCTCGCCCGGACATCCGCCACGTCGCCCGCGACCAGGACCGTATACTTGCCCGGGCAGACGGTCCTGGCCAGGAGCAGTTCCACGTTGGCCGCCTTGAGCATGGCGTCCGTGGTCTCGAAGCCCTTGGCCATGCTGCTCAGTTCCACGCCGCCCAGCGAGTTTTTCATGATGACCTCAGCGCCGGATCTCGATATAGTCGCCCACGACCGACACGGTTCCGGAGATGCTCGCGTGGACCGGGACACCTAGCTGATCTTCCGGGACATCCCCGATGAGCTCGCCCCGCTCCACCTTCTGGCCGGCCTTCACGACCGGCTTGGCCGGAACTCCTGCATGCTGTTTGAGGAGGATGCGCACGCTCTCGGGCGCGTAATCCTCGCGCACGAGCGGCGCCTCGGTCTGGTAGTCCGCCAGGCCCAGCCGATGGATCAACTGCTTGACGGGCACGAGGCGGAAGGGCCTGATTGGATGCGCTTTCGGCGCTTGCCCCGCGTTCAAGAACGAGCTCTTCCAGGAGATATCCTCCTTGGCGAGGTCTGCCTTGGCCGCGGCGCAGACCTTGCCGGGCGCCAGGTTCTCCGGGCAGGAGTAGAGGGCGCAGAGCTGGCACTCGCAGCAGAGCAGGGACCATTGGTTCCAGGTCTTGCGGTCCTGCGGTGAGAAGAGCAGGCTGCGCATGACCTTGTGCGGCTGGATGGCGTAGCCGAGCAGGTAGCGCGGGCAGAGCTCCGTGCACAGGGAGCACTGGTCGCAGGCCGATTTGCCGATCCTCTCGTCCGCCCCCCGGAGCGCGCCCTTTCGCTGGATGAGGGCGTGGCTTCTGGGCAGGACGATGAGCCCCGAGGAGGTCTTGGTCAGGGGCTGGGTGAAATCCATCGCGACCCGGCCCATCATGGCTCCGCCGTCCAAAGCCGCATAGTCCTTGACCGCGGCCCCGCCCGCCAGCGAGACCGCTTCAGCGAAAGACGTCCCGATCGGCAGCTTCAGGGTGCAGGGCTTCTTCACCGCGCCCGTGACGGTCAGGAAGGTGTCGATGACCGGGCCTTTCTCCGCGCGGCTCAGGTTGTAGAGGGTCTCGACGTTGTTGACCACCACGCCGACCTGGATGGGGATGCCGCCGGGCGGGATGAGCCGGCCCGCGATCTCATAGACGAGGCAGAACTCATCCCCGGCCGGGTAGACGTCCGCCAGCCTGCGGACCGAGAGGCCTTTCTCTCCCTTCACCTCCGCCTCGACCTTCTCAACGAGCTCCTTGTGCTTGGCCTTGATTGCGATGACGCCTTTAGAAGCGCCGGTCGCGCGCATGAGGAGCTTCAAGCCCGCGGCCACATCCGAGGTGAAATGCTCGAGGATTTCCTGGTCCTTCTGGAGCAGGGGCTCGCATTCGGCGCCGTTGACGATCGCGATCTCCGCCTTGGAGGAGGCCTTCACGTAGGCGGGGAAGCCCCCCCCTCCGGCGCCGACGATGCCGGCCTGGCGGACGCGGCGCGCGAGAGGGCTCAGCGGTTCTGCCATGCGGTCAGCGGATTCTATCAATAATCGCGTCTGTCCCGCCCCTTGCAATGGGGCCTCCGGCTCTGTTATTGTTATGGGGAGCGACCGATGGCCGACAAGACGATCTCCATCACCTACCGCTTCACGCTCGACAACGGCAGCGTCCGGGATTTCCCGGTCTACCTCGACCGGCCCACGCTCCACGGCATCCCGCAGATGCGGGACTCCTGGCCGGATTGGACCCGGCTGACCTTCCTCCGGTGCCCCAACTGCCCGCTGAGCGAGGACATGAGCCCCCGCTGCCCCGTAGCGGCGCACGTCGTGGACCTCGCCGACGCCTTCAAGGACTACTTCTCGACCGAGCAGGCCCAGGTGGACATCATCGGAGAGGTGCGCACCCTCTCCAAGCGCGCCTCGCTCTCGGAGGGGGTCTCCTCGGTCCTGAACCTCTACATGATGACGAGCGGCTGCCCCATCATGGACAAGATGCGGCCGAACGTCCGCACCTATCTGCCGTTCGCGACGATCGACGAGACGATCTTCCGCACCCTCGCCATGTACATGCTGGCCCAGCATTTCGTCGCCCGGCGCGGAGGCCGGGGCGACTGGCATCTCGAGCATTTCGCCGAGATGATCGAGGACGTCCGCACCGTCAACCGCGCCTTCTGCCAGCGGCTCTCCCATACGAGCCTCAAGGACGTCAACATCAACGCCGTGGTCCACCTGGACTGCTTCGCGGAGCTCACCACGCACGTGGTCCAGAAGCAGACCGCGCGCTTCGGCGAGCTCGAGCAGCTCTTCGACGCCTACATCAACGACTCCAAGCAGAAAGCCGTCGCGCCGCCGGAGTTCACCTCATGAAGAAAACGAAGCCGACGAAATCCCCGGTTCGAGCCAAAGAAGAGGCCACGGGAACCTACGTCTATGACCCCAAGCTCCGCAAGGTCGTGAAAGTCTCCTCCAATATCCCCTCGGTCGCGGCCAAGGCGAAGGCCTTGCCCGCCTGCGGCATCCCCGAAGGCGAGAGCTCCCCCTGCGGCACGGAGTGCGGCGGCGCCTGCCCGATGGGCGGGGACTTCGACTAGATCACCAGTTAGGCCTTCTGCGCCGCGGCGCGTATCCACGCCGCGGCCCCGGAGTCGAACGCGAGCGTGTCCTGCTCGACCCCGTCGCTGAAGATCACCCCTCCGGAAGGCATCAAAGACTCGATCCTCAGGGCCGAACCCTCCTCGATGACGCCGGCCGCCATCGAAGCCCCGGAATGGCGGCTCTTGAATGGCTCCCGCACCACGAAGACCAGGCGCGCATCCTCCCAGTCCAGCCGGAGGGGCTCGAAGCCCTGAGCGCCGCGGAACGCGGCCACGCCCGAAGCCATGTTGAACAATGAGGAGAGCCACCCCGTCGAGCCGGCCCCCGTGGACACGATCACTCCGCTCGATGACTGGGACTCCTCCCCGCCGGCGAAGGAGAGCCGGTAGCGCGCGGACACGTGGCTCCTGGCCCCTATACTATGAAGCCGTCGTTTCTGCGCGCGCCGCGAAGATTTGTATCGGAAGACACTGGATACGGCGCGCATATTTCTTGTAGCTCTGAGCGGTGAGCTCTGAGCCACGACTTTATGAAGACCGTTGACGACAGCTC
>JACRDO010000025.1 GCA_016212885.1 Elusimicrobiota bacterium | reverse complement strand
GTGAGCTGTCGTCAACGGTCTTCATAAAGTCGTGGCTCAGAGCTCACCGCTCAGAGCTACAAGAAATATGCGCGCCGTATCCAGTGTCTTCCGATACAAATCTTCGCGGCGCGCGCAGAAACGACGGCTTCATAGTATAGATGGCTCCTATTCATCATTAGATGGGAGAGGCTGTTTGACGCGTCAGCCTCATCGCCAGCAAAAAGTCTAATCTTGTGACTCGCCAAGTTGGCTGCCGCCATCGCATATTCTATTACGGATCCAGTGGCCACTCAGAATGTGCGGTATCCTCCTAAAGTCTTCTTCAAGCGCCTGCCTCATCGCCCTGCGCCGAAATGCCGCCGCAGGATGATATAAAGGCAAAATATGGAGGGTTTTTCCATTCCATCGCACTGTCTGCATGACGCCGTGAACTTTTGATATTTTTCCCTCCGGCATAAATTTTGCCAATGAAAAACGGCCGAGTGTTGCGATAAGTTTCGGATCAATAATGCCGATTTCCTCATCCACATAGGGCAGGAACGCTCCTATCTCGGAAGGAGTGGGCGGCCTGTTGTTTGGTGGGCGGTATTTGACAATGTTCGTGATATACACATCATCTCGTCTGATCCCGATTTCTCCAAGAAGTTTATCCAAAAGCTTGCCTGCCTGTCCGACAAAGGGCCTGCCTTGCTGATCTTCAAATCGCCCCGGAGCTTCTCCAATAAAACAAATGTCGGCATTAGGATTACCTTCGCCAAAAACGAGTTGAGTTGCGCTCTCCCGCAATGGAAGAGTTTTCACTCCCAGTATCTTGTCTTTGAGTTTCCTCAATTCTTCTTTTCTCAAGAGAGCACTTTCTTCGCTGCCGCAAGAAGCAAGCTGGCGGGGCGCGCTGACCTCGTCCACGCCCGGTCGACCTGAGGATTTGATCATATCAGTAGATGCCGTGCGCGCGGCACCAGCCGCGGCAGGCCAGGACGACCTTGCGCCAGAACGAGATGCCGACCCGCTGGAAGAAGACGCGGAAGTTCTCGGCCTTGACGTTGTCGAGGATCTCCTCGTAGATCTCGGACATCACCGCGGCCGCGGTCATGGAGGCGCGGTCCTCCGGATGAAGGAGGTTGCGCGCCTGCCGGTAGCAGGCTTTGGCCCGGTCGTGCTCCTTGCTCATGAGGCGCACGAATTCCGCGGTGTGCTGTCGCCGGATGAATGCCTCCACGGTGTAGCCCGCCTCGCGGATGTCCTCCAAGGGCAGGTAGATGCGCCCCCGCTCCAGGTCCGTGCCCACATCCCGGAGGATGTTCGTCAGCTGGAAGGCGTTGCCCGTCGCCACGGCGAAGGCGCGGATCTCCTCCGCGGAGGTCCTCCGGTAGCCGAAGATCTCCACGCAGAGCAGGCCGACCGCCCCCGCGACCACGTAGAGGTACTTCTCAAGCTCGGCGAAGGTCTCGTAGCGGGTCTTTTCGAGGTCCATGCGAACGCCGTCGAGGATGTCCAGGAAGGCCTGCTGGGGGAGGCGGAACTCGAGGATGTGCGGGCGCAGGCGCAGGGCGATGGGGTGCGACGCCTTCCCGGAATAGAGCCGGCCGACCTCCTCGCGCCAGAAGTCGAGCTGCTTGGCGGCTTCCTGGGGAGGGAAGGCGCCGGAGTCCACGATGTCGTCCGCGTGCCGGCAGAAGGCGTAGACCGCGCGCAGGGCGCCGCGCTGCCGGCTCGACAGGAAGAGGAAGGCCAGCGAGAAGTTGGAGCCGGCCTCGGGGCTTTCGCTCATCGCTTCGCCAGGGCTTTCAGGACCAGCCCCGCCCAGTCCCACGCCGTGATCTTCGGCCGGCGATGGATCGTATCGTAGCCGAGTTTGTGGATCTTGCGCAGGAGCTCCATCCCGCCAAGCCACCGCAGGCGGACGTCCCAGCCGAGCGGCCAGCTCAGGCGCCCCGGCAGGGAGCGGCTCTCCTCGAAGAAGGCCCTAGCCCGCTTCCACTGCAGCTTGACGAGGTTTCGGAAGCGCTCGTTGACCACGCCCATTCGCATGTCCGCCTCGGAGTAGCCGACCTCTTGGAAGTCCTGCAGGGGGATGTAGATGCGGTCCTTCTTGAGGTCCAAAGAGATGTCCCGCAGGAAGCCGGCGAGCATCAGCGCCGTGCAGAGGCGGTCCGAGAGCTTGAGGAGATCCGGGTCCCGGTAGCCGTGAATCATGAGGACGATCCGCCCGAGGGGGTCAGCTGAGCGCCGGCAATAGTCGAGGACATCCTCGGCCGTTTCATAGCGCTTCTTGCCGCAGTCCTCCAGGAGGGCGTCCAGCAGGTCATTGAAGGGCTCCTTTGGAAGGCTCAGTTCCCCGAGGGTCCTCTCAAGGGCGATGAAAACCGGGTGCTGCGGCGGGGCCTTGCCGACGGCCTCGAGCTGGCGGCGCCAATCATCGATGCGGTCCTTGCGCACGCCTTCATATTCCGGGTCGTCGCAGAAGCCTTCGGCGACGCTCTTGAACGCGCAGAGCGCGGCCACGTGCTTGCGCAGGGACCTGGCGGCGAACCAGGATACGGCCGGGAAGTCTCCCCGGCGCCCGCGCGGCAGCTCTTGGCAGAAGTCGTAGGCCGCGGAGGCGGCATCTTCGCCGCCCGGGCCCCCGTCTCGAACATCCGTACGGCGTTGGTTCGGGACGGCCCCAACCGACGCATTTTGGATGTTGGGGCCGTTGGAGCCGCTCTCGATCCTCGCCTTGGACTCGTTCTGGGCGCTCACGATCCCTGAGCGGCCTCCTGGTCCTGCCACTCGAATTCGATCTTCCCGATGCGAACCGTGTCCCCCTCCCGCACCCCGGCGCGCTTGAGCGCCCGGTCCACGCCGACCCTGCGCAGGATGTTCTGGAAGCGCCTGAGGGACTCGGGAAGGGCGAAATCAGACATCGCGGCCAGCCTCTCGACCTGGCTTCCGAAGACTTTGAAAGCTCCGGGGCCGGCCCGCTCAACCTCGAAGCCGCGCTCCAGCTTGAGCATCGAGCTTCGCCCAGTTCCCCCGCCGTTTCCTGAAGCGGCGCCCTCTCCGGGAGCGGAAAGACAGCGCCCTGCGAGGACTGCGGCCTCATGGCCGCGGCCCTCCGGCGGGGGCGGGCCCATTCGGGCGAGCGCCCGGAGCGCGGCGTCGAGCAGCTTTGAGACCCCCTCGCCCGTGACGGCGCTCAGGGCGAAGACCTTGCGCTTCGGATAGCGCCCGCGCACGCGCCGAAGCGCTTCCTCAGCGCCCGGCAGGTCCAGCTTGTTGACGGCCAGGAAGCGGGGCTTGGCGGCGAGCCGGCGGCTGGCCGCTCCCCAACGGCTCTCGGAAGCGGCACTTCCTCGCGATAGCGCTCGGTCGTAGCTGCGCAGCTCCTCCTCGATGACGCGGATGCCGGCCAGGGGCTCCACGCCCTTGAAGCCGGAGGGGTCCACGAGGTGAATGAGCAGGCGCGTGCGCTCGACGTGCCGCAGGAAGTCGCCGCCCAAGCCCCGGCCTTCGTGCGCGCCTTCGATCAGGCCCGGGAGGTCCGCCAGCACGAAGCTCTCGTCTTTGTGCCGGACTAAGCCCAGGTTCGGGGCGAGGGTCGTGAAAGGATAGTCCGCGATCTTGGGCCTGGCGTTGGAGACGCGCGAGAGCAGGGTGGATTTCCCGGCGTTCGGGAACCCCACGAGCCCGATATCCGCGATCAGCCTGAGCTCCAGTTCGAGCTCGGCCTCCTCGCCGGGCTCGCCCTTCTCGTAGATGCGCGGGGCCGTGTTCCGATGGCTCTTGAAAGCCGCGTTGCCGCGCCCCCCGCGGCCGCCCCGGGCCACGCACGCCTTCTCCCCGGACCGGGCCAGGTCCGCGACCAGCTTTCCGCCCCGCAGGACCATCGTGCCCGCCGGGACACGGAGCACGATGTCGCGCCCGTCCGCGCCCGCCTTCAAGGAGCCTTTGCCGCGCCCGCCTTCCTCCGCGCGCACGTGGGGATGGAGGCTGAAATCGAGGAGCGTGCGGTAGTTCGCGTCGGCGATGAGGAGGATGTCCCCCCCCTTGCCTCCGTCGCCCCCATCAGGCCCGCCGAAAGGGCGGAACTTCTCCCGCAGGAAGGACAGGCAACCGTCCCCGCCCTTCCCGGCCTGGGCGTAGACGCGGACTTTGTCGACGAAGTTCATGGATGGAAAAACAGGATGCGGCGACCGCATCCTGTTCTCATAGGCGTGGGGCGCTTAGGCCGGATAGACGCTGACGCGCTTCTTGTCCTTCTTGGCCCATTCAAAGGTGACGACGCCGTCGATCTTGGCGTAGACCGTGTCGTCGCGGCCGATGCCCGCGTTGAGGCCCGGGAGGATCCTCGTGCCGCGCTGGCGGATGATGATCGAACCGGCCCGGATGCGCTCGCCGCCGTAGATCTTGACCCCCAGCCGCTGGCCATGGCTGTCGCGTCCGTTCGAGCTGGAACCCTGCGCTTTAGTGTGCGCCATCTGGCTGCTCCGTTAGTTGAATGCGATATCCTTGATCCGGATCTCCGTCAGCTCCTGGCGGTGCCCCATCCTCCGCACGTAGTTCTTCTTGGGGCGCTTCTTGAAAACGATGAGCTTGGGGCCATGGACCTGCCGGACGACTTCGACCGTCACTTTGGCCGGCTGGCTGGCCGGAGCCTCCTTGCCTTCCTCCTGGCCTTCGGCCGCGGCCCAAAGCGCGTCGAGGACCAGCTCGGTCCCATCCTTGGCCTGGAGCTTTTCGACCCTGAGGGTATCCCCAGGCACCACCCAATATTGTTTTCCGCCGGTTTCAATGATCGCGTACATAAGTAAGAAAGTATATTAAATCCAGTAGGGCATGACAAGCTGCTGCTGCTGCGTGCTCGTCGAGGCCGCGACCTCCCGGATTCCGGAACACGCCTTTGCCCTAGCGCTGGCGATCCGGATGAATTCACAGGACATTGCGAAGGTGTGTCATTCATTCCAATTTGTATCATTCTATACCATATAGTATTTAATTTAATGTGTTGACGTTTACTGACCTGTTGATAAGCTCGCCTGGGGTTTCCCAAAATAATCAATTTATGCTTATTGCGAAACATTATTTCCAATTCCTAGCGGACCCCTGGGCCCGAAGATCCAGGAGCCGTGTCGCTTTTCTTAGTCGGAAAACCGACGGAACGCTTTCCATATTGTATCGCCTATTATCATTTATTTTATCACGAATCTCTTGAAAACCTGCGCGGGCCGGAATTCGAAGAAGCCCCGCGGAGCCGCTCCTCCGTCGGAGGATTTGACATTATTTGGGTCAGGGTGTTACACTAGTGCGCGTTTTTGATAATTCATTTGCGACGTCCAGACACGTCGAGGAGAGTCACTCGTGAAACAGAAGACGGCTGCCGAGAGGGAAAGCAAGATCGCCAAAATCCACGCGCATGAGAACCAGCTGAAGGTTATTAAGGATAAGTACCTGCGGGATGCCCCCAGCATCGAGGCCTGGCTGGAGGACGTGGCCCGCAACATCGCTTTGGCCGAGGTGGCGCTCCATCCGGAGGCCGAGAAATGGGGCGCTTTCGACGGAGTCCGGTACACGCTCGAGACGATAGCTCCGCCCGCCACGGACGCGGCGCCCTCCGCCATGTTCCTCTTCCACGAAGGCTTGCCCGAAGCCCCGGAGCGGGACGCGAACTTCGCGCGCTTCATCCGCAACATCGAGTCGGTGGTCCGGAAGGTCCCGGAAGCGGCCCGCCTGCACGAGGCCTGGAGCACCCGGTTCTACAACCTGATGGCGTCCTGGGATTTCCTCCCGAACTCCCCGACGCTCATGAACGCCGGCCGGGAGCTCCAGCAGCTTTCCGCCTGCTACGTGCTCCCCGTGCCGGATTCCATGGAGGGCATCACGAAGGCGGTGACGGCCCAGTCGCTCATCCAGAAGTCCGGCGGCGGCACCGGCTTCTCCTTCAGCCGCCTCCGCCCGAAGGGCGACCTCGTCAAGAAGACGCAGGGCGTGGCCTCGGGCGCCCTGTCCTTCATGCAGATCTTCGACAAGATGACGGACGTGGTCAAGCAGGGCGGCACCCGCCGCGGCGCCAACATGGGCATCCTGCACTACACTCACCCGGAGATCCGCGACTTCATCAACATGAAGTCCAGCGGCGCCGGGGGTTCCATCATGGAGAACTTCAACGTCTCCGTCGCGATCGACGCCAAGTTCATGCAGGCGGTCGCCGAGGACGCGGAATACGACCTCGTCAATCCCCGCACCCAGCAGCCCGCCGGCAAGCTCCGCGCTCGGGAGGTCTGGGACCTGATGGTCGAGAACGCATGGAAGTCCGGGGACCCCGGCTACGTCGTCATCGACCGCATCAACGCCTCCGCGTCGAACCCGACGCCGGCTCTCGGGGCCATCGAGAGCACAAACCCCTGCTTCGCAGGCCACGTGCGCCTCGCAACCGACCGCGGACTGCTCGCCTTCGAGGAGCTCTATTTGGACAAGACGGAGATCGCGGTCGCCACCGACAACCGCGTATCCGCCTTGCGCGCTTTGGGGGGCGGCAGCGGGGCTGCGGTCGCGGTTAAGGCCGCAGGCGGGATCACCCTGAGAAGGGCGGCGCCGGTGTTCAAAACCCGCAAGAACTGGCCGGTTCTGCATCTTGAGACAGAGCATGGCTTCGAGGTGACGGCAACCCCGGACCACAAGTTCTTCACGCCGGATGGACTCAAGGAGCTTAAAGACCTCCGGCCCGGCGACGAAATCCTGATCCAGTCCGGCCGAGGGGTCTGGAGCCGGGACTACGCCCTGCCGCCCTTTATCCCGGACAATAAGCTCAAGGCTCGCACGACGCGCAGCGAAGCCTCGCTTCCCAGGAAATGGTCCCGAGAATTGGGCGAGATTCTGGGTTGGGTTATCGGCGACGGCTGGGCGAGCGCTGAAACCCCTGGGGGGCGAAATGTCCCGAACTATACCATCGGCTTGATGTATGGCGACGAAGAAAAAAAGATACTGGCCCCGAAATTTCAGAAGCTGGTCAAGGAATGGCTGGGCATGGATGGCGCGGAAATAGAGCGCAACGGAACATTGGTCCATTACTACAAGAGTTCCTTGTACTACTTTCTCAGGAGCCTGGGTCTAAGCGAGGCTGAAGGCCCCGACAAGCAGATGCCCTCCGCCCTCTGGAAGGCGCCGCGCGAAGCCGTCCTGGGATTTTTGTCGGCGCTTTTCACCGCCGACGGGACCGTCAATGTCTCGGAGAGCATCCACTCCGGTTCCATCCGGCTCGCCAACAGCTCCAAAAAACTTCTCCAAGAAGTCCAACTTCTGCTCCTTAATGAAGGCGTGGTTTCCCACCTCTACCACCGCCGCAAGGCCGGCCATAAGATGATGCCGGACTCCAAGCGAAAACCGAAGATGTACCCTTTTAAGGATCAGTACGAGCTCGCCATCACGCGCCAGAACCGCAGCCGCTTCTTGGATGAGATCGGCTTTCTGACACCGACAAAGCAGAAGAAGGCCCGGGCTTTCGAGAGCACCCTGTCGCGCGGAGCCTACCTGGAGTCCTTCACGACACGTGTGAAGGCCATCACCCCTGCGGGCCGTACGGACGTCTACTGCACGACGGAGCCCGAGACGCATTCCTTGATTTCTGCTGGAATTATAAGCGGAAATTGCGGAGAGCAGCCGTTGCTCGCCTGGGAGCCCTGCAACCTCGGCTCGCTCAACCTGGCCAACTTCGTGGAGGGCTCGCTCGATGAGGGGACGTTCAACTTCAAGCGCCTGGAGACCGTCGTGCAGGCCGCGATCCGGTTCTTAGACGACGTCATCGACGTCAACAACTACCCCATCCCGGAGATCGAGCGCATCGCCAAGGCCAACCGGCGCGTCGGCCTCGGGGTGATGGGCTGGGCCGAGTGCCTGGCGAAGCTCGGCGTCGCCTACGACTGCCAGGAGGCCCTAGACTTCGCCGAGAAGACGATGCGCCTCATCAACACCGCCTCGCGCGAAGCCTCCGAGAAGCTGGCGCGCGAGCGCGGCGTCTTCCCGAACTGGAAGGGCTCCATCTACGACCCCAACGGCCCCCACTACCGCGGCGCGACTTCCCTGGTGCGCAACTGCGCGCGGACCACGATCGCGCCGACCGGCACCATCGCCATCGCCGCGGGCCTGCAGGGGGGAGGCATCGAGCCCTTCTTCGCGATCGCCTACACGCGCTACAACGCCAAGGCCCTTGACGCTCTCAAGCAGGGCCGCAACCCAGAGGCCAAGGACGTCTTCTTCGAGGTCAATCCGCTATTTAAGCAGGTCGCCGAGGAGAACCGCTACTTCGGCCTCTCGAAAGGGGACCTCTGGAAGAAGATCAACGACAACCACAAATCCGTGCGCGGGGTCCCCGAGATCCCGCCGTGGATACAGAAGCTCTTCCCCACGGCCCACGACGTCTCGGTCGAGCACCACGTCCACATGCAGGCCGCCTACCAGAAGCACACGGACAACGGGGTCTCGAAGACCATCAACCTGCCCAGCTCCGCGACGCAGGAGGATGTCCGGCGCGCCTATCAGCTCGCCTACGACCTGGGCTGCAAGGGGATCACCATCTACCGGGACGGCTCCAAGACCCAGCAGGTCCTGAACCTGGGGGCCTCGCAGGCGGCCGGGAAGAAGCGGCGGCGCGACCCCTCCGACGCCTTCGGCGTCAAGTCGGAGTACTACCTGATCAAGACCGGCTACGGCCCCCTGCACATCCACATCAATTACGACGAGCGCGGGCCCTACCAGGTCTTCACGAACATCCCGCCGCTCGGCACCGAGATCTCCGGGCTGACCTCGGTGCTCGGCATCCTGCTCTCCAAGTACCTGGCCGAAGGCGGGGACCCCATCCGCATCCTCAAGCACTTAAACGCCGTCAAGGGGGACCGTCCTTTCGGGTTCGGCGAGAGCCGCATCGACTCCATCGCGCACGGCGTCAGCGTGGCAATGCGCCAGCACCTCAAGCACACCGGCTGGCTCTCCGACAACGAGGCCGAGACGAAGAAGACGGTGGACGCCCTGATCGAGCTGACGAAGATGCAGCACTGCCCGAAGTGCTACTCCGCCAACGTGGCCTACGAGTCGGGCTGCAGCAAGCCGGCCTGCAAGGACTGCGGCTATTCGGAGTGCTCGTAGGATAGGGCGGTTTGATCCGGCAAGCGATTCTTCTCGCCTGCGGGGCAGGGGCCCTGTTCGGGCCTTTGGCTTATTCTCCGCTAAGGGCCCGGCGCGAGCTTTGGCTCATGGCCGCGGCCCTCATGGCGGCCGCGCTTGGCGGGGCGTGGAGCAGGGTCTCCATGCTCGAAGCCGTTCTGCGTCCACTCCAGTTCCTGCTGGCCGCCTCTCTTGGGACATTCATGGCATGGCTGGCTGCCGATGCGCTGGCAGCTGTGTGCCGGCCCGCGGAAAAGAAGCTTGGGACAAAGCTGGCGGCCGGCTGCGCCCTGGCCTTGGCCGGAGCCTCCGGAGCGCTCTTGACCGCGCCGGTCTCATGCTGGCTCCTGTGCTTATGGCTGGGAAATCTCAAGCTCTCCGCGTCCTCGCGCGGCCGGCTGGCGGCGCTGGGCTGCCTGGGGATAAGCCTCGGCTCAAGCTGCAGCCCCTTCGGCTCACCCCTTCCGGCCGCGGCGCTCTCAAGGCTCTCGAATCCGCCCCTATCAGCCGGAGACGGATACCTGCTCTACCTCCTTGCGCCCTGGGCTTTGGCCGGGGTTCTCAGCCTGGCCGCGGCAGGCTGGCTGTTGGCGGAAGATGCGCCCGATGCCGGCAATGACCGGGCATGCCCCAGCCTGGCGGAGGCCTGGCTGCTTGCGGCGCGCATGTCCGCGACGATCTTCGCCTCCGTGGTGCTGGGCGCCGCGGTCGGGCCCGCCCTGGATGGCTGGCTTAAGGAATGGCCTGCGGGATCGCTTCTTGGCGTGGGCGCCCTGGCCATGGCTGGGGATGGCGCCGTAGCCGCGGCCTTGCTCCTTGATCCGATGATGTCCGAGGAGCAGTTCCGCGCCCTCCTGACAGGGCTCGCCTGCGCCGACGCCGCGACCATGCTCGGCAAGCTGCCTCAAGAAACCGTCGGGAAGGCCGCGGGCCTTGCGGATGGGCCCTGGGCCCGGCTTGGGATTCCCGCGGCGTGCCTGCTGCTGGCTGTGCTCTACGCCTCGCTTAAGCTGACCGGAGGGCTCTAGAACGGCTTGCCGGGCAGCTCCTTCCAGGAGGTTTGCTTGAAATCGATGCTGGTCAGATGGACATCCAGGCTGTCGTCGTACCAGATGACCATGCTCCCGCCTCCGGCGAACCGCCCGCTGTCGGACATGAGGGACCCGTGTATGGACACAGATCCACCCACCTTGGTCTCCCCCTTGACATAGGCGAAGCCCTTGAAGGAGATGGGTTCGGAGCTTCCCCCGCCGATGTTGCTTGAGTGCCCCTCGTTGATGCAGCCGGTTCCGAACTTGAAGTTGTGCACGGTGCGGTAGCCCTCGTCGCCTGGAAACTGGTGGCAGCCCTCGTCGTCCCGCTCGGCATCGTTGCCGTCGTTGTAGTTGCCGTCGTCATTGGCTCCGTTGCCCCCGCCCCCGCACAGTATACCCGTGCAAAGGCTGCGGCAGTCGTCGCCGCCCTGCGGGACGTTTTTCTGGTACTCCCGCCATGCCGTGGCCGGCGGGGTGGAGATGTAGCTGCCGTACTCGTTGGAGCCGTCATCGCCCTTGCCTGAGCCTTCGAATTCCAAATCCCCCATGGCCATGAGGTGGCCCCTGAAGTGCTTTGAGCCCGTGAACTTCGCGTTGCCCTCGAAGAAGTAGACCTTTTTCGCCATGACCAGGTGGTTGTCCCAGAGTTGGTTCGCGGTGTAGTAGCAGCAGGTCGTGTTGCCCGCGGGCGTGCATTGGGTCCCGCCAGCTGGGCAGCCGGTCTCAGCCTTGGCCGCCCCCCGGTAGTACTCCAGGTCCACCTGCGGCGGGTCCGGGACCGGATACGAGTTGTAGGCCCAGAATTCCAGGCTGTCGGTGTTGAGAGGAGTTGGGCTGGTATCGCGGTCGCAGTAGCCGCACCCCGCGGTGCCGGCCCAGGTGCACCCAGCGCAGCCCCCCCCCCCTCCCGTGCGCGTGATCTTCCCCCTGGCCAGCTTGCGCGGGTACATCTCGTTGGCGCTGCCCTGCATCTCCATGTCCCCCATGGACATCAGCGGGCCCCAGATCACCTTGGCCGAGCCCCAAACGTCCACGGACGGCGCGTAGATCGCGGCTTCGATGGAATCTTTCTTGACGTAGACTTCGATGGTGCGGAACTCCTTTCGGACGCTGTCGCGGCCTCGGGACTCGATGCGGAGCTCGTATTTGGTCGCAGTGCTCGATAGCCACACAGCGTAAGCCGCCTCCGGGACATCGGCGTAAATCGCGTCTCCGAGGTAGCCGGCGGGGATGGCGCCGTTTAAGCAGTTGTCGAATGTGCTGCTGCTGGAGCGCAAAAGCCAGAGGGCGCGCTCAACGCCCGCCTCCGCGGCGAAAAACGCGGAGATGGCGCGCTTGTGCTTGACCGCCATGCGGGACTCGTGCTGGGCCAGGAAGATCAACGCAGGGGTCAGGATGAGAAGGACCGCCAGGACGATAATGGCGCCGATCATCACCTGTCCGCTTTGGGCCCGCCGCTTGATCTTAATCATTTTTGATCCGTATCTTCTCCACGGAGAGCTGCAGCGCCTTGGTCTGCTGGTTGTAGGTCGCCTTCTCAAGGGTAAGGGTGACCGAGACGAGATTGTCGTCGTCGGTCCTAAGATGCGTGAAGGCCATGTAGCGCAGGTTCTCGGCGATGGTTTTGGTGCCGCCGGCGACCTGGTAGAGCTTGGTTCCCTGCTGATAGTAGGTAATGGCGCCGCCTCCGATCTTGGTGAACGAAATCCGGGAATACGGCGGCTGGCCTGAGGCCTGGTCTATCGCCACGGAGGAGGCGAGGGCCTGGCGGAGGTTTCTGCTCATGAGATCAAAGGCGGATCTCGCGTCCCTCTGGATGTCCGCCCTGGCCTGGTTCTGGCGGAAGAAGCGCGTGACCTGGATGAATAGCCGGGGGAAGACGGAGCTTATGATCCCGACGATGGCGACCACCATCAGCACCTCGGTCAGGGTGTAGCCCTTCGGAGCCCTTACCATGCCAGGTTCACCGTCTGGGTCTGGCCGGCGGCGACGGTCCCGGTCATGGAGATCTTGACGGTCGTCGGGGTCTGGCCGGAGACGGTCGTGTACCAACCGTAGATGTTGTAGGTCCCCGCGCCGCCGCGCACCGGAAGCTCGTAGGTCCCGTCCGGCTTGCTCGATCCCGCGTAGTAGAGCACCCCGCTGTTGCGCAGGCTGCTGTCGTCCGCGGGCGGATTCGAGCCTGCGATCGTGCCGGTTGAGGCCACGATGAGCGCGCCCGTGGTGATGGCCTGGCCGGACTTGGTGACGCTGCCGCTGAAGTATCCCAGCGCGCCGGAGACCGTAAAGGTCGCGGACCATACGGTCTGGCCCGCGCTCGAGATCGTTGCGTTTTTGTTGACGGGACTCGAGCTCTCCCCGGTGTCAAGCTGCGGGATGACCGTGTAGGCGCCCTTGGCAAGGTTCGTGATGCGGAAATGGCCGTCTGACCCGCTCACCGCGGAGCCCATCTGGACCCCGCTCTGCGTGGAGATGACCGGGATGTTGGACAAGGGGTCCACGCCGTTGGCCGTGAACCAGCCCATGATGCCGCCGCCCTCGCTCAGGGTGAAATCCACCCCGGTCGTGACCTTTCCGGTCTCGACCGGCCAGCCGGCGCTTGAGACCGAGACGTAGTTGGCGCTGTAGCCTGGATCCCCGTCCGGGTTGGCGGTCACGGTCTGCGTTCCCGTAGCCAGCGAAAGCGTATATGTGCCGTTGGCTGCCGTAAGAGCCCCTACGGTTCCGGACTTCACCGTAATCCCGCTCAAGGGACTTGAGTCGGTCTTTCGCACCGTGCCTGAAATGAATCCGGAAACTATGGTGGAGCTCAAGCGGGCGACATTGTATCCTGCAGCCGGCCAGGCGGGATCGGTCGCGGCGTTGGGGACGAAATATGTCTGGGCGCCCGTGGGCACGGAGACGGTGCTGAGCATAAGATGGAGGGTCCCGCTGGTCAGCGCCAGCTTCCAGGTGCCTGTGGCGACCCCCGGAAGCGAGAATGCCGCGTATTCGGAGTTTGTCCCAGCGTTGTAGACAGCGGCCTGCACCGCTGAGGAGAGCCCGTCGTTCGCGCTTGCCACAGCCAGCCGCGCCGGGAAGCCGCTGATTGGGGTTCTGGAATCCGAGCTGTTGCGCGGGTAATGTGCGATGGAACTAAAAGTCGAAAAGTTCACGCTATTAATGTCCGTGTCGTAGGCATTGCCGTAGCTCGAGTCTGTTGTGCCCGTGCTGGTCAGGCGAACGATTTGGGCGCCGTCTGCAAGCCCGACGGCTGGCTCGAGCGAGATCGGGATCGTTTCAATGAGCTCGACCGGGGGATTTGGCCCGCCTGAGCGGGCCCAGGCGACCCTGTCCCAGAAGGGGCTTGTGGCATCCCTCCGGATTCCGATGCCTCCGTCCGCGCTGTCCGCGATCCTGTTCGCCTGTATGGAGTAGTAGGCGTCCGCGGTCTTGGCGATTCCGTTGACCGTAATTGACGTCGTGCTCGCGATCAGGTAGTACCGGTTGGCCGGGAGGCTTGTGTTGGCGAAGGTGATGGCGATCTCCTCCATAACGCCGCCCACGTTCTTCTCCCGGTACATCAGCTTGAAGCTGGAGGCGTTGATCGTCCAGGTATAGGTCGTGGGGTTGTAGAGCTCCACGTACTCGTTCTCCTCTCCGAAGGGGCCTGCCCCGGTGCTGGCCACAACCTGGCTGATGAGGACGTTGCTCGACATCCACACGGTGCCCGCGAGCGTTCCGCTGGCGATGGGGACAAGGGCCGGCGCATCGGTGCCGTCGAAGTTGGTGGTCACGACCGAGCCTGAGGGGACGCTCCGCAGGCCGCTGTAGGCCGTGTAATAGCCGAACTTCTTTGCGCGCAGCGTGAAGTCGCCGGAAATGACCTGGAAGCCGTAGTTCCCGGAGGAGCCGGTCCTCCCGGAATAGGAAGGCGCCTGCAAGGGGATGACCTCCACGTCCTGCAGGTTCAAGCCCCCGGAGTCCTTGACGTTTCCCCGGAGGGTGGAACCGAGAAGGACCAAGTCGGGGTCGGAATAGAGGCTGGAGGCCTCGAACTTCTTCCATTGGCCGTTTTCCTCCCAGATGGTGTAGGCCCGGATGAGCTTGATCCCGGTGTCCGGATCAGTGGCGGGTATCTCGGTGAATGTGCCGCCGACGTTCCTCATCTTCCGGATGAGCACGCGCCGGATGAAGTTTATGTCGCCTACCCGGACCGACTCGGAGGGATAGGCGGAGCGGTCGTAGAGGAAGTTGAAGCCGCTCTCGGCCGCGGCGACCACGTCGGTCGAGACCATGAGGCGTTGGTACGAGATGTTCTTGAGAAGCTCGAGCTTCTCCATGGTCAGCGGGGTGGAGGACAAAAGCCGCGTCTTGGATTTCTGGATCGACCTGGCGGTGTAGCTGAAAGCCATCATGAACGAGAGCATCCCGATCGAGAGGATGACGACCGCCAAAAGCACCTCCACCAGGGTGACGCCTGACTGAGACCGGCCGGGCATGGTGCGCATCGCCATCTATCCCAAAGTTTATACGCTTTTCAACATCGTCGCAAGGGGACTAAAGTCAGGGGAGTCAGAGACTGAAGTCCGCCTGGGAAAATCGGAGGCGGCCAACGAGAAGGCAACAATCGCCTTACCGAAGGTCAACGCCCGACTACGAAAGTTTTTGAGTGAACCAAAGATTATCCGACGATGGGCTCACATCATCGGCGAGCATGATGCCGACCCTCTCGTCGAAGCAAGATGGGTTTAGAGCAGACGCATAAATTGAAGCGGCGCGCAGCCTATTCGATTGAAGACTTGGCGGGGTCGAGGAATTTTCTGAAGGCCGGGTGAGCCTGCGCGGGCCGCATCTCCGCGCTTGCGAAGGATCGAGCGAAGACCGTGAAGTCCCTGCGTGAAGATCCGTGGCGCTTGAGGCCCGGGAAGTAGGCGCAGGGCTCAAATGAGGCCCTGAGCAGAGCATCCACCCCCCGCGCGTCGGCCGCGTCATTGATGGCCTCGACGTACTCGGCGCCCTGCGAGCGAAGGATGTCCACCACTGCGCGGCAGAGCTTGACGGGATCCACGGCCGCCTCCAGGCGCTCGCCGATCACGGTCGCGAACCGCAGGTCGTCGTAAATCCTCGCGAAGATTTCGATCTTCTGGTCCGGGTCCGTGATCATGACGTTCGGGGTCTGGAACGGGTAGAAATTGACGGAGAGGGATTTCCTCCTGCGCAGATTCTCGAACCTGCGGGCGGCGAAGAGCGGCGCGCGCAGGGCCTCCAGGGGCGGAAGGCCGGCCGAAGGCCCCGGCGGGAAGTCGAGCGCGGCCAAAGGCGGATCGTCCAAGCCGCATTCCGTTTTGACCCGGTCGTAGAGAATCTTGAGCGCCGGGTGCAATGGGAACCGGCCGCGGCGCTTGGAGCCGAGCACGCCGCGCCGGAACAGGGCCGCGAGGCCGTTGACCCCGGAGGGATCCAATCCCGGCGCGCCCGGGAACACGCCCAGGGCCTTGAAGCCGCACCCCAGCGCCAGGGCCATCTGCGCCGGGGCCAGTGTCCGCGTGGTGCAGTAGACCGCGTCGATCCCCTCCCGGGATTCCATATCCTGAGCCAGGAAACCCCAAAGCGCTTCGCAGGCGCGGTCCGCGCCGGGCGCGGCAAACACGCGCCGGATCTTCGCAAGGCCCTGATCCATGTCCACGTCCATGACCATGGCACCGGACGGAGCTTGACCGAGCGAAGCCAGAAGCCAGGCTTCCTCCGCGCAGGCCAGAGAGCGCGACAAGGCGTCGAGATCCATGCCGGGCAAGGCGGCGCGCTGGCCGTCCTCCTCTCGCGCCGTCCTTGAGCCGCAATGGTTCGGCGAAAGGGCGGCGCGCTTGGAAGCGCCGTCCTCGCAGGCGCCTGCTGTGCTCCGCTCGCCGGAGAGGGCGCCAATGAGCTGAAGGATGGCCGGCGCGTCCTCGGGAGCGGCCCTGCGGCAGGCCGGCTCAGGCATGGGATCCCTCCAAGCGCGCGTTCTTAACGCTCAAGGCGAAGAAGTAGAGCGAGAGGACCATCACGCCGGCGCCCTGGATGAGGCAGAGGCTCTGCGGTACGAGGGCCTCGGCCAGCATTCCGAAAAAGAAATAGGCGACAGGGAAGGTGAAGCTGATCAAGGCCTGCATGAGCGCGAAGAAACGGCCTTTAATTTCGGGCCGCACGGTCTCCTGGAAGAAGGTCATGAATTTGACGTTATTGACGCCCAGGGCGAAGCCCGCGGCCAGGAGCATAAGCCCATAGAACGCGGCATGGACGATCAAGCCGGGCAGAAACAGGCAGGCGCCGAAAACGGCGAGGCAGGCGAAGCCGAGCCTCAGCACCCCGCCCCGGACCTCGATGCGCTTGGACGCGAATGTCCCGGCCAGAAGCCCGATCCAGAGCGACGCTTCCAGGCCGGCCAGCGTGGAAGGCCCGGCTTTCAAGGTTCTGGACACGTAGAACGGCAGGATCAGCAGGGTCGGGGTCGCGAAGAAGTTGACGAGCCCGAAGGCGACCAGGACCCTGCGGATCAGGGGCATGGCCCTGAGGAAATCCCAGCCCGCCGGAGTTCCCTGCGCATCCCCGCGCACAGCGGCGTGGGGGAAGCCCACGGCCGCGCAGCAGAGCGCGGCCGCCAGGTAGACGGCCGCGTTGAGCCCGGCCACTCCGGCCATGCCGAGGCTGTCGATGAGCGCGGCTCCGGCCACGGCGCCCGCGAAATAGGCCATGGGCTGGCTCGCGGCTTGCAGGGCCACGGCTTCCTCCAGGCTTTCGGGACGCACGACTTCGCAGAGCGCCTTGTTGAAGGCCGGATCCAGGAAGGCCTGGAAAGAAGCCAGGAGGAATCCCAGCGCGTAGGCCCAGGCCGGGGTGAGCCAGGAGAGCTTGAGCATCAGCGCGCCCGCCGCGGCCGCGGCCGCAGACATTGCGCAGAAAAGCACGAACAGGGGTTTGATCCTCGCGCGGTCCGTGGCCCGGCCCACGGCGCGGATGAGGAGCAGGGAGGGCAAGGCGCCCAGCACCATGAAGAGGCCGCCCTCCTTGCCCCCGCCCCCGGGATTGCCGGCCACGATCCACCACAAGAGCGAGTTCTGGAACATCCGGATCCCGGCCTGGCTCAGGAGCTGGGCGGCCCAGAACAGGGCGAAGTTCGCGTCCCTCCAGGGAGCCCCCTCCGGCTTCCATGCGCCTCCGGGGGCCGGCGAGCGGAGAACGGACGTATCGAACGTCCCAAACGACGTAGGTTCGATACGTCCAAACCTACGATGTTTGGAAAGTTTGGACGCGCCGGCCGGCTTATCCGCGTTCGTCGACGACATTGCGCACCTTGCCGCTGCGGGGGTTCCTCGGCATGGATCCAGGCGCGACCAGCTCGATCTCGAGCGCGGCCAGGTTCCCGTCTTCGAGCCGCTCGCCGACCTTGGAGACTTTGTCCAAAATCGTGCGCCGGACCTCTTCGCGGAGGGCCTCGGATCGAGCCTCGGCCTCCGCGCGGAGCACGAGGATTTCCCGGCCGTTTTCGCTGCGGGCCGCGATCTGGGTCGCGGACAGCGGCATGCCCGAGAGGGCGTCGGCGAAATCGCGGTGGCGGACGTTCATGAGCCCGATCGTGATCACGTCGTCCGAGCGGCCCAGGTGCTCGAACCTCCGGCCCTTGCGGCCGCAGGGGCATTCGCCGCAAACGATCCGGCCCATGTCCCCCAGGTCGTAGCGGATGAGGGGATAGGCCAGCTTGAGCAGGCTCGTGATCAGGATCCTTCCGGTTTCCCCGTCCGGGGCCCGGCGGCCGTCATCGTCGACGATCTCGAGATAGTTGAAGTCGTCGATCGCGTGGTGTAGGGCCCCGGACATGGCGGCGCATTGGAAGCCGATCTGGCCGCCGTCGTTGGCGCCGATGACCGAAGAGACGCGCCGCGCGCGCAGCTCGGACTCGATCCACTTCTTGTCCGAGGGGCTCATGGGTGACCCTGCGTAGAGCACCTTCTCGATGGTCAAGGCGGGCTCGATTTTCTTGGCCGCGCGGAGCAGAGGCGCCAGGGTGGCGGGGACCCCCTGGATCGCATTGAGCGCGAACTTGCGCCAGGCCATGACGAAGCTTTCGGGCTTGACCTTGTCGGCGAACGCGAAGGTCGTGGCGCCGATCCGGGAATTGATGTGGTCGAAGGAGACGAAGCTGCCGTAGAGGTCGCCTGCGATCATGCAGTTGGCCAGCCTGTCCCCCGGCGAGATCCCGGCCGCGGCCAGGACCCGGGCCGCGTTCTCCATCATCTCCTCCCAGTCCCGCTCGTCGTAGAGGGAGAACTTGGGCTTCCCGGTGGAGCCGCCGCTTCGCGACACGTAGCCCCCCGAGAACTTCCCGGTGGCGAGCCCGTCGCCGGCCGGGGGCATGTTCGCTTCCATGTCTTCCCGGGTGAGGATGGGCAGGCTCTCCAGGTCATCCGTCCCCCGGATTTCGGCGCCTTGGAGCCTTGCGCCGTAGAGCTTGGAGCGCTTGGCCCGATCGATGAGCCTCCTCAGCCGCGAGTCGATTAGCGCGGCCCGCTCGCCTTCGGGCATGGCGTCTAAGGGGTGGATCTCAGCGCAGGATTCCGGCAGGCGCGAGACCACGAGGCTCATGAATTGGGGGAGGTCGTAGGCTCCGTCGTGCGGATCGTCGATTTCCCCCGAGGCCATGGAGCCGATCTCCAGTATGCGCAGGGCGCCGCAGTCGCCGAGCTTGCGGCTCAGGGCCGGGAACTCGGCGGGCGCGGCGCAGAGGCCGGCTGTCTGGAGGTAGCCGCGCAGGGGCCGCGCCTGGGCGAGAGCCTCTTTCGCGGACTTCACGGGAATGACCCGAATCGTTCGGTGCAGGGGCGAAGGGAAAAGCTCCGGGTTCCGGTCCAGGATCACGGTCCAATCGAGCCCTGAGCGCGATTCCAGGAGCAAACCCTCTCCCCGGGCCTGCGCCACCTCGAAGACGGACCGCAGCTTGCGGATCTCAACGGCCTGATCCGTGTCCACCGCGCCGGCCGGGAGCCGCCGGGCTTCCGCTTCGAGAGCCTCGGCCAAAGCGGCGCAGAAATCCGCGGCTTCCCTCTCTCCTTCCACGTAGCAGGCCTGCGGCGCGGTGCAGGCGTTCTGGTCCCAGATGCTGATGTCCGCGGCCAGCTTCCTCGCCGCGGACGCGAGACCCTCCCGGGAGAGTCCCTCTTTCGTCGCGATCGCCAGGCTTATTTTCGGGCCGAACACGATGAGCCTCGCGCGGGCCGGGAGATCCGTCCGGTACGCCCGCACCGCCTCCTCCCCGCCCCAGACCGCGACCGCGTCCACGCCCTTCTTGAGCTCCGAGAGGACGTCAGCCTGGAAGGCTTCGTAAGACACGAGCGCGATGGAGCGCGAGACGACGCGGTCCTCGTCGATCTCCTTGATGGAGTCGATGAACGCGGGCAGGAAGACTTTCTCCGACGATGGCGTCTTGAGAATGAGGACGTTGCGCGTGATGAGGCCCTCGATCAGGGAGCCCGCGGAGCCGACGAAGACGTTTCCGGCCAGCACCTCCAGGACCACGCCCAGCGGCCGCCAGCTCAGCAGGGTTCTCGTACGCTCCTCCCAGCGGCCCCAGCCCTCGCGCGCCCCCAGGGCCTCGGCGTCGAGCTTCCTTTCAAGGAGGTCCGGATCCAGGATCCAGAGGAGCTCGCCCAAGCCCAGCTCGACCATCTCCTTGGAGAAGCCGGTCTCTTGGGGCAGGCGCTTGAGCATGTCCTTGCGCGGGCCGAAGCCGGGGTCCGCCCAGCTCTCCCGCAAGCGTCCCAGCAGGCGGAGGATCTTGTCGGTTGGATAATCCGCCAAGGCCTGCCGCCTCGCTTCGGCTTCAGCCAGGATCCTGCGGGCCAGCGCGGGCGTCATGGGGCCCGGGTCCGTCCACTCGCCGAATACATAGAAGCGTTCAGGCAACACGGGCGCCCCTCCTGACGATGTCGCCTGCATGGATCGCGCAGCCCTTGTGCTTGACCAGGCCCGCCCTGCCGGCCAGCGAGAAAGTCGGGGACCGCCGGCCGCAGGGGCAGGGCTCCGTATCGATGGAGCCCAGATCCGTGGACAGGATCGCCAGGTTCGGCATCATGGCGTTGAAGGGGGTGATCAGCTCGAGGATGCCGCTGCGGCCGGGCGGCAGGACTTCCAGGCTCGCCGGATCGCGGGCCAGCACCCGGTTGTAGACCGGCACGTGAAAGCGGTGCTTTGGGCACTCGATGTAGGGCGCGCTGTGCTCCGCCATGCCGTAGTTGTCGCGGGTGTTTTCAACGGGGATGCCGAAATGCTCCGCGGCGAGCTCCCGGAAGCTCTCCCGCGAGATCTTCTTGTCTTCCGCCGCCTTCCAGCCGCCGCCCGTGAGCATGAAGCTGCCCGCCGGCAGCCGGACGCGCAGGCCTTTTGCGCGCATGGCGGCCAGGGCCTCGTGGATGAAACCCGGCATGCCGTGGATCCGGACCGGCTTCCCGTCACCCTCGAAGGCCGCAAGCTTCTCCAGCACCGCATCCAGGCCAAACGCCCACTCGCCTCGCGCGTCCTTCTTTATCGCGAAGAAGGTTTCGGCCGCGGGCGCGAAGCGCTGCTCGTTCCTGCAGGAGAAGGCGATGCCGAGATCCTGCGCGTCTTCGGGATCATAGACGAACATCAGGTAGTTCGTCGGCTCCCGGGACACGAGCCCCTCCTGCTCCCAGAGCACGTCCAGCATGGCCTGCACCCGGTCCAGGCTCTCCTGATCCAGCCAGATCTGCGTCTTCTGGCCGCGGGTGCCGGAGGAGGTGAGCTTGAGGACCGCGCGCTCGTGCGCAAGCGAGGTGAGCAGGTAGGTCTTCATGGCGCTGACGCCTACGGCCGGAATTCGCGCGATATCCTCTTCGCTCCGGATGGAGCCGGGGTCGAAGCCGCGCCTGTCGTAGATGGCGCGGATGTCCGGGCTCGCGCCGTAGTGGAAGACCGCCATCTCGCGGCAGGCCTCGGCCATGAGGCGGCATTTGTCTTCGGACCAATCCAGCGGATCCTTGACTCGGGAAACGGCTTCGGCCTTCGGGAAAGTCATATCAGGCGGCTCCTCTCATAGTCCTGACGGACGAATTCCAAAAGCCTCCGCGCTGCGGGCGTGGCCACGCGGATCTGGTCGAAGGCCACCTTGGCCGGCCCGATGGCCTGGAACCTGAAGGCGAGCCTGTCCGAATGCCGGTACGGCACGAACCCGGCGGCGAAGAACCCGTTGCGGCCGAGCGCCTCATAGAGCGCGCCGAGCCCCGGCTCGCCCAGCGGAACCTCCACGGCCGCGTATTCACAGCCGCTTCGCAGGAGGCCGCCCCACTCCTCCAGGAGGCGGGAGAGGGCCTTCTCGCCGGGCTCGGCCAGGTCGAAGATGACGGCGCCTTGCGCGGGCTGGACTTGGACCTGGTAGGAGCCTCCCTCTGCCAAGGGGTCGAAGCGCGGCGAAGGGGTCCAAGCCATGCCCAGCGGCTCAAGGAGATAGCCGAGCGGATCCCCCAGGCATTCCGGAAGAACCGCCTCCTTGCCGAAGGGCCGGGGCGCCCTTGGAAGGATGGAGAACAATATCGTGTAGCGGTCCATATCCTTTGGATCCGGCCCCAGGCCGAGCTTCTCGAGGCTCGCCTGCGTCTCGTGAACCTGGCAGCCCACGAAAAGCGCCAGGTCGCAGGCGCCCAGGCGAGAGATGTATTTTTGGGACAAGCTGTGGTTGGTTACGAAGTCGAAGAAGAGGTACTGCATCGGCGTTTTATCAGCCTCGGCCATGGCCGCATCGAAGATCGTCCCGAACAGGCCCTTGGCGCGCAAGCGCGGATCCACCAAGCCCATGGCGGCCTCGTAGACCGGCGGGTTCAGGCCCCACCTCTGCAGGCCCACGTGTCCGGCGAGCCTGCCGTCCGGCAGGGCCGCGGCGACTGAGATCAGCCGGCCTTCCTCCAGCATGGCCCGGAGCTTCTCCGGGTAATACACCGCCTCATTGACGTACTTATAGCCGTATACCGCGTAGAAGAGCCGGCTCAAGGCAGGGGCGTCCGCGGGCGCGAGCCTCCGGATAACCGCGTTGTCCTCCGAAATCTCCGGCGCCGAGGAGTTCACGAGGCTCTCCGCCCGTTCGAAGGCCTTGCGGGCAGCGGCTTCGCCCAGCCGCTTCTCCAGGCGCAGGAGCTGGCCCTCGCGGCCCAGGTTCTCGACGGAGACGCGATCCACGCGCCGCGACGCGTCGCGCACCGCGTCCTGGCCCCAGAGGATGGGAACCCCTCGGTTGTGCAGCTCGACGCAGAGCCTGCCGTCGGACTCGGACACGCGCACGGCGCTCTGGGAAGCGCCGCCCCCGGAGGGCGATGTTATTCCGCTCCCGTAGGGGGCGGCCGCCTCCATCACGGTCTTGAGCAGGGGCTTGAAAGCCGCGAGGAAGCTTTCCCAATCCTCCGCGCTCATCTTGAGGCCGCGGGCGAAAGCGCGCGTAAACTCCAGGGCCGGCTCCAGGAACTCGGGCCCGGGCGGGAGCTCCAAGACCGCCTTTTCAGCCTTCATCGGAGCGCGTCGATGACGCGCGCGAGCTTGCCCGTGCGCGCGCTGCGCGGGATGCCTCCCTGGGGGAGTATCTCGACTCGCACGGGCCAGACCGATCCTTCGGCCGCGAGCCTCCTCAGCGTGGGCCGGTCGCGGACGATTCGTTCGGCCAAGGTTTTGGCCAAGGCTTTGCGGCGGGATGGGGGCGCCTCGCTCTCCGCCCGGACCACGAGCTGGTCCTTTCCGGCGACGCGCCGCTTCTCCATCTGCACCGCCGAAAGCAGGCCCTTGACGCCGCCCGCCGCTTTCTGCACGTGCGCGTAATCGATCGAGTCGTAGCCGATGCGGAGCACGTCGTCGCCCCGGCCCAAAAGCCTGAAAAGAGGGGTGGCCCTGCCGCAGGGGCAGGGTTCACGGAGCCACGAGGCCCTGTCCCCGACCCGGCAGCGCACCACCGGCGTCAGCCTGCGCGGGAAGGGCGTGGCGTAGAGCATCCCCGCCTCAGCGGCCGCGCTCTGGGAAGCGCCGTCCCCGGAGGGCGACGTTATTCCGCTCCCGTAGGGGGCGGCCGCGCAATGGCGGCCGGATCCTTCGTCCACAATCTCCATATAGGTCTGGTCGTCGTGCGCGTGGAAAACGCCGGTGGGGCATTTCATGCACTGGTAGCCGATGTACCACGTGTCAACGGTGCCGTAGCCCGGGGCCAGAATCGTGCGGATGTCGAACTTCCGCTTCAACTCTTCCTTCTCCGAATCATACAGGTGCTCGCCGCCGTAGTAGAGCTTATCGATGCGGATTCCTTCCAGGCCGAGCTTGGCCATGCCTCGCAGGCAATCCACGGCCACGCTCGCTATCCCCGCGATGCAGTTGATCCGGAACGCCTTGGCGGCGCCGCGCACGAAGTCCGGCGGCGTGTGGTTCGAGAACGGGAAGTTCACGCAGCCGAACTCCTGGAGCATGCGGTGGATGTGCAGGAAAGTCATGTAGAGCCCGCCCACTGCGAAGAGGTTTGCGACGCGGTCTCCGGAGCGCAGGCCGCAGGCGTAGAAGCCGCGCGCGTTCGGCAGGGCCAAGGCCTCCAGCTCTTCGTGCGAGAAAAGGGCGCTTTTCGGCTCCCCTGTCGTACCGCCGCTCTGGAAGACGCTGCAGCCGCGCTCGCCGGAAACGAGGAGACGGCGGCTTTTGGGAGGCAGCAGCTTGCGGAGGTCCGAAGAGCCGAGCGGCGGCACCCTCTCAAGTGGATGCTCCGCGCCCTTCTTGTAGCCGGCAAGGCGCTTTCGATAGAACGTCAGCGTGCGGGCGTGCCGGACGTACTCATCGAGCCGGGCCGCGATGGCGCGCCGCCTTTCGGGTTCGGAGACGGATTCCCAGGGATCGTAGTACGGGCCCCGGATGCGGGCCAGCAGGGGCTTCCACGCGCCGGCGCGGGGCATTCTTCTCATCGCCGCAGGGACCCGCGGAGCTTGATGCGCATGCTTCCCAGGCCCAGGCGCGCGGCTTTGCTGCCGAATTTGAGGGTCAAGGACTTCTCGTCCATATGCGGCGGCTTAAGGCCGGAGAGATCCGCCAGCAGATCCCGGAAGTAGCCGTTGTAGCCGATGCGCTCGCCGTTGACCTCGATGGCTTCGAAATCGAACCGGAGGGGATCCCCGGCCAGGGCGTCCATGAAGTGCCTGTCGGCCGCCCCTTGCGACGGCTCATAAACATCCTTGGCCAGGTCCGGCGCAAGGCCATAGGAACCGCCGGCCTTCTCGAACCCCGGCGCCGAGGCCGGATCGAAGCTCAGCTCGATGAGCCTCTCGCCGGTCTCCTGGCCCGGATCGGGCACGACCCTTAAGTCGGGCAGTACCGCGGAGGGGCGGACGAGGTAGAGCTTGGTCTTGTTGGGCTTGTCCCAGATCGCGCGCACACCGCGGATCCAGGCGTTGATCTCAAGGGGCTTCTTCATGACGGGATCCACGGCGTACCAGCGCGCGTCCGTCCCGCGCACGAGCGCGGCCACATGGAAGCGCCACTCCGGGTCCGCGCCCTCGCGCATGTCGCCGACGATGAAGAGCTTGCGGATGGAGCCTTCGTCGAGGCCGCCGAGCCTGGCCAGCAGGTGCGCCGCCATGGCCCGCCCGAAGCAGAAGCCGAGGATCTCCCCGGGGTCGTACTTGGGGACCTTGTCCAAAGCCGCGACTCTGTGAAAGTACACGGCTTTGAAAAGCTCCGCCCTCTGCGCTTTGTCGAGGCCGGAGAGTCCGCCCGGGGCTCCAAGCGCCAAGGCTTCGTAGGCCTTGCCGAGGTCCAAGGAAGCCGTCGCCGCTTTTGCCGGGCCTTCTTCGAAAGAGGGCGCGGCCGGGGCCGCGCCGGGCTCAAAAGTCGCGGTCAACTGGGCGCGTCCCGAGCCGTCGAAAACCGCCGGGGCCGCACGCCCGGAAATGGCGGCCGCGCGCAAGCCGCCGAGGGTTCCCGCGTGAGCCGCGGGGCTCGGGGCCAAGAACAGAGCCGATAAAATCGCGAATCCTATCATCCGATTATATTATGCCTCGCGCCACCCGCTTCCCCATAGGACCAAGCTCAAGTCCCCTGGTTGATCCACGACAACCTTATTCCCAGTCGCCGCCCATGTGCACGAGAACCCAGCCGTTTTTCCGGGCTTCCTCTTCCAGGGATTCCTTCGCGTAGGCGGGATAGCCCAGGTAGGAGTTTTCAGCCGGGTTCCCCTCGTCGTGGTGGGCGATGACGACGTTCAGGCGCGGAAGCTTGTCGTTGGCGCCGACGTACTTCAGGAAATCGAGATCCGTGCTCGTGTTGCCCGCTCCGAAGACCGGCCTCTTTCCGATGGCGCTCCGTATCTTGGTCACCTTGCCGCGCCCGGCCGCGGGAGGCGCGAGGAAGGTCTTGGTCAGGATCTCGTCGTCGAGGCCGCCGGACGGGCGGAGCTCAACCTCGTTTCCAAGAATCCGGGAGGCGGGGATCTCCAGGTCATGCGCCAGCAGGCGCGCGAAATATTTACCGGTCCCCGTGACGAGCCAGACCTCGAACCCCGCCTCCTGCAGCAGCCGGATGAGGCTGCGCATGGGAGCGTAGATCATCTGCCGGTAGGTCTTGCCGTCGTAAGGCCGGGGGTAGGGCTGGATGCCTTCCATCTCCTTCCAGAATTCCCTGTCTCGGTCCGCGGAGAACCTCCTGTCCAGGAATTCGGAAGCCCGCTCCTCGTAAAGGCGCAGGGACGCGCCGTGCTCCAGCGTGTTGTACCACGCCAGCATCTCGGCCTCCGGATGCTTTTTCCTGTCCGTGTATTCCAGCACCGCCTCCTGAAACTCGCGGACACCCGCGTAGCCGGGAAGCCATTTCCGGTAGGCTTCCCAGTACTGGAACAGGGTGACCGGGGCCGGCGTCTCCTCGATCAGCGTGCCGTCCAAATCGAGGACCGCGATCCTGTCCGCGGCCGGGATCTCCTTGCGGGCATT
>JACRDO010000008.1 GCA_016212885.1 Elusimicrobiota bacterium | reverse complement strand
GTTTAAGGAATGAGTTGAGCTCATTGCCTTCGAAGTCTAGCACAGGAGGCTCTTCGCTTTCATGATATCTTAGTACTACAGAGCGAACGTCCACGGCATCTTCTCGACTACGCCGGCAAGGCTGCAAAGCCAGGATGGCGTGCTACCTGCGCCAAACGAGGATGCTCTCGAAGAAATCTGAATTCCTTCTCCCGGTGCGCCTGTTCACATGGCGCTCGAACCTGTCCATGAGCTTGAACCCGCAATCCTTGTGCATGTCCCGGTAAAGGTCGTGCCTGTCGCCGACGACCACCACCACGTTTCCGCCCTTGGCCAGACTCTCGGCGCAATTGCGGAAAACTTCAATGATCCCAGCACGGTATCTTTCCTTGGCGTTCAGCGAAGCGCCGCCCTTGGCTGGTCCGATTTCCCAGTCGTCGTTGCGCGGGAGGCCCAGCAGTTCGTACGCGTACCGATGCTGTTCGTGATAGTCGATAAGGCCTACGTAAGGGGGGGAGGTCACAATCGTGTCGAAAGCCGGCAGTTCGATCTGTCGCGCATCGCCATGCTTGATGCAAACATGGACATCCCGCCTCAGTTCGGCGTAGGCTCGGACTCTCTCCAAAGTGTCGAGCAGATAACGTCTAACAAATTTTGCCGCCCCAACGGTCGGCCGGCAGGTGCGGAAGTGCTTCCGGCACGCGTAGGGACCGAGCACGGGCTCATCCGGGTTGTCCAATTCGTGATGCGGAGCGAGGCGCGCGGATCGCGCGGCCCGGCATAGGACGACCTTGAACAGGTCTTCATAGCGCAGGCCGCCTATAATCTTGCGGAAAAGCAGCAATTCCCGCAGGGAAAGCGGATGGTACCAAAGCCTGAGATACTCGCTCGCCTGCTTCGAGCCGTTCCCGTGAGCATCGGCGAACAGACCTTCGGCGGCGAGGTCAAAAGCCGACAACACCTTCTGGGCCTCGACTTCGAGCGCGTGGACGTCGTATTTGTCGGTCTTGACCTTGGCCAGCAGGCAGTTGAAGGTGGAGACATCCACTCCGACGGCGTCAAGGCCCAGGGTCGTAGCCTCAACGATGGTAGTGCCGGAACCAGAGAATGGATCGCAGACAGCTCGCTTAGCGAATTTTCTCAGGAAGATCTCCACAAGCTGAGGGATGAATTTCCCCAGATATGGGTGAAGCCTGTGAACATGCTTGGTGCGGTCCCTTTCCCGAAGGTCATTTTCCCGCCAATTGAAATTCAGTTTGGAGATGTCTGTGCGCGGAGTCACGCGCGAAAAATCGGTGAAAGGTTGGGTCTCATATTCCGGGTTAGCCAGCGAAGAGAAGGTCTTCATAAAGAAGGGATTATACCACGGCCTGCGCGCGGTCTGCCGCTCTGACCCAGGTGCCGCGCTGAATCTCGAGGAACTGCGCGCAGCGCATGGGCGCGATGGTGAGCGCCTCGAGGAGCGAGAGCATGACCGCCACGGAGATGGTGATGCCGAACTGGAAGAAGAACTTGCCGATGATGCCCTGCATGAAGATCACCGGGACGAAGATGGCGAGGATGGCCACCGACGCCGCCAGCGCCGCGAAGGTGATCTCGCGGGCGCCCATGATGGCCGCCCGCACGCGGGGGACGCCCGCCTCCCGGTAGCGGGAGATGTTCTCGAGGACCATGATGGCGTCGTCGACCACGATGCCGATGACGAGCGAGAACCCAAGCATGGTGAAGGTGTTCAGGGTGAAGCCGAAGAAATAGAGGGCGATGAAGGCGCCGATGATGGCGGTGGGGATGGCCAGGAGCACGTTGAGGGTGGCGCTCCAGGAGCCGAGGAAGAGGAAGCAGACCAGCGAGGTCAGCAGGCCCGAGAGCACCAGGTTGAAGGTGAGCTCGCGGATGGAGGCCCGGATGAACTGCGTGGTGATGAGGAACGCCTTCCAGATGGGGGCTCCCCGGCGCGAGGGGATGATGATCTTGCTGAAGCTCTCGGGAGTGGACGCCTCGCCCATGACCCGGATGTTGATCTCCCGCGAGCCGGTGTCCAGGTACCCCGCCGGCACCTCCGCGTGCCCTGCCTCGATCGCACCCAGCACGTCCTCCACGGTCAGCTCGGTGCGCTCCATGCGCTCCGCGTCGAGCCAGACACGCAGGTTGGGCTCCAGGAAGCCGCCCATGAACATCTCCCCCACGCCGGAGACGGTCGTCAGCCGGTCCTTGATGTGGTTCTTGACGTACTCGGTCATCTCCCGGAAGGGACGGTCCCCGGAGACGGCCAGCCAGATGATGGGCTGGTCCTCCGGGTTGCTCTTGGAAACGACGGGGGGGCCGATGGCTCCGAACACGATGAGCCCGGCCATGAGCATCCAGGCGAAGACCGGGTTCTTGATGGAGACGTCGGACAGGGTCACGGCAGGTCCTCCGTGGAGACTTTGAGCTGGATCAGGTTGAGCTTGCTCTCATACGCGACCTGGTGGAACGAGCGGCGCGTTCCGAGCAGGGAGTTCATGGCTGCGATGACGTCGAGGTTGTTGACCAGCCCAAGGCGATACTCGCCGAGCTGGATGCGGTAGCCCTCCTCGGCGCTGCGCAGGGCCTCTCGCGCGGACTGCTCCTGCGCGATGGAGGCCCGCAGGGCGAGGAGGGCGCCGCGTATCTCGGATCTCTCCTGGCGCAGCAGCAGCTCCAGGGAGAGCTCGGACTGGCGCAGCTGCGACTCGGCGATGCGCACGCCGGCCCGGTCCGCTCCGCCGGCGTAGAACGGGAAGGAAAGGGCGATGCCCGTGCTGGCCCACGACCGATGAGGAGCCGCCCGCGTCCTGGCGGGTATGGGTGAAGGAGTAGGAAAGCTGGGGCAGGAGCCGGCTCAAGGATTGGCGCACGCGCTGCTCGGCGGGAGCTCCGCGGCCCGCAGGACCGGGGCCAAGGCCAGCATCATGGCGGAGAATAAAGCTGTCTGCATGCGATTCATGGTCGGGATTCTATCATTTGGACTCGCCCCTTGAAATTTCCCGATTCAGGGGTCAAACTTAAGGGCGGAGACCCCGGATGCCCCTCCCGGCCCTAGCCGTCTTTCGTCTTCTCTTCCCGCTCCAGCTCGCGCTTTTCGCGCAGTCCGTCACGGATGTCCCCCAGGTCAACCCCGGCGTAGGCTCTAATTCGGGCGCCGCGGCCGGGTCCTTGACCTCCGGCTCGAATGCGCCGCTCGTCTCGCCTCAGCCCGGAAATCTCTCCCTCACCGGCTCGGTCCTGCCCAATGTCTCCGCGCCGAAAGCGGCCCAGCCGAAAGCGTCCGTCGCGATCGACGCGGTGGGAGTGCAGTCGCAGGCTCCCGCGCGCGTACTGACCGCGCCTGAGAATGTCTCGGCGGAAGTCCCCCAGGGGCCTGTAGGGCTGAAGGCCGAGCGCCCCGCGGCGACCGCCAAACAACAGCTCGAAGGTTTCTCCAAGAAGGCGGGCGAGATATCGCAGATGCTTCGGGAGCCCGGCTCGGAGAAGAATACGGAGAATGCCGGCGCGAAGGCCTCCGCGCTCTTCGAAGGCGCCCGGAAGCCCACGCTCAACGCGGTCGAGGTTCCGGGGGCGGGCGCCGCCCAAGTCGGCAAAGCCCTGCCCGGGCTCGCGCGCTCGGCGCACAGCGCGGAGAAATCCCCTCTGGATATCCTTTCGTCCGCGCTCCCCGCGGATTTCAAGGCCCTGGCCCGCCGGATCGTCGACGCCCTCAAGAAGCCCTCGGCCCTGGCCCAGAAGTCGAAGGTTGCCTACCAGCGCGGGGATGCGGCCTCCATCGCGCGGATGCAGAACGCGTTCAAGAACGCCCTGCTCTCAAAGGCGAAGGAGGCGGTCCAGGCGCGCGGGCTCCCCGAGGGCCGGGTCATCAGCCACGGCACCACCCTCAAGGGCCTCTTGGGCATGATCTTCAGCGACGGCCTCGAAGCGACGAGCTCCTACCGGGGCTTCAGCGGCGAGAGCGCCGCCTTCTGGGGCGCCTGGGGCGTGGATGTCGGCGCGAGCTACGGGGCGACTCGGGGGGTCTCCAAGGGCCAGCCGGGCGTTGCGATCCTCGTCTTCAATCCCCAGGACCCCATCAAGATCGTCCAAGGCGAAACCATGAGCCGCCGCCCGACCGTGTCCGCGGACTTCATCGCGGCCGTGGTCACGGACGGCGAGCGCGCCGTGGTCTTAGACCAGGCCGCCCTGCGCGGCTTGGCCGCCTCGGCCAAGGCCTGGAAGGACGCGGCGGTGAAGGAAGCCCATCAAGGCCGGATGAGGGAATTCACCGAGTGGGAGAGCCTGCGCTCGGCCCTGGAGCCGGGAGAGCGGTAGTCTAGTCCTTCGGAGCGGAGCGCCGGAAGTGCATGGGTTGGGGGATGGAGATCTGGCGCATGCAGTCCAAGGCGAAGCTGTCGGTCATCCCCGAGATGTAGTCCGTCACGATGGCCTTCGGGTCGTAGCCTTCCTTCTCGTAGACGGCGCGCAGCTGGTCCACGTAGCGGCCGAAGCTGCGGTCCGCCTCCAGGTCCATCGCCTCGTAGGCCGCGAAGTCCAGGCCGGTCTTCCGGAATAGGTCGAGGTAGTAGTCGAAGAGGGTGTGGATGGTCGTGCGGATGTGCCGGCGGTTCTTGATGAGTTTTGGGTTCTCGTAGATCTGCTCGTAGTTGAACTTCCCGAGCTCCGCCACCAGCGCGTGCTTCTCCGGCGTGAAGCCGACGGCCGCGGAGCGCTTCGAGCACTCGACCACGTCCGCGATCAAGGCGCTGATGATCTCCGTATTGGAGTCGCCCAGCTCGCGGACCACGCGGGGCGGCATGTCCGCCTTCGAGATGAAGCCGGCCGTGACCGCGTCCTCGATGTCCCGGCCCAGGTAGGCGATCTTGTCCGAGAGGCGCACGATGCAGCCCTCGTAAGAGCAGGGGATGTAGGCGCGGTCCTTGATGTTCTCGAGGTCGTTTTGCACAGGCGAGGGCTTCAGCCCGTTCTGATCGAAGTCCTCCCCGTTGTGGCAGATGATCCCGTCCTTGACCGCGTAAGTCAGGTTCAGCCCCTGGCCGTGGTTGGCCAGGTGCTCGACCACGCGGTAGCTGTTGATCTCGTGCAGGAAGGTCTTCTGGGCCCCGAGCTTGGCCGCGAGCTCCATCTCGCCTACGTGCCCGAACGGGGCATGGCCCAGGTCGTGCCCGAGCCCGATTGCGTAGGCGAGCTCCGTGTCCAGGGCCCAATCGCCGCCGGAAAGGTTGAGGCCCCGGCAGATGGTCGCCGCGATGGTCGCGACGTGGAGGACGTGCTCGATGCGGGTGCAGATGTGGTCGTTGTCCGGCGCGTAGAAGACCTGGGTCTTGTGCTTGAGCCGGCGGAATGGGTAGGAATGGATGATCTTGGTCTGGTCCCGGAAATACTCGGCCCGGATGTCCGGGGCGGTCGGCTTGGTCCTGCGCAGGTAGATCTCTTCAGGCAGAGGGTTCTTCATGGCCTTGAAGATATTCTACAAAGCTAGGCCTCCTGGGGACAGAGGATGGGATCGAGGGCCCAGGAATCCTTGGGCCGAAAGAAGGCTCTAAAAGGCCTCTTTAGGCCCGCGCTTTGTCCGGCGAGGGGGGGTATGATAACAGCATGAAGATCAAAGCGCTCATCCTCCCCCTCGTGATCGCTTTTAGCTCCGCCCGAGCCGCTTACGGCAACGGGTGGGAGCGCCTCTCCGGACAGCACAGCGGCATCGCGGTCTTCCGCGCCGTGGTCGTGGACAACGCGCAGTCCTGGCAGCGGCTGTGGCAGGATCACCAAGGCAGCCTGGACGGTTTGCCGGAGGTTGATTTCTCCCGCGAGCGGGTGGTCGCGGTCTTCCTCGGACTGCGCCATACGAGCGGGCATTCCGTGAAGCTCGAGGTCATGGCGGCGAAAGACGGCCTGGTGGTGAGCTACGAAATCCACAGGCCCAAAGGCTTCACCGCGCAGGTCATCTCCGCCCCCTTCGCCCTCCTCAAGGTGCCGGCGGCTCCCATCCGCATGCTGGCTTCCGGGGATGAGGCCCGCGCCCCGCGCGCGCTGAGAAACCCGGAGCTCAAGAAGCAGCTGGGTGAGGCGTCCAAAGGCATCCAAGGTCTTGAAGACCGCATCGAGCTCCCCAAGGCTCTCTTCGATTGACGAACCCCCCGCCTGCCCAGCGCCTTCCCTATGGCCTCGCCGCCGCGGCGGGCGCCGCTGTCTGGCTCTGCATCGCCCTGCTCTCCGGCCGGCGCGAAGCCTGGGACAGCGGCCTCTACTGGACATGCGGGATGCCGGTCTTGATGGCCGCGTCTGGCTGGCTCGGCTGGAAGTTCCCGGCGCACCCCTGGCGCTGGCCGCTCACCGCTTTCGCGGCGCAGGCGCTGGTCCTGTTCGTGATGAAGCCCGGGGGCAATCTTCTGCCCTTGGGGCTCATCGCGTTCCTGGTGCTGTCCTTGCCGTGCGTGCTGGCCGCGTGGATCGGCTCGATGATCCGCGGGCGGCGCGGCTAGAGAGCCTACGCATAAATCGGCTCTGGTAGTGTGGATGTCGACGGAAGTTGATCGGGTGGCTCCCGGCGGGCCTAGAATGACATGGGGAACGTAAGCATTCACTGAACCCGTAGTCGTATCGTCGAGGACATCGCTCTATCCGACGACTGTAGCCGACTGCAGTTCGTCGAAGAATACGGGTTCGCTGAAAGTTTACTGGGGAACCATTTTGCGGCTCGTACTTGCGGGTATGGATGCAGACGACAAAGAGACAGCTCACTCCAGCCCCTGGACGGCGGCCCATAGCTTGGTTTCGGCAATTCATGCGTAGGCTCTCCATGGTGCGGGCCGGCAGAGCGCTGGTATTCGCATTGGGATACCTGCCTGCGGGCGCGCAGCAGCACAAGACCGTGGTTGAGCTGACCGGCCGGATTCTCGGCGATGAGTACGCCGGGTTGGTGCGCAGATTCGACGTGATGCGCAAGAGGAGGAACGTTTTCTTCTACGATTCGGAAGACCTGCACAGCGGCACGGAGGCTCACAGCGCCGTCGAGTGCGCTGCGGCCCTGCTGGGAAAGATCAAGGACAAGGCGCGAGAATCAAGATAATCCGCCGCCGCCTCATCCCGCCACGAAGATGGCCACGGCCGGGCTGTCCTTCCAGCCCGAATCCCCGAGCACCGAGATCCGGATGCGGTGCCTGCCTGGGGAGAGCCGCCACCAGGCCCCGTCCTTGTCCCCGCCGATCTCCCGGCCGTCCACCTTCCAGCGGATCTCTCGGTATCCGCTGATCCGGGCGGCTCTGAGCCGGATCTGCTGGGCTTGGAGAGAGAATGTCCGGTCGATCTTGAAGATGTCCCCGGCTTTGGGGAACGCGACGTACGGCACTCTCGGGCCCAGGCCCGCAGGAGGGTCTTCGGGCAAGCCGCGGTCTTTCTCGGCCGTCAAGGCCGCGTGCAGTCCGCACGCCTCGCGGGGAGGGTTCTTCGAATCGAAGAGCTCCGTGATCACGGTCGGGCAGCGCGGGCCCGGCAGCTTCCCGGAGAGCGGGCAGACCTCGAGCTCGCGGATGCCCCGCGGCCTGGGAAACTCCGAGGCGCCGCGGCGCTTCCAGAGCGCGAAGGCCACGTCCCTCAGGATGGGGCCGGCGCCGCTGATGCCGGAGACCCGCGCCATAGGCTTGCCGTCGAAATTGCCGACCCAGACCCCGACGGTCCACTCCGGCGTAAATCCCACGGCCCAATTGTCGCGGTAGTCCTTGGTGGTGCCGGTCTTGGCCGCCAAGGGAAAGGGGGCGTTGAATGGGGAGTAGAAGCCGAAGGCCGGGACCCGGGCCGTGTTGTCCGAGAGCATCTTTGCGAGCAGGTAGGCGACCTCGGGTGAGAAGACTCGGCGCGCGGTCACCGCAAAAGGATCCTGCCGGCCCGCCAGCAAGCGCATCGGCGCCCAGATCCCGCCTGCGGCGATGGAGGCGTAGGCGTTGGTGAGCTCGGAGAGGGTCACCTCCCCGTCTCCCAGCGCGAGCGCCAGGCCGTAGTGCTCCGGCGGGCGGTCGAGCGAGTCGAAGCCGGCCCCGTGGAGCGTGGAAAGGATGGCCGGAGCCCCAAGGGTCTGCGCGAGCCGGACAGCTGCCACGTTGTAGGAGCAGGCCAGGGCTTCGCGCAGGCGCACCAGGCCGTGGAACTTGTTGTCGTAGTTGCGCGGTCGGAAGCGATCAGGCGTCTCGATCGGCAGGTCCGCGATGATATCCGAGGCCCTCCAGCCTTTGGAGAGGGCCAGGCCGTAGATGAAGGGCTTGAGCGAGGAGCCCGGCTGGCGCCGGGCGCTCACGCCGTCCACCTGCCCGGCCTCTTGGTCGAAGAAATCCGCGGACCCCACCCAGGCCAAGACCTCCCGGGTCCAGTTGTCCAAGACCAGGACCGCTCCGTTGCTCACGTGGTTCCCCTTGAGGGAGGCGAGGTGCGAGCGCAGGGCGTCCTCGGCCGCGGCCTGCAGGCCCGCGTCGAGGCTGGTCTTGAGCGAGTCCGGCCTCGGCACGGAAGATTCGGCCAGGCGGCGGACGCGGTCCGCGAAATGAGGCGCGGGAAACCATCGCTGAGGCGGGATCGTGCGGATCGGCTCGCGCAGGGCCAATTCGTAGAGGTCTTGGCCGATCCAGCCCAGCCCTTCCATGCTTGTGAGTATCTCCCTCTGCCTGCGCTTGAGCCGGCCTTCATTGCGGTAGGGGTTGACGGTCCCCGGCGAGCGGGGGATCGCGCAGAGATAAGCCGCCTCCGCGATGGAGAGCTCGCGCGCCGGCTTGCCGAGATAGAGGCGGCTGGCCGCCTCTATGCCAGCTGCGCGGTTGCCGAAAGAGACCATGTTCAGGTAGCGCTCAAGGATCTCGCGCTTGTCGAGGCGCCGCTCGAGCTCCACTGCGGCCAGGGCTTCCCGGACCTTGGAGGACCAGCTCCGGGGAAGGCCGGTTTGTCGTCTGGCCAGTTGCTGGGTGAGGGTCGATCCGCCGGAGACGACCCTGCCTAAGCGAAGATTTTGCCAGGCGGCGCGCAGGACAGCTCGCAGGTCCATGCCGCCATGCTCGAAGAAGCGCCGGTCCTCGGCAGCGAGCACGGCCAGGACCGCCCACGGGGAGATATCCTCCAGAGGGACCGTGTACTGGACGTCGCGGCCCCCCGAGGACAGCTCCTGGAGCAGGCGCCCGTGCCGGTCCAGAAGCCGCGTGGAATCTGCCGCCGCTGTGGAAACAAGAAGAAGGCCGAGGAAAGCGGCTTGAATTCTGTGGGACATCCGCGAGCGGATTTATTTTATCTTAATTTCCCGGGTATTAACGCTCCCTGGACAGAGTTGCGTTCCCTGTTGATTCTTATAGGGTCATGCTGCTTGGTCATGCGCGGTCAAGGGGAATTCTAAACAAGACGATGCCCCCCGCGCTTTTTTTATAGAATCCGCTCATGCCCTTCCCGCTCCACCGCCTGCGCCGCATGCGTGCGAGCCCCGCCCTGCGCGAGCTCGTGCGCGAGACCCGGCTCGACCCCGGGGACTTCGTGCTCCCCCTGTTCGTGCGGCCCGGCAAGGGCGTCAAGCGCCCGATCGGCTCCATGCCGGGCCAATTCCAGCTCTCGGTAGACGAGGCCCTCAAGCTCGCGGCTCAGGCGGAGCGCGCGGGGATCCCCGCGGTGCTCCTCTTCGGCATCCCGGAGAAGAAGGACCCCCGGGCCTCGGGTGCCTACGCGCGCAACGGCGTGGTCCAGCAAGCGGTCCGCGCCTTGAAGGATCGAATGCCCTCTCTGGCTGTCCTGGCGGACCTCTGCTTCTGCGAGTACACGGATCACGGCCACTGCGGCGTGATCCGTAAGACGAAGGATGGTTTCATCTTGGACAACGACGCGACCCTCGAGCTCGTAGGCAAGACAGCCTTGAGCTTGGCGCAAGCCGGGGCGGACGTCATCGCGCCGAGCGCCATGGCCGACGGCCAGGTCCAAGCCGTCCGCAAGGCTTTGGACCGCGGCGGCTTCTCCGGCACGGCCATCCTGGCCTACGCCGCCAAGTACGCCAGCGCCTTCTACGGCCCCTTCCGCGAGGCCGCGGAGTCCTCGCCGCGCTTCGGGGACCGTTCGACCTACCAGATGGACCCCGCCAACTCGCGCGAGGCCCTGCGCGAGGTGGCCCTGGACGTGGAGGAGGGCGCAGACATGGTGATGGTCAAGCCGGCCCTGCCCTACCTCGACGTGCTGAGGATCGTGCGCGAGCGCTTCGGGCTTCCCACCGCGGCCTACAACGTGTCCGGCGAGTACGCGATGCTCAAGGCCGCCTCCGAGCGCGGGTGGATCGATGAAAGGAAGGCGGTCCTCGAGGCCTTAACCTCGATCAAGCGCGCGGGCGCGGACTTCATCCTGACCTACCACGCGCTGGACGCGGCGCGCTGGCTCTGCTGACGATGCTGCGGAGCAGGTCCGAAACCCTTTTCAGGGAGGCGCGGCGCGTACTGGTCGGCGGGGTCAACTCCCCGGCGCGCTCCTTCCGGGCCGTGGGCGGGACTCCGGTCTTCATGGCTGCGGGCCGCGGAGCCCGCCTCGTGGACGCTGACGGCAACCGCTACCTCGACTACTGCCTGTCCTGGGGCCCCCTGATCCTGGGCCACTGCCGCAAGGAGGTGGTCAAAGCGGCTCAAGCCGCTTTGAAAGCCGGGTCCACGTTCGGGGCTCCGACCGAGAGCGAGACCCTGCTCGCCGAGGCCATCCGGGAAGCCTTGCCCTCGATGGAGCTCCTCCGCCTGGTGAACTCGGGGACAGAAGCGGTCATGAGCGCCCTGCGTCTGGCGCGGGCGTTCACCGGCCGGGAGCTGACCGTCAAGTTCTCCGGAGGCTATCACGGCCACGTAGACAGCCTGCTCGTGGCCGCGGGCTCCGGGGCCGCGGCTCTAAGCAAGCCCAACTCAGAAGGCGTGCCCGCGCTCTGGGCCAAGATCACCCTCGTCGCGGAATACAACGACGTCCCGGCGGTGCGCGAGATTTTCCGCAGGCGGGGCCGGGAGATCGCCGCGGTCATCGTCGAGCCCGTTGCCGCGAACATGGGGCTCGTCCTTCCGGAGCCCGGCTTCCTAGAGGAGCTGAGGAAGCTGACGAGCCGGCATGGGGCCCTCATCATCTTCGACGAGGTCATCACAGGCTTTCGCATGGCCTACGGAGGCGCGCAGACGGTCTTCGGAGTCCGGCCGGACCTCACCTGCCTGGGCAAGATCATCGGCGGAGGCTTCCCCGTGGGGGCCTATGGCGGCAGGCGGGAGATCATGAGCAGGGTCGCTCCACTGGGAGGGGTCTACCAAGCGGGGACCCTCTCCGGCAATCCCGTGGCCGCGGCCGCCGGGCTTAAGACTCTCAGGCTCCTTAAGGAAGAAGCCCCCTACAAGCGGATGGCCGCCCTGGCCGAGGAGCTGGCCCGTGGCTTGCGCGCGGCGGCTCGCCGCGCCCGCGTCGAAGCGCGGGTCAACCAGACGGCTTCGATGCTCACCGTCTTCTTCACGGACGCTCCGGTGCGGGATTGGCGCTCCGCCTCCGCCGCGGACCGGCGCGCCTACGCCCGGTTCTTCCACCGCCTGCTGGAGCAAGGCGTCTATTTCCCGCCGGCCCAGTTCGAGACCGCGATGCTTTCGGCCTGCCATACGGCCCGCGACATCCGGGCTACGGTCGCGGCCGCGGGCCGCGCTTTCGGGTGAAGAAGCGCAGGGGATCCCAGCCTTCGCCGCAGCAAGCCGAGGCATCCGCCCTCCGCGTGAGCGCTCCGGTCATCAGCGTCCTGTTCGTCTTCTGGCTCATCCTGCTCGGGGTCTTCTACCGGAAGCAGAACGTCGGCTTCGACCCGGAGGTCTGGGGCAGCTTCTTCAGCATCCTCCCTGAGGCTTTCTCGCGGTTCGGGGCCGGGCTTTTCGCGCGGCTCGCCTGGCTGGCCGCCTTCTGGGCCGTGGCCATGGGCCTGGGCTCCCTGCTCCTGCGGGCTCTGCGCCTAGACGCCTCCGGGTGGGAAGCCGGGGCCCTCGCGGCCGGGCTCGGGGCAGGGGCGCTCTCCATCGGACTCTTCGGCTTGGGGCTCGCGGTCTTCACGCCCGCGGTCATGAAGGCGAGCTTCATCGCGGCCGCGGCAGTCGCGGCGCTTTCCGCGCCGTGGTGGCTTCGAGGCTTGCCGCGGGAGAAGGGACCGCCCGCGGGCGGAGCTTTGGGCGGCTGGCCGCTCGCGGCGCTCGGACTCCTCGCGGTCGCCGCGCTCATGTGCCTGCTCGGCGCGATGGCGCCGGAAGTCTTCTACGACTCGCTCGTCTATCACCTCGCTTTGCCCAAGCTCTATCTTCTGCGCGGGAGCATCGTCCCGACGCCGCACAACATCTACTCGGGCCTGCCGCTCGGGGTCCAGACGCTCTACGGCTTGGCGCTCGCAATCTCGGACGACCGCCTGGCCGCGCTCCTGCACGCCTCCTTCGGCTTGTGGACCGCAGTTGCCGTATATCTCATCGGGCGCCGGCATATCTGCGCGGAAGCCGGAGCTTTCGCGGCCTTCGCGTTCTACCTCTGCCCGGCCGCGCTCTACGCGAGCTGGAACTGCGGAGTGGACCTGGCCTCGAGCTTCCTCTGCGCTCTCTCCCTGCTCGCCCTCCTCAGGGGCCTCGGAGCCGAGGAGCCCGGCTTGACGCTCAGGTGGGCGCTAGTCGCGGGCCTGCTGGCCGGCTTCGCGGCAGGGACCAAGTACAACGTCCTGCCTGTCGCTGCGATCCTGGTCTTGATCCATGCCTGGGGGAGCCGCCGGCTTGGGCGGCCGCTCAAGGACTGCGCGGCCATGGCCGGCGCCGCGGCTTTGACCTTCAGCCCCTGGCTGATCAAGAACCTGCTCTTCTTCGGCAACCCGCTCTATCCGTTCCTGACCGGGATCTTCGGCGGGGGCGCCCTCATCGCGGACTGGAAGGGCTTCCTCGAGGCTTCCGGCTCGCGCAATCTCGCGCAGACCCTATCGACCTGGGCCGGCTGGAAGGGCCTCCTGCTCCAGCCCTGGATCACCTCCGTGGGCGACTGGCCACTGGGCGACTGGCCCGGGCCGGTGTTCATCCTGCTCCTTCCCGTCGCCTTCTTCCTGCGATTCAAGAGCGACTCGGAGAGGGCCGTGGCCGCGGCCGCGGCCGGCGGCTACCTCGCCTGGACTTTGGCTAGCCACCTGGTCCGCTACATGCTCCCCTCCTTCCCGTTCCTGGCCTTGTGCGCCGCGCTTGTCATCCGGCAGGGAGTCCTGCCGCGCTGGGTGCGCCGCGCGGCGTGGGCCGCGGCGCTCTTCGCGGGAGCCTTCAACTTCCAGGCCGCCTTCAGCCAAGGCGCGGGCATCGGCCAATGGCTCTTCCTGGAGGGGAGGGTCTCGAAGACCGACTACCTCATGACCCAGCGCGTGACCTACGGCCTGCCGTATTACTCAGCGGCCGAGTTCATGAACCGGGAACTGCCCCGGGACGCCCGCGTGCTGGTCTTGGGGGAATCGCGCGCGTTCTACATCGAGCGCGACGTCATCGCCGCGACCGTATTCGACCACAACCCGTTCTGGCTCGCGGTGCGCGAGTCGAAGACCCCCGAGGAATTGCTCTCGAAGGTCCGCGGCCTGGGGATCACCCATATCTTCCTGAGCGCCCGCCAGCTGGCGTACCGGGAACATTCGCCCGGCATATTCCCGCGCGACGCGGCGCGCAATCCGGCCTATCAGGTCTTCTGGGGCAAGTACCTGCGCACGATCTTCGAGGACCGGGTGGATTCAGGGGAGAACGCCCGCTGGCTGAGCGTCTATGAGGTGCTCGAGAAGCCGAACCGTCCCTCCGAGGCGCCGCTCAATCCGGCCTTGGTGGTGCTGACCTACCTGGAGGGGCAAAAAAAGAAGTGATCAGCCGCGGACCCGGCCGTAGAGCTCGGCCAGGAGCGGGCGGCGGTAGAGCCAGAGCCTGAAGGCGAGCTTTCCGCAGGAGCCTCCCCGGACCTTGAAGCGCCGGATGGAGAAAGGCGAGAGCCCCGGCACGTTCGCGCCCACGCGAGTGGTGAACGCCATCCGATAGCCGGCCTCGCCGGCCCAGGTCGGCTCGCAGTCGCCCCAGGGCCAGGAGATCGCTCCCTTCCATGTCCCGATGCGCTCCTCGATCCGGGCGCGGGAGAGCGCGAGCTCTTTCTTCAAGTCTTCGTAAGGAGTATGTCTTTTGAAATCCCTATGGGTGTGGGTGTGGGAGCCTACATCGAAGACTCCGGAGGAAGACATGACCTTCAGCTCATCCCAGGAGAGGAAGCCCGCAGGGCCGCGCTCGTCTTTGAGCGTATCTGGAGATTGCGCGCCCTCCACAATGGTCTTCCGGACCCCGGGGGGCGCCTCGTCGGCCCTTTGGGTCACCGGGAAGACCACGGCCCGCATGCCGTGCTTCTTCAGGAGGGGATAGGCGCATATCCAGTTGTCCGCGTAGCCGTCGTCGAAAGTGAGCATGGCCGCGCGGCCGTCGATTTCGCGGTTTCCGGACAGGTGCTCGTAGAGCTCGTCCAAGCCCACGGTCCTAAAGCCTCCCCGCTTGAGCAGGAGCAGGTGGGCCTCGAAATCCTGCGGGGTCACTTCCCTGTCCGCGCTCACGTGGTGGTACATGAGCACCGGGATGGAGGACATTCCTTTTCAAGCCGGCCCGGCGAAGCCCCTGCTGTCGAGACCCACGGCCTGGGCCCCGATGCCGAGCCTCGCGTCATGGGTCAGGAGCTCCACCGGCGTCCTCTTGCTCTCCTGCAGGAGGACGGCGCTGGACAAGTGGATGGCGTCGAGCGTCCCCAAGACCGTCGGGAAGCTCTGCGACGCGCGGGCAATGACCGCGTCCGACAAGGCGACGACGCCTATCGCCGCCCAGGTCTCCTTGGCCGCCACCATGACTTGGGCGAGCTCGCGGTCGGTGAGCCTTCCCTGAAGTCTCAGGCGGTCTACGACCCGCATGGCTTCGACATGCGCCACGGCGCTGGTGTAGCAGGCCGGCCAGTCGCCCCAGTCCTTGATGGCTCCCGCCTCGCCCAGAAGCTTCCTCAGGATGACCGAGGTGTCGAGATAGACGATCATCTACCGGCCGCCCCGCTCTTCGAGGAGAAGGCCGACCGCGTCCGTCTTCGACTTGAGGGCGGGGTAGCGGACATCCTTGAGGGAGGCGGGCGCCCCGCCGGGCTCGCTGACCCGCAGCCCCTCCGCCGGCCCGCAGGCCTCGACCTTGGCGATGGGGGTCTTGCGGTCGAGGACCAGGACGACCTCGCCCTGCCTGACCTGGGAGAGGTAGTAGCTCAGACGCGCCTTGAGGCGCGCGATGTTTGCCATGATCATATCTAGTCATATTATAGACACAAATGGTCACATTTTCAATGGGGAACTTTTCCGGCTGCCGCTCGTATTATTATGCAGGCTGGAGAATCGCGGGGGTGATGTAATGATGTATAATAACTGCATGCACAGGACGCAGATCCTGCTGGAGGACCGCCAGTATGCGGCGCTGAAGGCCTGGGCCAAGCGGATCGATAAGAGCCTTTCCGAGGTCATAAGGCTTGCGGTGGACCGCCTGCTTGGGGCCGAAGACCGGGAGAAGCGCCCAAGCCGCCTGGGCTCGATCTGCGGGATCGGCCGCGATCCGGGCGGCCTATCCGGCAGGGAGCACGACCGGTTCCTATACGGCGAGCCGAAATGAAGCGAGTGTTCGCCGACACTTCAGCCTGGTTCTCCTACGTGCGGCGCGACGACCCGGACCATGCGGCGGTCAAGAGAGCTTTGGAGGAGTGGGAAGGCCGCCTCATCACGAGCGACTTCGTCTTCGACGAGGTCGTGACCTTGGCCCAGGCGCGGCTGGGCCATGCGGCGGCCGTGCGGGTCGGCGAAGCTCTGCTGGATTCTTCGATAGTCGAGATGGTCAGGGTGTCATCTGAAGATTTGGAGGACGCCTGGGAATGGTTTAAGCGCCACCGCGACAAAGCCTACTCCTTCACGGATTGCACGACCTTCACCCTGATGCGCAGGCTGCGCATCGATACGGCCCTCGCCACGGACCGCCACTTCCAGCAGGCGGGGTTCGAGGTCCGGCCGAGGATGGAGTCATGACCGCCCCCAAGCTCACCTGGAGGTTCCCCGCCAATTTCTGGTTCGCCAACCTCATCGAGCTCTTCGAGCGCGCGGCCTACTACGGCTGCTTCATCTTCCTGGCCGTCTACCTGACCAGCCGCATCGGCTTCACGGACCGGGAGACCGGGGTCGTCACCGGTGTCTTCTCCTTCCTCCTCTACCTCATGCCCACCTTCATGGGGACAGTTGCGGACCGGATCGGCTTCCGCAAGGCTTTATGCACGGCCTTCCTCCTGCTGACCCTGGGCTACGCCCTCCTAGGCGCGGTCCCGAGCAAGCCCACGGCCATCCTCGCCCTGCTGACGATCATCTCCGGGGCCGCCATCGTCAAGCCGGTGGTCTCGGGGACAGTCGCCAAGTGCTCCGACGAGGCGAACCGGGCCCGGGCCTTCTCCCTGTTCTACTGGGCCGTCAATATCGGCGCTTTCGCTGGAAAGAGCTTCGTGGACCCCATCCGGCAAGCCTTCGCGAACTCCGGGGACTCGGGCCTCCTGGCTTTTCTCAAGCAGCTTCTGGGCAACCCGACAGGGAACGGCTGGGAACTCCAGTTCGTCAACCTCTACTCCTCCTCCATGGCGGCCGTGGCCCTCCTGCTGACGCTCATCTTCTACCGGGATGTGGAGTCCTCCGGGGAGGCCCCGCGGAAGACCTTCAAGGAGCTGGCTCAAGGGCTCGGCAAGGCCCTCTCCAACTGGCGCTTCGCCTGCCTCATCGTGATCACTGGCTTCTTCTGGGCCATCCAGGGCCAGCTCTACGCCACCATGCCCAAGTACCTGTTCCGGATGGTGGGGCTCTCCTCGAAGCCTGGCTGGATCGCGAACATCAACCCCTTCGTCGTCATCCTCTGCGTCATCCCGGTCACTCAGCTGGTGCGGAACTGGCGGCCCATCAGCTCCATCGCGGTGTCCTTCCTCATCATCCCCCTCTCCGCCTTCACGGTATCCCTGGCCCCGCTGGTCGGGACCAAGGAGGTCTCCCTGGGGTTTGCGACCGTCAACACGATCATCCTGATGATGAGCATCGGCATCGCCTTCCAGGGCTTTGCCGAATGCTTCCTCTCGCCGAGGTACCTCGAGTACGCCTCCAAGCAGGCTCCTCCCGGCGAAACGGGGCTCTACATGGGCTATGCCCATCTCAACTCCGCCTTCGGCTGGCTTTTCGGCTTCATCCTCTCCGGCGTTCTCCTGGATAAATGGTGCCCGGACCCATCTAAGCTCCCCGCGGGCTTAGACGACGCGGCGAGAGGCGCCTACTACGCGCACGCGCACTACATCTGGTACGTGTTTACGGGAGTCGGGATTCTTGGATTCGTGCTGCTCATGGTCTTCCGGGTCGTTACGGACAGGATGGACCGAGCAGCTTCCGCCGCAGGCGGGGGGGAAGAACATGGCAAAGGCTAGAGCGAAGAAGAAGGGCGGGAAGGTCGAGCAGGAGGACCTGGGAATGCTGGTCGGCGACGCGATCCTCAACATCATCGGCGCCATCCCCAAGAGCGAGCTCAGGCCCGCGGATGACCCGAAGGCTTCGGCCAGGCGGCTGATCTCCCAGGCGACCATGAAGGCGGCCGTCATCTCGGGCGCCTTGGCGCTGCCTTCCGGCCCGGTGGGATTCCTGACCATCCTTCCGGACCTCATTCTGGTGTGGAAGCTGCAGGCGCGGCTCGTCACGGACCTGGCCGCGGTCCACGGCAAGGAGGGCCGCCTGAGCCAGGAGGCCCTGCTGTACTGCCTCTTCAACCACGCGGCCGCGCACGAGCTGCGCGATGTGGCGGTGCGCCTGGGGCAGAGGCTCCTGCTCAAGAAGGCGTCCTCGCGCGTCATAGAGAAGGTCGCGAAGGATGTGGGCCTGAGGATGGCTCAGCGGATGCTGCGCCGCGCCTTGGCGCGGATCATCCCCCTCCTCGGGGCCGTCGGCGTGGGGGCCTACGCCTACTACGACACCGCCTGCGTGGGCAAGACGACGCTGGAGTTCCTCAAGAAGTAGCTCTGCGGCAGGGCTCTCTGGAAATGGCTGTTGGGAGCCGAATCCTAAGGACTCAGGCTCAATGGAAGACAACCCTGGAGCCGTAGTAGCCGCGATCGTCCTGGCGGTCCTCATGCTCTTCGGCTTCATGCTGATGGACCGCTGTTCATCCCCGCGCAAGCCGCTCGGCGAGGCGCCGGATGTGGGCATCTCCGTTCTTATGCAAGCGCCCTACGAGTCGCTCGGCTCCCTGCGCGAGCTGCGCGGGCAGGCCGTCGTGATCGAGTTCTGGGCCACCTGGTGCGATAAGTGCCGCGAGACGATCCCGCACATGAACAAACTGCGCGAAACCTTCAGGGGCCGCCCCGTGGTGTTCATCTCGGCCACCCGCGAGCCGCGAGCCGTGATCGAGCCTTTCCTGCGCGAGCATCCGATCTCCGGCTGGATCGCCATAGACGAGGACAGACGGCTTGAGAGCGCCTTCCGCGTGCGCGGGCTGCCCGACGTTTTCGTGATCGACCCGCAGGGCCGGATCAGGATAAGGATCGGCCCGAGCTTCCTCTATCAGTCCGACATCGAGCGCGCGCTGAGCGCCAGAGAGAAGAAGAAGACGGTGCAGTAGGGCGGGGGTAGAATATCTCCGGATGCCCTTGAAAGACTTATAATCGGCGTGATCACATGAAAATCGCATACGCGACCGACCTCCACGGCGACGCGGCCAAGTACCGCCGTCTCCTCGATGTCGCCAGGGCGGCCGGAGCCGGCGCCGTCGTAAACGGCGGCGACATGCTGACCCTGGAGGATGATCTCCACCGCACGCAGCGGGAATTCATCGTGGATTTCTTGGACCGCCATTTCGCCGAGTACGAGAAAGCCGGCATCCGCCATCTCGGCTATCTTGGGAACGACGATCTTGGAATCCATGACGCCTGTTTTGAGAAGGTCTGCTCGAAATACCGGCATGTCGTCAACCTCGCCCAGCGGAAATACGATATCGGGCTCTTCGAGTTCATCGGGATGAACTGGGTGGCGGACTATCCCTTCCAACTCAAGGACCGATGCCGGAAAGACCGCGCGGATTACGTCTTCCAAAGGCAGCTCGGCCCGGGCGTGTTGTCCACGGAGAAGGGGTTTGAAGAGCTGCCGGACTGGCCCGCCTACGCCGCGGCGCTTCCCACCATTGAGCAGGAATTGGCTGCGCTGCCCAAGCCGAAGGATGCCGCCAAGGCCGTTTATGTCATCCACATGCCTCCCGCCCGAGTGGGCCTGGATGTCTGCCAAAACGGAGATAAAGTCGGCTCGGCGGCCATCTACGAGTTCATCGAGAAAACGCAGCCATTGTTGACCCTGCACGGCCACATCCATGAGTCGCCGGCGCGCGGCGGCCGGTGGAATGCGCAGATGGGCAAGACCTGGTGCGTTCAGCCGGGCCAATCGCGAGGCGAATCCCTCAGCTGGGTTGCAATCGATTTGGAAAGCATGAAGATGGAGAGATTTGAGGAGGCTTTGATCCGCGGTGGAATATCCCGAGCCCCCTGACTTGACGGAATCCACCGCTCAAGGACATGCTTCTCCTCTAAATACCCATGAAAAAACCCTCGTTCCGATTAAGCAAAAAGACATTGGAAGCCATGATCGAGGAAGCCACTGTCGACTGCTACAACGAATCGGAGCAGGCCGGCGGCTGGTTCACCATGATCGAAGAGCATCTCAAGCTTCCCTTTGAAATCAAAATCCTGGGCGCGCCCGCTTCAGTGGTGCGGATCGACATGGACCAAACCGAGCATATCGTTGCAGTCTGCCGTCGAGGAAAACATCGTCAAAGCATCCCGATCCTGGATCTCCCAATCCCCTCGCCGCCTCCGGCCGGGACGGAATGGATCGAAGCCTATCGGCGATGGAAACGATAACCACGACCCCCGAGGAAGCCCTCCAGCGTAGCTGGGGATACGACACATTCAAACCCTTCCAACGGGAGGCGGTGGACGCGACGCTCGCCGGACGCGACTGCCTGGTGGTGCTGCCCACAGGAGGCGGCAAAAGCCTCTGCTACCAGCTCCCCGCCGCGATGAGCGCATGAAGCGCAACGGCCACGACTCGCTGCAGGTCTTCGGCCTCCTCAAGGAGTCCGGAGAGGCGGCCGTGCGCTCGTGGGTAGACCAACTCATCGTGCAGGGCTTCCTTGAGGTAACCGAGGAACGAGAGTATCCCCTCTTGCGCATCACGGAGGCGGGAAAGGCCCTATGCCGCGATGAGGGGACGGTGCGGCTTGGATGTTATTTCCGGCAAGCCGCCGGAATCTGCCGCAGTCCAGTCTCTTCGATGACCTAACTTCTTCTCCGCAACCACTACCCTACTTCCTTATACAACGCTTCCAGCCTGTCCGCCACCGAGCTTCCTCGGATCAAATGCCCTTGTAGGTGCGTTCGGAACGCCTAAGGACGCGGAGGATGGTGACAGTCTGCTGCTTGTCGTCTATGGCGTAGAGAATCCGCCAATCGCCGACACGGACCCGATGGAGGGGCCCCTCGAGCTTCAACGACCCGTGCGGACGCGGATCGTGCTCGAGGGAGAGGATGCGCGACTGCAGCCGGGACAAGTCAGGTTCGCGGATGTTGTCCAGGTCTCGGACCGCGCCGGGCGCGATCCGGACGTCATGCATGCTTGGCGGCCCTCTTGGCGAAATAGCTCTTGGCGCCGACCGCTTTGCCAGGATTCTTCAGATGGGCTTTCCACGCCTTTTGGGCCGCGCGCAGGTCTTCTAATTCCTCGTTGTAGGTCTTCTCCACAGCCTTGCGGAGCAGGTCGGCCATGGGGCAGTGCATCTCAACGGCCAGGTGCTTAAGGCCGCTATGCACGTCTTCAGGCAGATAAATCGTGGTTCTGACCATGGGAGCGCCTCCTGGGCATAGTTTAACATACTAACATACATATGTCAATAGCGCGATCCAGCCCCGCCCTACCCCACTTCCTTATATAACGCTTCCAGCCTGTCCGCCACCGCGGGCAGGGCGAAGAGGCTCTTGACCCGCTCACAGCCGCGCTTGGCCAGAGCCTGAGCCTCGGAAGGATTGCGGAGCAGGCGGAGGATCGCATCAGCTAGCGCTTTGGGGTTTCGCGGCTCTACCAGCAGGCCGGTCTCCCCATCCACGAGCACATCGGGAATCCCGCCCACCCTGGAAGCCACGCAGGGAACGCCAGCAACCTGCGCCTCCATCAGGGCCGTGGCGATGCCCTCCTGCAAAGACGGCATAGCGAAGATGTGCAATTTGGATACGATGTCCGGCACGTCGTCTCGCGGGCCCAGGATGTCCACCTGGGCCGCGATTCCGAGCGACTCGGCCTTGCCGCGCAGTTCCTCTGTCCCGCGGCCCGCCAGCACGAAACGGGCGTCTGGGAAAGCGGCCAGAATCTCCTTGGCCGCTTCCAAGAGCACCTCGTGCCCTTTGAAGACCGCGTAGTGGCCGATGAGTCCGATGCGGAAGGGGCCTTGGGGGGGCAGGGAGGCGCGCGCCTTCCGGGCTTCCTCCCAGCGGGAGATCTCCACGGCGGATGGGATCACGCTGATGCGCGAGCGCGGGACCCCGGCCTTGGCGAGCTCGTCTGCGGCCGCATGGCAGACCGCGATGAAGCGGTCGATCAGAGGCGCGCGATACTTCAAGGCGCTGAAGGGGTTGGTCCGGATCGGGAAGATGACCCGCCTTGTGACCAGGAGCTTCGATCGCGAACCCAGGAGCCTGGCAATCAGCGCGACCGCGTGCGCCCTTGGGTGGTGCGCATGCACGATGCTCGCGCCCTCCTCCCGCGCCATGCGGGCCAGCTTCCAGGCCGCGGGCAGATCGTAGTCTTCCCGGATGTTCAAGCTCCGGACCGGAAGGCTGTGTTTTGTTGCGCGCTCGGCCAGGACGCTGCCTTCCGGGCAGGCCAGGATCATCTTGTGCCCGCGGCGGGTGAGCTCGCGGGAGGTGAGCAGCATCTGGTTGGTGCCGCCGCTCCAGCCCGGAGCCTCGGTGACGTTGAGGACGATCACATTTTCTCGGGGGCGGAGACCCCGAGCAGGCTGAGGCCGTCCTTGATGACAATCACGACGCCCTTGCACAGGAAGAGCCGCGCGGAGGAGGTCTCGGCCGCGGCTGTGTCTACGACGCGGCACTGCTCGTAGAAGGGATGGAAGAGCCCGGCGAGCTCCATGAGATAGCTCGCGAGCGGGTGGGGGGAGAGCTCCCTCTCGCAGGTCTTGAGCGCCTCCGGGAACCAGGCGAGCTTGAGGGCCAAGGCCCGCGCGGTCGGCTCCGTGGCGGCCCCGGGCTTGGGACTCAGAGCGCTCTTCTCGGCCTCGCGGAAGATGGAGCGGATGCGGGCGTGCACGTACTGGACGTAGTAGACCGGGTTCTCCTGGGACTCCTTCTTGGCGAGCTCGATGTCGAAGTTCATGTGCGAGTTGGCGCTGCGCAGGGCGAAGAAGAACCGGGTCGCGTCTAAGCCCGCTTCCTCGACTAAGTCGCGCAGGGTCACGAACTCCCCGGCCCGCTTGGACATCTTCACGGCTTCCTTGCCCCGGCAGAGATGGACCAGCTGGTGGATGATCGTGTGGAAAGAGCCTGGCGGATGGCCGAGCGCCTCGATGGCGGCCTTCATGCGCGGCACGTAGCCGTGGTGGTCCGCTCCCCAGATGTCGATGAGCTCCGAGAAGCCCCGGGAGAGCTTGTCCTCGTGGTAGGCGATGTCAGCCAGGAAATAGGTCGGCCTGCCGTCGCCGCGCACCAGCACGCGGTCCTTGTCGTCGCCCGCCTCGGTTTCGGAGGAGCCCAGCCACACGGCCCCGTCCTTCTCGTAGGCGCGGCCGAGCCGGCGGAGCTTGTCCAAGGTCTTGTCCAGGGCCTTGGCTCCATGGAGCTCGGACTCCCGGAACCAGCGGTCGAAGCGGGCCTGGAAGAGCTCCTCTAAGTCCCGCTTGTGGGCCGACAGCATCCGCTCCACGGCGAACTTGGAGAACTCCTCCGGGGTCCATTTCTCCGCCCCGGGCGGGGCTTCGGCGGCGATGTCCTTGATGTATTCCCCGTGGTAGCCGTCTTCGGGGAAGACGCAGGGGCGGCCGTGCGCCTCGTCCCATCGTGCCTTGACCGAGCGGCCGAGCAGGTCCACCTGGCGGCCCACGTCGTTGACGTAGTACTCGGTCTTGACGATGTGCCCGCGGCGCGCGAGGATGCGGGCGAGGGAGTCCCCGAGCGTGGCGGCCCTGGCCGAGGCCACGTGGACCGGGCCGGTCGGGTTGGCCGAGACGAATTCGAGGTTGACGCTGCGCTTGGGCGCGTCCGGGTCGAAGCCGTAGCGCTGGTCTGAGCCGATCATGCCGAGGTTCCAAGCGAGGGCCTCTTCGGAAAGCCTCAGATTAACGAAGCCTGGGGGAGCGGCTTGAGCCGATTCGACGAGAGGGAGTTCCGGGCCGCTGAGCCGCAGTCCGTTCAGCTCCGCGGCGAGCTCGCCGGCCACGTCTAAAGGCTTGCGTTTCAAGGCCTTGGCCGCCTGCATCGGATAGGGGAGGGAGACATCCGCGCTCACGTGGGGCGGAGGCGTGTTGAGGACCACGGCCTGGGGCCTCTCGATGCCCCGGGCCTGGGCCCAGGCGTCCAGCTTCGCGTGGATGGCCCGGCGCAGCCGGTGGAAGAGCATCGGCTCAGGAGGCTTGCGCGGGCTGGATGGACATCAGCATCTTCAGGTTCTGGGGGTCCCGCGCCTTCATCATGGCGTCGTCGAGCTTGACGAGGTTCTGCTTGACCAGGAAGGCGAGGTACTGGTCCATGGAGATCATGCCGAACTTGGCGCCGGACTCGATGGCGCCGTAGAGCATGTGGGTCTTGCCGTCGCGGATGAGGCTGCCGACCGCGGGCGTCATGGTCATGACCTCCCGCGCGCAGACGCGGCCAGTGCCGCCTGGCCGCGCCAGGAGCACCTGGCTGACCACGGCCTTGAGCACCGTCGAGACCTGGACTCGGACCTGCTGCTGCTGGTGCGGCGGGAAAACGTCGATCATCCTGTCCACGCTCGTCGGGGCGTCCTGGGTGTGCAGGGTCGCGAAGCAGAGGTGGCCGGTCTCGGCGGCCGTGATGGCGAGCGCGATGGTCTCCAGGTCGCGCATCTCGCCGACCAGGATGACGTCCGGGTCCTGGCGCATCGCGCGCCGAAGGGCCTCGGAGAACGACTTCGTCTGCTGGCCGACCTCGCGCTGGAGGATGATGGAGTTCTTGTCTTCGTAGGTGAACTCGATCGGGTCTTCGATCGTGACGATCGTCCTGCGCTGGTTCAAGTTGATGTGCTCGATGAGGCTTGCCAGGGTCGTGGTCTTGCCGGAGCCCGTGGGCCCGGTGACCAGGACCAGGCCGCGGGCCTCCTTGCAGAGGTTCACGACCGAGGGCATCAGGCCGATCTCCTGCGGGGTCGGGATGTGCGCCGAGATGACGCGCAGGACCGCCGCGGGGCCGCGGCGCTGCTGGAACACGTTCACGCGGAAGCGGGAGACCTTCGGGACCGCGAAGGAGCAGTCGAGCTCCCAGTCGGCCTCGAAGCGCGCGCGCTGGTCCTCGTAGAGGATGGAGTAGATCATCCGCCGGACCTCGTCGGCGTCGAGCGCGGGGGCCCCGGCCAGCGGGAACATCTCTCCGTTGACGCGCAGCATGGGGGGCTTGCCCACGACCAGGTGGACGTCGCTGGCTCCCTTCCCCACCGCGGCCGTCAGGACTTCGGTCATCTCAGGCATTCTGGAGCCTCACCTTCCGCGCCCCGCGGAAGAGGCGCTCGAGCCCGTAGAACTCTCGGGCCTCGGGCCGCATTAAATGGATCATCAGGGCGCCGTAGTCCAGCACGCGCCAGGACCCGCTCTGCCGGCCGTCACGGCGTGAGACGCAGATGCCCAGGGCCTCGAGGGACTGCTCGATCTTCTCCTCCAGGGCCGAGAGGTGGGCCGGCGAGGCCGCGCTGACGATGAGGAGATAGTCGGCGAGCGCGCTGAAGCGGGTGATGTTGAGCAGGGCGATGTCCTCGCCCTTCTTCTCGGCCGCGGCTTGGGCCGCGGCCTTGGCGAGGGTCCGGGCGTCCGCCTGGCGCCTGCGCGAGAGGGCATCCAGCGTCATTCTAGAATCCTTCCGTCTTGACGGCCTTCAGCCTCGAGCGGAAGCTCTCCTCGGCGCGGAAGCCGATGTTCTCGATGGCCGTGGAGATCAGCCGGGCCGTGGTGGTCAGGGCGCGGTCGAACTCGGTGCGCTCCTCCTCCGAGAGCACGGAGGAGCGCCGGAAGAGGAAGAAGCCCAGCGCATGGCGCGCGCCGGGGAAGGAGACCACGTAGGTCTGGTCGTCGAGCCAGCCGGCGCCGCCCCGGACAGCGGCGGTCTTGGTCTCTTCCGTGACGGAGTCGTAGTTCCCCTGCGCCGCGACGAGCTCCAGCTCGTCGTTGAACTCGTTGTACGCGTAGGCGCCGGCGGTCCAGTCGCCTTCCAGGTGCGGCGAGACGCGCTCGAGGACCTTGTGCAGGAGCTCGCGGGGGTTGGAGAAGCGTTCGAGGAGGATCTGGCTGAGGTCGAAGATGAAGGTCAGCTCGCGGGAGGACTGCCGCAGCCGGCCGGAGAGCACTTGGACCAACTGGGCGAAGAACCCCATCGCGAGCATGGGGCGCGCCTCGAGCCACCGGTGCAGGTCGGAACGCGAGAGGCGCAGGAGCACGGCCTCGCCGGAGGCGATGACGCTGGCCGACCGCGTCACCGTCTTCTCGAGGATTTCCATCTCCCCGAAGCAGTCGCCCGGGCCCATGATCGCGAGGTCCTTGTAGGCCGGCGCCTCCTGGGCGCCGGCCCCCTCGCGGGGCAGGCTCTTGACGACGCGCACGCGTCCCTCGGCGATGAAGTAGAGGGTGTCGCCCTTGGTCCCCTCCTGGATGATCACATCGCCGTCGGCATGCTCCTCAGGGGTCAGGAAATCCCCGAGCTTGGCCAGGTCGTCCTCGGGGGCCTGGGAGAATAGGTTCAGCGACTTGAGGAGCTTCAGCTTGTCCATGGCTTATCCCATGAGCTCGGCCGCGATGTTCCTGGGCTTATAGCCGAGCAGCTGTTCGATCGTCTTCTGGCTGTGCGCGTACTGATAGGCGGTATCCGCGCTGATGAGCCCCTGCCGGACCAGGTCGCAGAGGGCCTTGTCCATCGGGATCATCCCGAACTTCGCCCCGGTGTCGATGGCGCCGTAGATCATGTGCGTCTTGCCCTCGCGGATGAGGTTGCTGATGGCCGGGGTTATGACCATGATCTCGCGCGCGGCGATGCGGCCCTGCCCGTCGGAACGCGGGACGAGTATCTGGCTCACCACGCCCTGGAGGGTCACCGCGAGCTGGACCCGGATCTGGGTCTGCTGGTGCGGCGGGAAGACGTCGATGATGCGGTCGATGGTGGAGGGGGCGTCCTGGGTGTGCAGGGTGCCGAAGCAGAGGTGGCCCGTCTCGGCCGCGGTGATGGCCAGGCCGATCGTCTCGAGGTCGCGCATCTCGCCGACCAGGATGACGTCGGGATCCTGGCGCAGGGCGCTCTTTAGGGCCGCGGAGAAGCTCTTCGTATTCTGGCCCACCTCGCGCTGCCGGAAGACGCTCTGCTTCGACTCGTAGACGAACTCGATGGGGTCCTCGACGGTGAGGATGTTGCAGGGCTCCTTCTGGTTGATGAGCTCCATGATGCAGGCGAGCGTGGTGGACTTGCCCGAGCCGGTCGGGCCGGTGACGAGGATCAGCCCGCGCGGGAGGTCCGCGAAGCCCGTGACGGCCGGGGTCAGGCGCAGCTGCTCGGGCGTCGGGATCTTCGAGGTGATGACGCGCATGACGGCCTCGACGCCGTTTTTCTGGAGCAGGACGTTGACGCGGAAGCGGGCGAAGCCGCGCACCGCGAAGGAGCAGTCGAGCTCCCAGTTCTCCTCGAAGCGCGCGCGCTGCTCCTCGTAGAGAATCGAGTAGATCAGGCGCTTGGCGTCCTCGGCCGTGATCACCGTGAATCCCGGGATTTCCTGCATGGCGCCGTCGAGGCGCATCATGGGAGGCTTGCCGATGACGATATGGATGTCGCTGGCTCCGGCCCCGACCGCCTGCTTGAGGACTTCGACTAGTTCCATAGGACGTTACCTCGTTTCATTGAGCTGCGCGCAGCGCAGGTAGTCCTTCCCCAGGACCACGGTGACGGATGTCTGCGGGTCCGGCTCAAATTCCACCAGGGTGCCGCTCTCCGGACAGCCGAGCGCCCGGATGACCGTCTCCGCGTCCTCAGGCGCCCCCGAATGGACCACGATGCGCACCGTCGGCTGCAGGGCCGAAGCGTTGCCGAAATTCACGACATCGAACCCCTGTAATCTTAATATTTTTGTGGCTTTCAAGGCGATGTTCGGAGATCCGGATGCGTTGACGACCTCCGCGGTCGGCTGGACATTCTCGGGAGCGCCCTTGCGGCCCTCGGCCCGGGCCAGGATCGAGGAGAACAGCTCCGGCACGAGCCGGAAGAGCCGCTTGCCCCGCTTTGCGGGCCGCTTGGGGCCCCAAGCGTCTTCGCCGGGGGTCTGGGCCGGCGGACGGGACAGCGAGATCCCATCCGGGCGCAGGCGGGAAAGCCGCCAGGCGAGCAGGAAGGCATCATAAGGCCCGAGGCCTTCCGCGTCCGCCCCCAGCGCGCGAAGGCGCCGGGGAAGATGGAGCCAGAACAGCGGGTCCGCGGCGACGGCGGCCAAAGTCCCGCGGACCTCGAAAGGCGACGGGATCCTCCCGGAGGAGAGCTTCGCCGCGATCCGCCAGGGAGTCCGGGCCCTGCCGGGCCAAGCAGGCTGGCGGTTTAAGGCCGAAAGCGCGGCCTGAGCCGCGGCTTCAACGGCCGCTTTCGGGTTCTTCCCGCCAGCGAGGCTCCGGCCGTAGGCCTCGCTCAATGTCCTGGAGGAAGCATCGACGACCAGGGAGGGCGGCAGATGCACGAGGTCCAGGGTGCCGGCAGAGGGGCCGTAGACCACGGCGTAGAAAGCCGGCGTCTTCCGGTCGTTGAGCCGCAGGGAGAGCAAGCCGGCTACGGGCTTGCCGGTTCTCAGGGCTGCGGCCAAAGGCGACGACAAATCGAGCCACAAGACGGCGCAGAGCGCCGCAAGGATGAAGAGAAGGATTCCCGCCCCGCGTCTGGATTCCGGGCTCATCAGCCGAGCATCCCGTTCCAGAGGGCCGGGCCGAGAGGATGTATCCAATTCCCGTCCTTGAGGAGATAGAGGAGCTTTGTGCGGACCGCTTCCCGGAAGCCGTCTTCAAGGCTTCTCTGCGCGATGCGGCGGATGCGGGCCGCTTCGGGAAATCGGCGGTCGCCTGAGCAGGCGTCCGCGGTGTAGAGCAGGCGGTCTAGGGCCGACATGCGCAAAGCCCCGAGGGTATGCTTGCGGACCGCTGAAAGCACTTCGCGGTCAAAGACCCCGAAGCGGCGCTGGGCGGCATCCTCGCTGAGGTAGGAGTGGAGCAGGCCTGGGCGGCGGCGGAGGATGTCCTCTAAGCAGGGGACCCTCAGCTTCCGGCGCCGGACCAAGCGGGCCATCCGCTTGAGCGATAGTGTCCGAGCGCAGTCGTGCAGGAGGCCGGCGAGCGCGGCCTTTTCCACATCGAGCCCGTGCCGGGCGGCCAAGGCGGCCGCGGCCCGCGCCACGCCGAGGGTATGCCGCAAGCGCCCCGGCTTGAGCTCGCGCGAAAGCGTGCGCCGGATGCCTGCGCCGTAGAGCCCGAGCGATTGGATGCGGCGCAGGACAGCCGGCTGGAGCGAGGCGCCCACGCTTTCCCCGCAGAGCAGGCGCTTGCGGATCTCGGTCGAAGAGATGTCCGGGAAGAGGCCCGGCAGGACGGCCATTTTCGGCAGAGTCGTGCGTTTAAGCGCTGGATATCCCGGCCGCAGGCCGACGACGAACCGGCAGGCCGCCCTCAGCTCCTCCGGCTTCTTCCAGAGATGGAAAGTTTCGAGGGCGTCGCTTCCGACCAGGAAATGGATCTCCGCGCCAGGATGGAGCCGCCTGGCCCGGCGCACGGCTTCGCAGGTGTAGCTCTTTCTTTTACGTTTGATCTCGAAAGCGTCTATTCCGAGGCCCTTACGTTCTGCCGCAGCAAGCCCTTCGCTCAGGGCCAGGCGCAGAAGGGCGAGCCTTTGGCCCGGCAGGCCGCGGGAGGGAGCCTTGAGCGGGGAATGGAAGGCGGGCAGGACGCGGGTCCGGTCCGGCTTCAGCGCCGCGATGGCGGCCTTCAGCAAGGCGATGTGGCCGCGGTGCGGAGGGTCGAAGCTCCCGCCGAAGAGGAGGATCCTCACCCGGGGATTATATCATTAGCGTCGCATTCGACGGCGCGCAGGTCTTATTGTTATGATTTATATAGAGGGCTTGGGGCGGCCGATTTGGTCGGGCTCGGGTCCGATCCGGGAAGGGGAAACGATGAAACGGTTGCTGATCTATGTGGATGCTTCCGTGATCGGAGGATGCGAGGACCCGGAATTCGCTGCGGACAGCCTGGCGCCAAGGAGGTCCTGGAATATGAATGATTCGAAGAGTCCTTTCGATGCAGTCGGATGGATGCGCGCGAAGCGCAATGAAGCGGACGAGGAGATTCGAGCGTTTGGATGGGAGGAATTCAGCCGCCGGACCCTAGAGCGGCTCGAAGACGATCCGCTCTGGTGCAGACTCAGAAACCACGTGATTGACCCTGCTTCCTTGCTGTCCCAGATTCGTCGAGATCAGCACTAAGCTTCAGACTAAAAACGGCAGCCAAGCGAGATCCTCTGCGCGTTGCCCAGCTCGCCGAAGGGCGTGAAGGTGTAGTCCGCACGGTAATTGCCGAACTTGAGCCCGAACCCGCCGCCGAATCCGCCCAGCGGCATGGACCCGCCCGACGCCGCC
>JACRDO010000009.1 GCA_016212885.1 Elusimicrobiota bacterium | reverse complement strand
GGCGGCCGGGTCGTAGAGCTCCGCGCTGGTCAGCGCGCTGCCGTTCCAGCCGCCCGCCACCAGCACCTTGCCGTCGGCCAGGAGCGTGGCCGAATGCGCCTGGCGCGCGGTCCCCAGGGCGCCGGTCCCCGCCCAGGTTCCGGCGGCCGGGTCGTAGAGCTCGGAGCTGGCGAAGGGGCCGGCGCTCCAGCCGCCCGCCACCAGCACCTTGCCGCCGGGGAGCAGGGTCGCCGAATGCAGCTGGCGGGCCGTGGCCAGGCCGCCGGTCGCGGCCCAGGCCCCCGCCGAGGGGACGAAGAGCTCCGCGCTCGAGAGCGCGGCCCCGTCGGCGCCGCCCACGGCCAGCACCTTGCCGCCGGGCAGGAGCACGGCGGCGTAGTCGAGGCGCGCCGCGCCCAGGCCCGGGGTCGCGGACCAGACGCCGGCCACGGGGTCGTAGAGCTCGGAGCTGGAGAGCGTCCCGCCGTTGTCCCCGCCGGCCGCGAGCACCCGGCCGTCCGGCAGGAGGGCCGCGTTGTGCGGCCGGCGCGCCCCGCCCAGGGCTCCGGTGGGGGCCCAGGTCCCGGCGGCCGGATCGTAGAGCTCGGCGGCGGAGATCGCCCCGCCGTTGTCCCCGCCGGCCGCGAGCACCCGGCCGTCGGGCAGCAGGGTCGCGGTGTAGAGCTCGCGCGCCCAGCCCAGGGCTCCGGTGGGGGCCCAGGTCCCGGCGGCCGGGTCGTAGAGCTCGGCGGCGGCCAGCGCCCCGGCGTTGTCCCCGCCCGCCACCAGCACCCGTCCGTCTTGCAGCAGGACCGCGCTGTGCGCCCGGCGCGCCCCGAGCATGATCCCGGCGGGGGTCCAAAGTCCGGTGGCCGGGTCGTAGAGCTCGGCGCTGAAGAGCGCCCCGCCGTAGTCTCCGCCCGCCACCAGCACCTTGCCGTCGGGCAGGAGGGTGGCGGTGTGGTTGGAGCGCGCCGCGGCCAGGGCGCCCGTGTACGACCAGGTCTTGGCGGCCGGGTCGTAGAGCTCGGCGCTGGCCAGCGCCGCGCCGTTGTCGCCGCCGGCCACCAGCACCTTGCCGTCGGGCAGGAGGGTGGCCGTGTGGTTGCGCCGCGCCGTGCCCAGGTTGCCGGCCGCGGACCAGGTCCCGGCCAGGGGGTCGTAGAGCTCGGCCGTGGCGAGCGCTCCCGCGCCCTGGCCGCCCGCCACCAGCACCTTGCCGTTGGGCAGGAGGGTGGCCGTGTGGCTGCGACGCGCCGTGGCCATGTTCCCGGCTCCGGCCACGGTCCAGACGGGCGCGGCCTCCAGGCGCGCGCCGGGCCGCAGGAGCAGGGACAGGGCGAGCAGCAGCGCGGCGGCCCTGGGCCGCCGGCCCTCTCTTTGCGTCGTCTTGGCTACGCTCACGGTCGCAATGTCATCCGGGACGCTCGCGATTATGAATTATCACCGGAAACTGTTACGGATTCTTCACGCGAGCGGTTCCGCTATTAGGGAATGGACAAAAAGCGTAATACTCAAAAATGCTTAAATCTTCAGGCCAAGGGCAGGTGGCGGAACTGGCAGACGCAACGGACTTAAAACCTCGGCCAGCCCTTCCTTGCGTGTAGCGAATCCTCGTCGGTAATCCGATTCCTCGACGAGCGATGCTTGTAAAGCCCCATCCCGACCTTTCCCATCGTTACCCTGCTTTTCCCTCTGTTGAGGGAAAGTTTGGCCGCTATTTGGCCGCAGGGATGCGTGTCGAAGAAGCTGGCTCCATCTTTGCATCCAGCAAACGGTTGAGCAATCCCGTCTGGCCAAACATCATGTGCGCGGAGACGCCGTAGAGAGCCAGCATCTCTCGCACAAAGGTCTGCGATTCCGCAGGGAGTTGTTGTGACGTGGTGGGGCTCTGGAGAGCCTGCAAATCTCGGTCACGCAGCTTGAAATGGAGGGGGAAATGCTCCAAGGATTTCGGCGGGGCTGAGTTTCCTAGCATGCACTGAAATACTGTTTTAAGGGTTGCGGTGTCGATGAGAAGTCGAAATTCGTTGTTCGGAGGCTTGAGCAAAAAGCCGTCACTATGCCACCATGTTCGCGCCTTCCGTAAGACAAAGAAAATCCGGTGCTTGCACGTTGGCAGGTCGTCGGCATCGAGGACGCGCAGCGTTTCCAGATGGTGTGGGTGCACAGTCCCTTTCCGCCCTTTCACGGTCAGGAGGCCGGAAAGGTCGCTGGGGTACATGGGCAGGGCCAGGAATCTGAGGCCACTCAAATCGGGATTCAGCATCTTTGGCAATGCTTCCAGGAAGAAGGTCTGCATCTCCGTGGACGTGGTGAAGTGTTTTTCTGCCTGGGCCAAGTCCAATGTCCAAACATGCTTATTTCGCTTGGGGTGCCCCAATGGAAATTTCTCACGAGTTTCGTGGAGCCCCATGGCACCCATCGCGTCCGTCAATATAGTCAAGTGTTTCGATAGAGGGTGCGTTGTCGATGATAATTTTATTCCTGCCCCTTCTCGTAGTTGAAATGTTATGAAGGTGAAAGGCCCCATTGAGATTTCAACGCGCTTCATGCGTTTCGAGGGCTTGCCGCTGGCTGCTGGGTGTTGCGGTGGATGTTCGTCAGGGAGCACAGTCATCTATCGTTGCTTCGGCGCAGGTAGTTGGAGTGGCTGGGGCTTGTGGAGGCATATCGCCTTGGGAGTATCCCCATGCAGCACCATTTGCAGATTCTTCTGAACCTGGGCGGTGTTCCAGTGGATAGTCTGATAATTCTCCCAGCGTTCGCCCCAGACGCGGAAATGGTCCTTGGCTTCGCGTCGAACCATTTCTTGGAGCTTCTCTGCGCGTTGGGCGATTTCTGCGACTGGATTCTTGAATTGCGGACTGTCGATGTAGCGCATCAGTTGCTGGGCGATGGCCGCTCGTTTCTCTTTCCCGATTTTGGCTCGGAGCATTTCAATCAGATGCTCGCGGAGCAATGACGCCAGCGGGATTGCCGCCAGAGGCGAGACGACCCAGACCCCCTGCATCTGGGAGAATCCGCTGAATCCTCGTTTCTTGGCGGTTGTGACTAGAACTGCGAAGTCGGCTTCTCGGGATTGCTTGGCCCGCAGGGCCTGGGCAATATGTGCCCCCTGTAAAGCAGGAGTCCTCTTGCACTCATAGATGATGACCCCTGCCATCTCCTTCCCGAATCGGACCATGTGCAAGACATCGCCACCCTTGCCCTTGTGCTGGATATCATCGGTGGGGAACTCTTTCCGCAGGCGGGCGACCAATTTCTCCTCAAATTCAAGTCCTTCCGTCTGCGGGGTGGCTCCCTTCTCCAACAAGCGTATGCGGTCATTGGCACGCTGGAGTGACCGTTTTAGGTCGGCATTGGAGCGTTCTGCTCGCGTCCTCTCCTTCTGCCGAATCCGGGTGGCCTCATCCCGCATCCGCCGCAGCAGCCGCTTTTCGCGGTCCTTGAGCCGCTGTTCTCGCGCTTGGGATTTCTGCCTTAGCTCGTCTTCTCGTCGGTGAAAATGGGCTTCTCGCGCCCCCTGAATCTTGAGGGCCTTCTCATATTCTCTTTGGGTGAGAGCCTTGCCACAGGTGGGGCATCGATAGGTCTTCATAACACTTCGATTATGTCAAAAATTGAGTGGTAGGAATATGTGAGCATTTCGTCCCGATTCCACCAGGTTTCTTGGTTTTCAACTGCCAGAATTGCCGTGGACTCCGCGTAGTATAATGTCAGTAATGGAATCCCGAGGCCACAATGCCCGCTGAACAAATTGACCCTGCAAAAAATGCCGCTGCCGATATCGTTGCGTTCGCAAAGAAACGCCCGCTCTGGCAGCAGGATGCGCTCCGCCGACTGGCAGTCAAGGGCACCCTATCGCCCCAGGACCTTGCGGAGCTTCTCGATGCAATGAAGGTTGATTGCAAAACATTGCCCGCCGAGCGGAATCCCCCGCTGTCTCCGCTCACCGAAGCGCATCTGACGAGTGCGGCTGGCGGCCAGGGACAGATAAGACTCAAGGCTCTCGGAGAGATTGCGAACGTGAATCAGTTGAAGCCTGGAGAAACCCTGGCCTTTGCGCCCGCTGGGATAACGCTGGTTTACGGGGACAACGGCAGCGGCAAGTCTGGTTATTCCCGCATTTTTAAGGCGGCATCGGCGGCCAGAAGTGTTGAGGATATTCTTGCAGACGTATTTGTCCCTGGATTTGACACCAAACCACCCGCCAGCGCGACCTTCCAGGTTTTGGTAAACCAGGACGGTAAGGATGTTGAACAAGCAATCCCCTGGCGTGACCGAGAGGCCCCTCCGGATGTCCTGCGTCAGATTCGAGTGTTCGACCGCAAAGGAGCCGTCCTTTATGTGAAAGAAAAGACGGACATCGAATTTGTTCCCTTCAATCTTGACCTCCTTGACCGGCTTGGGAGTCTATGCCTCAAACTCAAAGAGGTTCTTCAAGCCGAACTCTCCCAGTTCGACACGGAGCGCAAGGGTCTCATCGCTGGTCTGCCCATCGGAGATGCTCGCACGACTGGAGAAGCTATAACTGAAACCGCTACCGCAGAAGACATGGACTGCGCCCTTGTTCTGGATAGATTGATCTAGTTTTTGTGACGGGCTTCGGCCGGCTCCTGGAAGGAGGCATGATAGAATGTCTACGGTAAAGGAGCTGGAAATGCCAAAGAAGAGGCGGTCATTCCCGCCGGAGTTG
>JACRDO010000173.1 GCA_016212885.1 Elusimicrobiota bacterium | reverse complement strand
GTAGAGTAGGGCGCTGGCGCGCCGCCGGTCGCCCGGCACGTTTCCAGCGCCCCCTCATCAAACCGTGCATACGGTTTTCCCATACACGGCTTTCCGATGGTGGTTCACCGCAAGCCCTTCGACGTTGCCCGTGTTCGCTCATGCTAGTATTGGACCCGGTAGTCGTAATAGAGCTTCCAGCGGCCGTAGAGGACCTCGCTGGGTAGCTCCTTCCAACCGAACCCCCTCCTAAGCTTTCCGCGACGCACATAGCGCATCAGCCGTTTCACGATGTGTTCTCGTGCCTTGTGGAACGCGTCCGACGAGTTCCCTATGCGGAAGTAGTTGACCCAGCCCCGGATGACGGGGTTTATTTCCTGGACAACCTCTTCCACCTTCTTGTTGCGTTCGCGTCGTGTCAGTCCCCTGACCTTGGCTCGCAGACTCATCTGAGCCTTCTTCGACGGCATCATCAAGGCGACGCGCTTGAGCTTCTTCCGGTTCGCTACCTTGCGGAAGTTGAACCCGAGGAAGTCGAAGCTGCCCTGGTCCGCGTTGACCAGCTTGGTCTTGTCCGGATGCAACTCCAACCCGAGGTCGCCCAGGAGCCTTCGAAGCGCTCCCAAGGCTACGCCCGGGTTTTTATCCGTCAACACCACCAAGTCATCCGCGTACCTTACGATCTGGGCATTTTGCCCTTGCCGGGCCGTCATTCCCGATGTTATCCATCGCTTGTCCAGCTCATTCAAGTATGCGTTGGCCAAGAGCGGGCTGATGACCCCGCCCTGTGGCGTCCCGGTCGTCTCAAACCGCACCCGTCCTTCTTCCATCACCCCACATCGCAACCACAGCTTGATTACCCGCAGGATTTGGCCGTCGGCCACCCGTTGGGCAACCACGCGCAGAAGCTGCGTGTGCGGAATGCTGTTGAAGAAGTCGCGGATGTCGGCGTCCACGACCTGGCTCAGCCCCCAGTTCAGGTACTTTCTCACTTCGCGTACCGCGTCATGGGCACTGCGCTTGGGTCTGAAGCCGTAGGAGCAGTCTTGGAAAGAAGCCTCCAAGATGGGCTCCAGTACGATCTTCACCGCCATCTGGACCACGCGGTCGCGCACCGCTGGTATTCCCAACGGTCGCTGCCCGCCGCTTGCCTTCGGTATCCAGACCCTTCGCACGGGCATCGGCTTGTAAGTCTTGGCCTTGAGGTCAGCCTGAATGCCGGCGAGGAAGGATTCGATTCCGGATGTTTCGATCTCCCGGAACGTCTGTCCGTCCACGCCGCTAGCTCCCTTGTTGGCCTTGACCTTCTGCCATGCCTCCGCCAGCACGTCCCTCCGGCACACCTTGTCCCACAGCGTGTAGAAGCGCACGCTCGGCTCCGCCTTACTCTTGCGGTAGAGCTTCCTCTGAAGTTCCTGGACACTGCTCGGAGTTGATAGCCTCATCGGCAATCTCCCGTCCGTCCCTTCATGCGGAGGCATCCACCAAAGCCAAGGCCCTTCGCTCCGGCCAGTTTTTGCTGCCTGGCCATCAACGCTACTATGGCCTTGTCCGACGCCCTCTCGGCAGTCCGTCCCTTTCGGCATAGCCTTATAGGACGGCCCTTGTCACCCCAATGCTTCGGGGAAGCCGAGGAGGGCCTCCCGTGGTTCCCAGTCATCCTGTCCCGACGTGCCGCTCCGTTGACCCCGAGGAAAACATCGCCCCCTCCCTGAATTGCGCGGGACGATGTTGCTGGCTTCCCTGCGAATGGAACAGGTCGCCTTTCCCAGTATTGGCTTACGAGGCTCCGTCCGGATTCCCTTTCGGTACGGCCCACCGGTTCGCGTCCTGCACTTACGAGCAGTTTGTCAGGTCGCATATCCCGCCAAGGTTTCCCCCTGCGAGACGACCTCACGCTACTCAGCATTTTCAGGGTTGCTGAGGTTGGCACATTTCAGCCAACAAGGAACGACTGAGCTTCCCACGGCACACCCATCCTCGCCCTCACGTTGGCCGCCAGGTCCTTGCCCTTGGCAGCTTCGCCCGCCTTCTTGGCCAGTTCGGCCGCGATCTCTTGGGTCGTGGACCCGCCCGCCAAGAGCATGGGGTCGATGATGGCGGCCAGCGAGCCCTCCTTCCGGCCGTTCTCCTTGGCCCCCTGGGCCTTGGACGCCCCCGCCGCGACCTTGCACGCGACCTTTCCGCCCTTCTTGTTCCCATTCTTTTTCGCCATTTGCCTTGCCTCCCATTCGATCCTTCTGACCTCTTCGGCGCAGCCGTAGCAGGCGAAGCCCGCGAACGTGCGCCTGACCACGAGCCGCCCCGCCGTCACGTCCGTCCCGCAGCGCTCGCAGATCATGCTCCCTCCAAGTCCTTCGGTTACGGCTTCGCCTCCTCCTTCGCCACCGGCTCCAGATACGGGTCGCCCTTGTCATCAATCGCGATCTCGTAGATCACGCCACAGGAGGCGCAACGACACCGGCTGTCCTGGTTGTAGTCCCATCCCTCCGAATACTTCGCCTCGCGGTCGTCGTACTCCGGGCCGTCCTCGGTCAGCGTGAAGGGTAGGCCGAACAACACCAGCCTGACCCTGTCGGCGACGAGGTTGGAGTCCCCGCACGGGCACTCGCGCATGCTCATGACCGCCCCCGGCTGGACCGGGTCGCCGCCCGGCGCTCCCGGCTGATGGCCAGCCGGGCCCTCTTGATGGCCGCGCAGTAGCTGCAGGCCTGCGGCGCGGGCCCGGAACGCCTCGCGTCCCCGTGGTGGCGGGCATCCAGCTCCGGCTGGTGCGCCTCCTCAAGGAACGCAGCCAATTCCTCCGCGATTTCCAGCAACGTATTCTGCCGTTCACTCATTTGAGTCCCTCCTTGAGCGCCGCGTCGTACTTTTCGAAGGCGGCCAGTATGCGCCCTGCCTCCCACTCCACCTCCGCGTGGTCCGTGTAGACCGCATGGATATCCTCGGGTTCGAGCCCTCCCTTGAGCTGGAGAGCCAGACCCTTGATGTCCGTCTCGAAGCATACATCCCCCGACTCGCTCATCGTCTTCGGCCGTGTCACGATCCATAGCTTGTCGATCCTCATGGGATGATCTCCTTCCCGTTTATGGCCCACACCCGCCCGTTGTACGAGACGTGGGCGACTCTCTTGCCCATGTCGATGATGTCTCCGGCTCCCCTTGTGAGGTTCGACGCGCCGTGACCGTTCTTCTCGATCCACGCCCGGAAGACGGCCGAGGCGTCAGCCCAGCCATCCACTGGGACGTCCTGCCTGTCCATCTTCGCCCTCAGCCTGATTATCATTGCCGCCTCCCTTACGCGGGGAAGTGTCGCGCCAGCTCGGGGTCGGCGCGGTAGGCCTTCAGCAGCCCGACCGCCTCCCGCGCGGCCCGGACGAACTGCGCCCGCGACTGCCAGTCCAGGGTCGAGTGGAAGATGTCTTCGCGCATAATCTCCTCCACGTACCCGGCTTCCTTCACGCTCACGCCCGTGGCCTTGATGATGATGTCCTGGTAGATGCTCACGACCGCCTCCCGATCTCGACCGCCTTGACCACGGTCGGGATCTTGCCCGCGACCCGTGTCCCAAGGGCATGGACCTCAGCCTCGCGCAGTTCGTCCTCGACCGCGATGCCGTCCCACTGCACGAACACCCGGCGCTCGCCCCTGCGCGTCGCAGTCCTGACCACCGTGCCGATGAACTTGCCGCCCCACTTCGCGTCGCGCACCCTATCGCCCTTCCTGATTCTCTTGACCATCGCCACCTCCCTCCGTCGTCAGCACTGAAGCTACAGCGAGTTCCCGAAGGAAGCAAGACCCATTGGAGACCCAATTCCACCCCAATTCGTACCACGTTGCGACGTTCGGCCCTGGATTCGCCCCGGCAAATCCCATGCCCCGAATCCGCCCGATGGGAAGAACCCGGCCCCCGCATGCCGTCGCGGGAGCCAGGGGTACTACTTCGCGGGTACGGATCGCCGCAACCGCGCCAGACGGTTGATGGTCCGGGCATGGGGCAGGAACCCGCCCTCCGGCCTTTTCCGGAGCAGCCAGCCCAGGAAGGCATCCAGGCCGTTCCACTCTATACCGCCCGGTCGGACCTCCACGACGAACTCCGTAATGACCACGTCGCGCCGCTGCGGCATGGCCTACGCCTTGGACTCGGCGGTCTTGAGGTAGCCCTCGTGCTTGAGGACCTCGGTGATGGCCTCGAGGCCCAGGGCGTAGAACGACTTGCCCGTGGCCTTCTTGTAGGCCTTGGCCGCGTCGAGCACCTCCTGGGTCACGCGGATCGCGCGCAGCATGGGCTTCGGTGTGGGGCCCGCAGGGGCCTTGGGCTCCGTTGCTGCCGGTGCGACCGCCGCCGGCTTCTTTCCGACCTTCTTCTTGCTCTTGGACATGGTAGTCCTCCTTCCAGCTGATTGCGGGCGGGGCTGCCG
>JACRDO010000174.1 GCA_016212885.1 Elusimicrobiota bacterium | reverse complement strand
AGGTACCTCCGATATAGTATAATATCACACTATGCACAGGATTGTCAACAGCTAAGACCTATTGGATTCCTCGTCGAGAAATAGAGTTACGACACCGACCTAGTGACTAAAAGCCCCGAAATGTAGGTTATAATAGAGGTCGATAATAGGAAAAATCAAGTCGAAGTCTCCCCACATAAGCTCGCCGTTTTGAAGGGAGATTCGCTTGAAGCGTCGCAGGCTTAGAAATTTCCTGATTTCCGGATGACGCGAGCGTTCAAGGAACGGTTTGAAATCGATTTCGCGCTCCGTTCCATCTGAGAATAAAAGTTTCAACACGTGATCGCCCAGATGCTCGGCTTTGATGATTTTCAGAACTTTTTCCGCCGTCCCCATAACTTCCCCGCGATTTTTCCCGTCGCAATTGCGATATGTTAGCAAAAAATGGTTGTTGCCCAGCCGCCGCCTCGTCGAATGACAATTTCCGCGGCAGTGATGCGGAAATCCGATCCGCAGGCCAATAATAGGGGAAGGGAACTAAATCGGGCCATACTCGTATTACATAGTATGGCGACCCATCCGGAGTTCTTGACAGAACATCGTATATGATGTATCCTATCTTCGAAGAGCATGGGCTTGTCTTCTTTGAGGGCCGCAGGGGGGATTGCCCGGTCCGTGACTATCTTCGAGGCCAGAGCAAGAAAGTCCGGGGCCATGCCGGCTGGCTGCTCGAAGTGCTCGATGAGCAGGGAGTTAAGCTGGGTCGGCCGACCGTAGGCCATCTTGGCGATGGGATCTATGAGCTGCGGGTCATTGTGGATAGGCAGCAGCATCGGATCCTGTTCTTCTTCGATCATGAGTTCATTGTGGCGACAAACGCTTTCCTCAAGAAATCGGACAGGGTTCCTGAAGCGGAGATAATTGAAGCCAAGAAGGCGAGGCTTGAATGGGGAAATCAGAGGGGAAATCGATGAGGGCGAAAGTGAAAGGCATCCGCTTGAAGGAATTCCTCAGAGAAGAGCTTCGGGATTCCGAGATCAGAGGACATTATCATGAGGCCCGGGCCGAATGGATGGCGGCCCAGGCAGTCATGAAGGCCAGGATCGCGGCCAAGCTGACCCAGGCGGAACTCGCCCGGATGATCCATTCAAGTCAGCAAGCCATATCCAGGATCGAAGCCGGAGAACAGAATACGACTGTCGCCATCCTGCAGAAGATCGGGCGCGCTTTGGGCATGGAGCTCCGCATCGATTACAGGCCTAAAGGCTTGCGGTTGAAGCACGCGTAGGCAACAAGGCAGGCTGGATAAAGCGTGTTTGGGTTCGGTAACATATATCATCCCGCAGGAGTCCGCCCCTGTAAAGACTCCCCTTACTGCGGCCTCACGCTCTCCGGGTAGCGCACCTTGGCTTTGACCATGGCTTTCTGGCCCTGCCTCATGTCCAGGACCTGGAGGGAGCCGCTTGCCAGTGGAAACTCCGGCTCCAGCCCCAGGCCGGAGGCTTCCTCGAACCCGAATTTCGCGAACTGCCGGGGCTTCCCGACGACGAAGATGAATTTGAGGCCCAGGCCCCGGCAGCGCTCCACGCTGGTCCGGATCAGCCGCTCCGCCACGCCGGCGCTCTTGAATTCCGGCGTAATGGCCATAAGGACCAGGGCGAGCGCGGGGTGCTTGGCTTCTCCCGCCACGATGGCGACCTTCAAGAATAGGGCGTAGCCGGCCAGCGTATCGTTGTCTTCGGCCACGACGGACATCTGGGGCAGGAATTCCGGCGACTTCCTCAGCGAAGCGACCAGCAGGGCCTCGTCGTCGCGGCCGTATACGCGCCGGAGCAGGTCTCCGACCGCTTGCTCTTCCTCGGGCTTCTCGCCCCGGACGATGGCCATCTCAGGCTTTTGAGGAAGCGAGGGCTCTCGCGGCCTTCGATGGCTTGGGCGGCGGCGCCGGGGAGGGGGCGCCGCGGAGGGGGTCGTAGTAGTCCAGCCCGGAGTGGTCTAAGACCTCCGCGCCCAGGAGGATGCGCAGGGTGTTCTTGAGCTTCAGGTGCTGGAGGAACAGGTTGTGCTCCGGGGTCAGGTCCTCGCGGCACATCGGGGACTTGAAGTAGAAGGAGAGCCACTCCTGGATGCCCTTGAGGCCCGCGCGCTTGGCGAAATCCAGGAACAAGGCGAGGTCCAGGACCATGGGGGCGGCCAGGATCGAATCGCGGCAGAGGAAGTTGATCTTGATCTGCATCGGCATGCCGAGCCAGCCGGCGATGTCGATGTTGTCCCAGCCCTCCTTGTTGTCGCCCCGGGGCGGGTAGTAGTCGATGCGGACCTTGTGGGAGTATTTCCCGTAAAGGGCCGGGTAGATCTCCGGCTCGAGGATCGAGTCCAGCACCGACATCTTGCTCTTCTCCTTCGTCTTGAAAGAGCCGGGATCGTCTAAGACCTCGCCGTCGCGGTTGCCCAGGATGTTCGTGGAGTACCACCCGATCAGGCCGAGCATGCGGGCCTGCAGGGCGGGAGCGACGACGGTCTTCATGAAGGTCTGCCCGGTCTTGAAGTCCTTGCCGGCGATGGGGGAGCCGGTCCGCTGGGCGAGCTCGACGAGCGCCGGCACGTCGGCGGAGAGGTTCGGGGCCCCGTTGGCGTAGGGCAGCCCGAGGCGCAGGGCCGCGTAGGCGTAGATCATGGACGGCGGGATGTCGGGCGAGTTCCTCTTGAGGCCTTTCTCGAACTCGGCGAGGCTCTCGTGGACATTGGAGCGCTTGGGCAGGATCTCGGTCGAGCCGCACCAGATCATGACGGCGCGGTCGAGGCTGCCGCGGTCCTTGAAGGCTTCGATGTCGCCAACGAGCTTCTGGGCGAGGTCCCATTTCGTCTTGGCCTTCTTGACGTTGGGCCCGTCGAGGTTGCGCACGAAGGCGCGGTCGAAGACAGCCGGCATCGGGACGATGCCTTCGAGCTCGCGCCTCACCGGGCGCAGGCGCTCCTCGGGCAGGACCGCGGCTTTGAGCGCCGTCTGGTAGATGGAATCCGGGAAGATGTCCCAGCCTCCGAAGACGAGGTCCGAGACCTTCGCGAGCGGGACGAAGTCCCGGATCAGGGGCCGGCGGCGCTCGTAGCGCTTGCCGAGGCGGATGGTCTGCAGCTGCGTCAAGGAGCCGATGAGCGAGCCCAAGCGCTTCTTGTGGAGCTCCACGCCGGCGATGAAGGTGCTTGTCACGGCCCCCATGCCCGGCAGGAGAACGCCCAGCCGGCCGCGGCAGGGTGCGATCGTTCGGGCTGCGTTCATTGGGGAAGACTCCTATTCTCCAGGTTCCGAAGGTACAGCAGCGCGGATAAAAACAATGGCATGCCGATCCCCGCGGCCCACAGGAATATCTCCGGATGGCCGATCAGGACCAGGGCCACCAGCAGGTAGACGAAGTCCCTGCGCGAGAGCGCGTCCTCGATGAGGGCCAGGTTGCGGACGGCCCGGGAGGACTTCTCGGACGCCAGGCCCCCCAAGCCGTTGAAGAGCGGGCCGTGGCGCGTGCGGCGCATCTGCGAATGGCGGTAGACCGACAGGGCCGCTAAGGCCGCGCCGGTCGCCGCCAGCAGGCCCAGCAGGGGATAGACGGCCGAGCGGCCCTGGCGCCAGGCGCCGATGCCGAGGCACAGGAACAGGGCCGCGTGGACCACGTTGTCGCCCCAAAAATCGAGGATGCCGCCGATGCGGCTCGACTCGAAGCGCAGCCGCGCCATCTCGCCGTCGCAGCCGTCGAGGACCGTGTGGGCCCAGACGAGCAGGACGCCCGCGGTCATGGCCGCGGGCCCCCCCAGGGTCAGGAGGGCCCCGGCCACGCCGACAAGCGTGCTGAGCGCCGTCATCTGGTTGGGGGTGAGGCGGGTGTCGAGCAGGCGGCGGGTGATGGCCAGGGAGATGCGCCGGTCGAAGTGGCGCGCCATGAAGCTGTCGTGGGATTTTACGGCCTCGCGCAGGACCCACGGCAGGGCGGGCCCGCTCTCCAAGGGCGTCTGGATCAAGAGGCAGGAGCCATCGGGCAGGGCGCGCTTCTCGAAGGAAGGCGCCTCCTCGCCGCGGGAGAGCATAATCTGGATCACGCCGCGCCCGGCGGAGTCGTGGTAGGCCGTCGGCTGCTCGTGCCGGGTGGCGAGGACCTCGCGCAGCGCCGCGGGCCGGATGAGGTAATCGGCGGATATGGAGACATGCGGCGCCGCGGGGAAAGATCTCGTCTCGGATGTCCAGACAACCTCGATGTCCTGCGGCCAGCGCAGAGCCTTGAAGCGGGCGCCTGAGGGCTTGTGGGCCGCGATCCAGACCCGCCTGAGGCCCGCGCGCGCCAGGGTGAATACCTGGCGCTCGATGAGCGTGAGGCCGGCGAGGCGCTCCATCATGTAGGCGGGATGGTTGACCAGCAGGACGCCGTCCATGCTCACGTTGCCCATTGCGCGCATTTCGCGCGGGGAGCTTCCGCGGCGCGGTAGGCCCGCTCGATGAGCGCGGCGCAGGCCCCGGCCTCCTCCAGGAACTCCAGGCCGGAGGCCGGACGGGCGATGGCGGCCCGGAAGTCCGGCAGCATCGCCGCGAACCACTCGGGGTGGGCGGACCCCGCGGAGAGCTTCTGCGGGAACCGGAAGGTCTGGGCGCCGCTGTTGCGGGAGAGGATGAGCCGGTCGTCTAAGAGCTCGATGGAGCCGCAGCGCCCGTAGGCCACTCCCCATTGGGCGCGCCGTGGGGAGCGCCAGCTCAGATACATCAAGGCGCTGGCGCGTGGGAAGCGCAGCAGGCAGGCCGCTTCCTCGTCGCACAGGCCGTTGGAGGCGGTCTGAAGGACCGCCTGCATGTCAACGGGAGCGGCGCCCGAGAGCCACATGAGCAGGTAGATGTTGTGCCAGCCGTGGTCCACCAGGATGCCGCCTCCGGCCCGGCTCCGGTCCAAGCGCCAATTGGAGCCGCTCCCGAGGCCGGAGGCGGCCGCGGGCTTCGACCTCAGCACGTGCAGTTCGATGTGGCGGAGCTCGCCGATTGAGCCGGCGCGCAGGAGCGCGTGCAGCTTGGAAAGGGCCGGGGCGTACTTCCAGTTGTGGACCGGGAACAGGGCCCGCTTCTGCCGCTGGGCTTGCGCCCGGAGAGCCTCGAATTCTCCCCGCGTGAAGACGAGGGGCTTTTCGCAGAGCACGTGCAGGCGTCTGCGAAGCGCCTCCAGGCACAGCTCGGCGTGCAGGTGGGGCGGCGTTGCGATGTCAACGAAATCGAGCTTTTCGGCGGCGTAGAGCTTCCGGGCGGAGGGATAGATCCGGGCGTTGGGGAAAATCTTGCGCGCGGCCGCCAGGCGCTTGGAGCTAGAGTCCGCGACCGCGGCGATCTCGAAGCCCTCCGCGCGGGCGAAGGCCGGCGCATGCGCGTCCTGCGCGACAACCCCGAAGCCGATGATGGCGCCCTGCAGAGCTTTGCTCAGAGCCCGAACCTCCGGGAAACGGCTTCCAGCGCTTCCGCGAGGATGTCGAGTCCGCGCAGGGCTTCGGCCTGGGTGATGTTCAGCGGCGGATTGATGCGCAGGGCCGGCGAGTAGGACATGGTGAGCAGGCCCCGCTTGAGCGCTTCGTCGAATATGGCCCTGCAGGCTTCCTTGCGCAGAGGCTTCCTGCTCGCGCGGTCCTCGACGAATTCCACCCCGATCATGAGGCCGCGGCCGCGCACGTCGCCGATGAAGCGGAAGCGCTCCTGGATTTTCCGGAGGCGCTCCAGCATCGCGGAGCCGACCCGCTTGGAGTTCTCGAGGAGGTTCTCGCTCTCCACGATGCGCAGGGCCGCGTTGCAGGCCGCGGCCGCGAGGGGGTTGCCGCCGTAGCTGGAGGAAGAGCCGCTCGGATTGGCGAAAGGCTTGGCTTTGGCGATCTCGGACGTCGTGACGATGCCGCTGACCGGAAAGCCCCCGGCCACTCCCTTGCCGATGGTCATGATGTCGGGGATCACGCCATCGTGCTGGACCCCGAACCAATAGCCCGTCCGTCCGAAGGCGGTGATCATCTCGTCGGAGATGAGGATCGCCCCATGCTCGTGCGCGATGTCCAGCGCGCCCTTCAAGAACCCCGGCGGCGGGATGACGTTGCCGGCCGTGCCCTGGATGGGCTCGAGGATGATCGCGGCGAGACTGCCGGAGGTCTCCACCTTGATCTTCTCGCGCAGGAACTGGAGGCAGCGCGCGCTGAGCTCGGCCGGGTCCGAGATCCCGAAGGGGTTGCGGTAGGGGTTGGGATAGGGCGTCAGGTAGAGGCCCGGGTGGATGGGCCCGAGCTGGTGCTTGAAGTCGCTGCCGAGCAGGCCCAGCACCCCGCCCGTCTTGCCGTGGAAGCCGCCCCAGAAGGAAATGACCTCGAAGTTCTTGGTGTGGCTCTTGGCGAGCCGGATCGCGGCCTCCACCGCCTCGGCGCCGCTGGAGTAGAGCTGGACGCGGTCTAAGCCCTTGGGGGTGAGCTTCACGAGGCGCCTGAGGAACTCGACGCGGTTCTTCGTCGTGAAGCTGCCGACGCAGAGCCTGGCCGCCTGCTCCGAGAGGGCCCGGGCGTACTCCGGGTGGCCGTGCCCGATGGAGGCCACGCAGACGCCCGCCACGAAGTCGAGATAGGAGCGGCCGTCTGCGTCATAGAGCGTGGCGCGCTCGCCGCGCTCCATGACGAGCTCGGAGAAGACGGCGATCTGCTGGAGGCCGGGCGTCATGGTGGCCTGCTCCTCCAGGAAGAGCTTGCGCGAGATCGGGCCTGAGCGCCAGGCGGCCGGGATTTCGGCGGCTGTTTTCATCTTTTTCTCCGTGCGGCGGGCCGTCTCGCGGCCCACCGCGTCTGAAGGTGCCAGGCGATCTGGAGGGCGGCCTCGCGCCGGACGCGCGCGAAGCTCGGCCAGGAGTTCATGTCCAGGAGCGTGAGGGCCCCGTCCGGCGACACGATCGCGTCCCCTCCGAAGATCTCGAGGCCGAGCGCGCCGGCGCCGCAGGCGGCCGTCCGGGCGAGCTCGCCGACGAGGAAGGGGGTGCGGCGAGCGCGCGTCGGGTCATGGTGGAACCAGGTGAACCAGCGGCCCGGGCCCACGCCGTAGAACTTGATGATGTCCCCGTCGATATGCGGCTGGACCACATAATGCCCGATCTCGCGCTCGTCGAAGTCCTTGATGACCCGGGCGGCCTTAGACCAGGAGCTCAGGAAGACGACGTCATGGTCGCAGGTGTTGTGGACGTCGCCCCGCTTGACCCAATAGCCGCCGGCCTCGAAAGGCGCGCGGCCGGCCCCGTCTTGGACCCGGCGCAGCTCCGAGCGCGGGAAGCGGATGCCGTCCCTTCCGGCCAGGGCCTCGATCATATTCAGCCGATAGCAATTGAGCACGGATTGCGGCGCATTGGCCCAGATCGCCCGGGAGCGCTCGGCCAGGGCCGAGAGCCGCTTGATCCGGGGACAGGTCTCGCACATCGCCAGCACCAGGTCGAAGCCGGAGAGATCGCCGCGGTCCGCCTCTTCCGGCGTGATTCGCTCGGTCCGCACGCCGAGGTTGCGGAGCTGTTCGAGGACCGCGTCGAGTATCATCGCGTCGTCCGTCTCCCGGCTGGGGGAGTTCTGCACTTCGCGCAAAATGCCTAAGCAGCGGAGCATCCTAGTTTCCTTTCCGCGACAGCCACGTCTTCGGGACGGTCCACGTCCACGGCGTCGGCCAGCAGGACGCCGCGCACGGCTTCGCCTGACCGGACGAGGCTCGTCCAGAAATCCCGCAGGCGCCCGTAGGCGCGCTCCGGCGGCATCCTGGCCGCGGTCTTCGCGCTCAGGGCATAGAGGCCGCAGGTGACCGCCTCCCCGCGCCGGGCGCCGGGGCCCAATGCCGTGACGAGGCCGCCGGGCCCGAGCTGGGCCCAAAGAGGCTTCTCGTCGTCGACGAAGCGCGTCAGGCCGAGCGCCGCTGCCGGGGGGGCTCCCCGAAGCGGCCGGAAGGCCTCTTTGGCGAACCGGGCTGCGTCCGCCGGCGAAACGACCGTGTCCGCGGCGCTCAGCAGGAATCGGCTCGACCTGCGGGCGAGGGTCCGGCTGAGGAGCCGGAAGCTCTCCCAGGAGGAGTCCGTATCCCGCCTTAAAAACGATACTTCCAAGCCCGGCACGCGGCCCGCGGAGCTGCGCAGGTAGTCCCTCACCGCGCCTCCGCGCGAGTTCAGGAGCACGAGCAGCCGGCGGATCCCGGCGGCCCGCAGCGCAAGCGCCACCCAGCCGATGAGAGGCTTCCCGCCCACACGCACCAGGGGCTTGGGCATGCCCGGATAGCGCGAAGCCATCCGGGAGCCTTCGCCGGCCGCGATGATGCCGCCATGGCGCAGGGAGGTCATGGCGGGAGCGCGGCCTCCAAGTCAAGAAGCGTGCGCAGCATAGGTGTCCCGGGGCAGCAGGGCCGCGCGTGCGCGCGGCCGCCTGCGAGCCACGCGTGCGGCATCCCAACTGCCTCGGCCCCGCGCATATCGCGCTCAAGAGAGTCTCCCACCATCAAGGTCTCCTCCAGCGGGGTTCCGAGCTTTCGTGCGGCATAGGCGAATATCTCCCTGTCGGGCTTCGCGCAGCCGACCCGCGCGGAGTCGGCCACGACGCCGAAAAGCTCCAGCCAGCCTTCGGCTTCGAGGATCGCTTCGAGATTCCCGTAGAAGTTGGAGACGATTCCGAGGAGGAAGCGGCGGCGCAGGCGCTCCAGCAGAGGGCGGTTGCGCCTGAGCTGCTCGCGGGAGGAGTCCACGAACCGGCGAACTACGGCTTGGGGCAGGTCGGCTCGGCCCGGAGCCAGGCGCTGCGCCACGCAGCCGACCTGGCGCTGGACCGTCCGCTCGAGGTCCAAGCCGTCCAGCCGGAAACGTTCCGGAAGGCGGTCATCCGAGTCATAAAACGCTGTCCGGAAGTCCTCCCAGGAGGCTCTTAGACCCGCTCCCTGATAGATCGGATAGAAGCGGTCGAGCCAGGGAATTCCGTCCGAATCCAGCGTGCCGCCGTAGTCAAAGAGCACGGCCTTCAGCACGGAAGAAATGGTATAACATAAAAAAGCCCTTGACAAACGCGCATAATCCTGTTAAAAATACTAGACGGTTCAGCCGTTTCTTCGATGCTGACGCGGGAAAAGCGCCGAGCGCCCAAGCAGATAGGGCGCGGCGCTTTTCTTGCATAACGGCGGACAGCGAGAATGCGGCCTCGATGCGCGGGGAACGTGGGATGAATTGTCCCTACGCGGGCGGTTATTAAAGAGGAATGGCAGGGATCACAGACAAGCTGAAGGCCTTTGACCTCAAGCAGGTCAAGGAAAAACTCGGTTCGATGTTCCTCGGGCCGCAGGACATCCTCGGCATCGACATCGGCAGCTACGCCATCAAGGTCGTCTGGCTCAAAGAAGAAGGGGGCCAGATGCGGTTGAAGACCTGGGGGCATCTGCCCATCGAATCGAAGGCGGACGCGGCTCCGGACGAGCGCAGGCAGCAGTCGATCAACCAGCTTCGCGCTTTCCTGATCCAGAAGGCTCTCCCGGTCAAGCGCGCCGCGACCGCGATCTCTGGCAACTCCGTCATCGTCCGCTACGTCAAGTTCCCGCTCCTGACGAAGAGCGAGCTGCGCGAGACGCTCGCCTCGGAGGCCGAGCCGTTCATCCCGTTCGACATCAAGGACGTCCAGCTCAGCTTCCACATCCTCAGCGAGGTCATGGAGGAAGGCCAGAAGAAGATGGAGACGGTCCTGGTCGCCTCCAAGAAGGACATGGTGCAGGCGCGCGTGGAGGTGCTGGAGGCCGTGGGGCTGCGGCCGGCGATCATCGACGTGGACTCGTTCGCCCTCGAGGGGGTGCACGAGCGGACGGATTCCGGACAGGAGCGGGGGGGTTCGACGCTCTATTTGAATATCGGCCACACGACGACCAACCTCTCGATCATCGAGGCGGGCGTCACGCGCGTGGTCCGCGACATCTTCATCGCCGGCGCCACTTTCACGAAGGCGGCCATGAAGGCCTTGCAGTGCGACGCCGCGAAAGCCGAGGAGGCGAAGAAATCCTTCGGGCTTCTGCTCGACCAGGGGGAGAAGGAGAAGGCCCTCGCGGAGGGCAACCGCGACGCGCTGGCGGTCTCCCAGGCGGTCACGGGCGTCATGAAGGACCTCGTCGCCGAGGTCCATCGGTCGGTCGATTTCTACCTTTCGCAGGGGCCTGAGCGCTCGGTCGCGCGCATCGTGCTGGCGGGAGGCTCCGCCCGGATGAAGAACCTGGCCAAGCACCTGACCGGGGAGCTCAAGGTTCCCGTCAGCCAGCTCAATCCGCTGGGCTTCCTCGGCCAGCCCGCGGAGATCCCGGCCGAGATCCTGCCGAGTTTCGGCGTGGCGGCCGGGCTCGCTCTGCGCAGGCCCAAAGACTGGGTGTGATGCGCCTATGATCAAGATCAATCTCGTCCCCCAGGAAATCCTCGACAAGGAGGTCTCGCGCCAGCGGGCCATCCAGGGCGCGGCCGGGGCCGCGGTCGTGGCCGTCATACTCGCTTCGGTCTCCGCCCATCACTACTGGCGCAGCGTTTCTCTGCAGAAGACGCTGGCCGCGGACATCGTCGAGCTCGACCGGCTCAAGAAGATCGTGGATCAGGTCACCGCGCTCGAGGAGATCGCCAAGACGGTCAAGGCCCGGCTGGAGGTGGTCGGGGGCCTCATGAGGTACCGGGCCCTCTACCCACGCTTCATGGAGGATCTGGTGAAGACCCTGCCTCCCGGGGTCTGGCTCACGAGCTTGTCGACCACCGGCGACGAGAAGGGCTTGGCGCTCGTCATGGCCTGCAAGGGGGTGTCCAGCGAGGACGCGGCCGCGGTATTGAAGATATTCGAGGGCTCCGACCGCTTCAAGGACCCGGTCCTCGCCGGGCCCATCACCGTCGGCGGGGTGACATCCAGGGAGAGCGTGTTCAATCTGACGGTCAAGTACGTGCCCCCTGCGGGGTAATGAGCCATGGCGAAGCTGAACATCCAGCTCACGAAGCAGCAGCAGCAGGCGATCGGCTTGGGCGCGCTGATCGTCTTCGGCGGAGGCTTCGCCTACATCAAATATTTCTGGCTGCCCACATCGAAGAAGATCCAGGACACGCAGAAGCAGATCACGGAGACCGAGGGCAAGATCAACAAGGCCAAGAGCCAGGCCGTGCGCCTGCCGAAGATCCAGAAGGAGATCGAAACCCTCAACGAGCAGGCCGCCGAGGCCGAGAAGCGCCTGCCGAAGGCCAGGGATCTGCCCGCGGTCATCACGGCCATCAGCGTCCTCGCGCGCAAGAACAGCGTGGAGCTGAGGTCGTTCGCGCCGGCGGGCATGACGAACCGGCCCTATTTCATCGAGGTCCCATACTCGATCTCGGTGCGGGGCCGCTTCCACGACATCGGCCGCTTTCTGGCGGCCATCGCCCTCGAGGAGCGCATCTATAATGTGCGGAGCGTCGTCTATACGCCCGAGTCGGAGGGGAGGATGTCGGTGAACTTTACGCTGATCTCGTACAAACAATTATGATTGGGGTGAGACGAGGATGAGAACCATCGCCGCCATCCTGCTGCTGTGGGCGCTTGCGCCGGCGCCCGCCCGGGCTGCGTCTGCGGCGCAGGGCGCTCAGGCCCAAATGGCCAGGTCCACGTCGACCTTGCCCAGCGTCGAGGCTTCGACCAGCGCCGAGCGCCAGGTGACGGTCAGCGACCTCTACAACGGCGCGAAATACCGCGATCCGTTCGCCGCGGTCACAGGCGAGAGCCCCGCGGCCGCGCAGATCGAGACCCTGCGGGCCTCCGCGGCCAAGGGAGAGGAAGTGGAGGATGGAGGCGAGGAGGATGAGCCGGCGTTCTCGATCCATTCGCTCAACCTGAAAGGCGTCATGAAGGATCCCAGGGGCGCGGCCGCGATCCTCGTGCACGTCAAGACGGGGGAAGGATTCGTCCTTCGCAACGGCCGGCTTTACGACTACAAGAACAAGCGCGTCGAGGGTGTCGCCGGCTCCATCCAGCTCAAGCAGAAACCGGCCGTTTCGTCGGTGACCCTGATGACTCCGGACAAGGACGTCCAGATCCTCATCCTCGGCGAGGATGAGGGCGGGGAAGCCGTGAAGAAATCGCCATGATCTTTCGCGGGTTTGGAGGGGAAATGCTGAAGCGTCTCTTCGCTCTCTGGCTTGCCGCGTCGCTTCTGTTGAGCTCTCCGGGGGGGACCGCCTGGCTTTGGGCCGCGGAACCATCCCCGGACAGCGCGACACTCGACGGCGTGGAAGTGGGGCCGGATCGGGTCACCCTGCTTCTGAGCCGGCCGGGCGTCAAGTACAACACTTTCGTCACGGCGGATCCTCCGCGGCTCGTGGTGGAGCTGTTGAACACCGAGTACCGGCCCGAGACGAAGACGCAGGCCGGCCAAGGACGGTATCTGAAGAAGGTGCGCTCCGGGCAGTACCAGAAGGAGCCGCCGATGATCTCCCGCATCGTGCTGGACCTGGTCAGATCCGTCGGGTATCAAGCGCGCTGGGAAGGGCGCAACCTGGTCGTCAGCCTCCAGTTGGCCGGCGCGCCCGGCTCCGAAACCGAGAAACCCGCGGCAATGACCGCTCCGGCCGTCGAGAAAGCGGAGCCGGCGCGGCCCGCCGCCGCAAAGGCCCCGGCGGTCGAGAAAGAAGAGCCGGCGCCGGTTCCTCCGCCGGCAAAGCCGGCCAATGTCCAAGCGCCTGCGCCGCCCAAGCCCGCGAAGGCCGCCGCGTCCCCCGGCTATTCTTCGGAGCTCTCCGACATGGCCGAGGCCTCGGATGCGGCGGCCAAGGATAGGGGGAGGGAATCCGAGCCCGCGCGCCAGGCCGCGGCCGCGGCGTCGTCCGCCGGCTTCGAGCGCCGCGCGCGGCGCGACATCATGACTTCGCTCCCCACGGAACCGACCACGGTGGACTGGCCGGGCACCGACATCCGGGACGTGCTCCATTACCTTTCCGAGAAGGCGAAAGTCAACATCATCTACGGCGCCGACGTTTCCGGCCCGGTGACGCTGCGCCTGACGGAAGTCCCCTTCAATGAGATATTCCTGACGGTCCTGCAGATCAACGGCCTGGTCGCGGACCAGGCCGGAGAAAACATCCTGCGCGTCATGTCGCCGGCGACTCTGGCGAAGGAGCGCGCGGTGGCAGTCAATGAAACCCGGGTCATCAAGCTGAAATACAGCAAAGCGTCTGAGATCAAGGCGGCCGTGGCGGCCGTCCGCGCGGCCGAAAACCGCGGCGGGGCGTTGAACAGCGACGACAACACGAACTCGCTGATCGTGACCGACACGCTCGAAGGCATCGCGAAGGTCGAGCGCCTTCTGGCGAAGCTCGACGTGAGGCCCCAGCAGGTGATGATCGAGGCGAAGCTCGTGGAGGTCAAGCTGACCAAGGACCTCAACTTCGGCATCCAGTGGGACTATTTCGGAATCGACTCAGGCCAGGCGCTGGGAAAGCAGGGGCTTCACACTATAGGGTCGCCCATATTCCCCAGCAAAGATCCCTTCGGCCTCCCTCTCGACCAGAACGAGATGAAGGTTCCCGGCGTCAGCTCTAGCGGAGGAGCCATCGGCGCGGGGGGCCGCGGGACCGGCGTGTTCCTGCCGGCCTCGAAGGTCTTCGGCGCCTTCACTTTCGGCCGCGTGACGAACAACTACTTCCTGTCGGCCACCCTGACCGCGGCCGCCTCCCAAGGGAAGGTCAAGGTCCTCTCGGACCCGAAGATCGCCACGCTCAACGGGAAAAAGGCGAGCATCAACATCACGACCCAGATCCCCTACGCCACGTCGAACGTGGCTTCGACCGGCGTGACGTCCCAGTCCGTCAGCAACATCACGACGGGCATCCAGCTCGACGTGACGCCGACGATCAACGCGGACGGCCGGATCACCATCGAAGTCAACCCGACCGTCAGCCAGCCCTCCGGCACGGTCGCCTCCGCCGTGGTCGGGGTCCCGGCCGTGGACATGCGCACCGCCAAGACGACCGTGCTGGTGCAGGACGGCGAGACGATCGTCATCGGCGGACTCATCACCGACTCGGTCCTCAATACGGTGGCGAAGGTCCCGCTCTTGGGAGACATCCCGCTGATCGGCTGGCTGTTCAAGAAGAAGACCGTCGAGCGCTCGCGCGTGGAGCTTCTGATCTTCGTGACGCCGCGCGTCCTGCCGTCGTAAGGCCGCTTGGGTTTGCGCGATCGGGAGGCTTTTCTCGGTCTTGCCCTGCTCGCCGGCCTCCTGCTAGGGCCCTCCTTGCTTGCGGGCAGGTGCTTCTTCTGGGGCGACCTGACCTACCTGAATCATCCCTGGCGCGCCCTGTCCGCGCAGCTGCTGCAGTCCGGAGAGCTGCCGCTCTGGAACCGCTACGCCTACCTCGGGATGCCGCTGGCCGCGCAGATGCAATGCGCGGCCTGGTACCCGCTGACGATTCAGTTCTATATCTTCTCCTTCCCCACAGGGCTGGGGATCTTCCACGCGGCCCACTGCTTCCTGGCGGGCTTCTTCGCCTACCTCTGGCTCCGCCGCTGCGCGCTCGCTCGGGCGGCCTCCTTCGCAGGGGCCGCGGCGCTTGCGCTCTGCGGGGGCATGGTCAGCCGCCTCTCGTTCCTCAACCATCTCTCGACCCTCGCCTGGCTGCCGGCCTTTCTCCTCTTCGCCCATAGGCCCTTTCCGCTCGCTTTGGCGCTGGCCGCGGCGATCCTCAGCGGCTATCCGCCGATGCTGGCCGGGGCCGCGGCTTGTGCTGCGGTTCTATCGGCTGCTTGGCGTACCAGAGCCTGCGGCTCCGCCTCATGTGCGCGGCATCTGGCGGTTTGGGGGGCGGCAGCTGGGCTGGCCGCGGCTCTCGCCGCCTGTCTGCTGATTCCGGGCCTTGAGCTGGCGGCCGGGTCGCGCCGGAGCGGAGGGATTGCGTCGGGGGAATCCCTCCTTTGGAGCTTCAGGCCCGCGGACTTCCTGCAGCTTCTATCCCCCGCGGCCGTGCCGGCGGAGGAATTCTCCCCGGCGATCTTCTGGTGGAAGACGGCGTATTTCGGGTTCCTTGCGTGGGGGGCGGCTTTGGCCGGGCTCTTCGCCTGCGGATGGCGCGGGGCCAGCTTCGCGGGCCTCTATTCCGCCGGCGCCGCCTTGCTGATGCTCGGCGGCTCGAACCCGCTCTCTCTTTGGCTTTGGAACCGCCTGCCTCCGCTCCACTACATCCGTTATCCTGGCAACATGGCCTATCTGCTGATCCCTCTCGTGATATGGCTCGTTGCCAAGGGCCTGGACCGCAGGCGGGGGGCTTGGTTGGCGTCGTTTCTGATCGCCGGGGAGCTCTTGTTCTACGCGTCTTCCGCCCAGCCGACCATCGAGCGAAGCTACTATGCGCAGGCGGGCCCGCTGGTCGAAGCCCTGCGCAGAAACCTCGGAGGGCACCGCTACCTGATGTCCCCTCAGGCCCTGCATTGGCAGCGCGGCCATGGGGGGGAGGCGGAGCAGGCCCTGTCCGACCTCAAGCAGCGGCTCTACGGGCTCGCGAACATGCCCTACCGCCTCGAGTCCGTCGGCAATTTCGGCGAGCCTCTCGTTCCCGGGCCCCAGTACGACTTTATGGATTTCCTCTACCGGCGCTCCGGCCTCGACGACCTGGCGCCCTGGCTTCCCTGGGCCGACGCCCGGATCGTGCTGACCCGCGAAAGGCTCCCCTCCCGCCGCCTCAAGCGCCTGGGAGAGAGCCTCTGGCAAATCTACCGGTCCGGCGAGTCCTCCCGAGCCTATTGGCTCGATGAGAAGGCTGGGGGAGATCTGCCCACGCAAGCCGGGGCGCAGGCGCCGGATTCCCGCGCGGCGAGGCCGCTGGAGCTCCTCTGGCGCAAGGAGGACGCCTTCCGCGTGGAGGTCGATTCGGAGCGCCCCGGCTGGCTTTACGTGGCCGAGCCGCTGGGGCCCGGCTGGCAGGTCCGAGCCGGGCTTGAGCCTCTGAGTCCCGTGCCCGCCCTGACGGCCTTTGCGAAGCTCCGCCTTCCAGCCGGCCGATCGAGCGTCGACTTCGTGTACCGTCCGGGTTCCTGGCGCTTCGGGATGTCCGTCACATTGCTGTTTCTGTGTGCTTTGGCGGCATATTGGTATAATCGATGGAAGCGTCGCTTCGAAGAATTCCAGGGGCCGGCAACCGCTAGATGAGGAACAAGGACGCCGTTCTGCTCGGCCTGCTCGCCGCCCTGCTGGCGGCTCTGCTCGCTCCGGCGCTCTCGTCGACATCGCTCATCCTCGGGAACTTCGGGGATCTCTACGCCTACCACCTGCCGCTGAGGCACTTCGCCGCTTCGCGCCTTATGGCCGGGCAGATGCCGTTCTGGAACCCCTACGTCTTCTCGGGCCTGCCGTTCCTGGCCAATCCGCAGGCGGCGCTGTTCTATCCGCCTTCCGTGCTCTTCGATGTGCTGCCCGCGGGCTGCGCGTTCACTCTGCACGCGGCCTTCCACCTCGCGCTGGCGGCCCTGGGGATGCAGCTCTTCCTGCGGCGGGCGCGGCTCGACGCCGCTTGGGCGTTCCTCTTTACGGCTTCCTTTACGCTTTCCCCGATGCTGGTCTACCGCATCCCGCAGGGGATCCCGACCCAGCTCGCCGCGCTGAGCTGGGTGCCCTGGACGTGGCTCGCCCTCCTTTCCGGGCGGCCGGCCATGCTGGCGGGTGCGTGGGCGCTGCAGCTGCTGGCCGGGCATGCGCAGTACGCCGCGGTCAACGCCGTCGGCCTGGCGGTCTTCGCCCTTTTCGATCTTCGCGCGCGCGCTCCCGTGTTCGCGAAAGCCGCGGGGCTGGCCGCGGGCTTGGCCTGCGTCCAGCTCGTGCTGACAGCCCAGTTCCTCGGGGCCTCCAACCGGGTCGGCTGGCCTCCGGCGCTGGCCGGAGCCTACTCGCTCCCCCCCAGGTCCCTTGCAGCGCTCGTCCTGCCGGGCGCCTTCGGAAACCCTCTGGATGGAAGCTACCCGGGCCTGCCCTCGACATTCTTCGAATTCCAGGCCGCGACGGTGGGCTGGGCCGCGGCCATTCTCGCCGCAGCCGGCCTCTTCCTCAGGTCCGGAACCCCGGCCGGAAGCCTTTTCGGAGCCGCTCCATGGCTGATTGCGGGGCTCGGTGTCTTTGCGGCATTAGGAGATCATAATCCCCTGCTCCCGCGGCTCGCGAACTGGCCCATCTTCGGCCTGCTGAGGGCGCCGGCCCGGTTCGGCTTGCTGCTCTTCTGGGGATTGCTGCTTGCCGCAGCTGCCGCTGCATTGAAGCTGCGGTCTAAGCGCATCCTGCCCCGCTGGGCCAAGGCCGCGGCGCTCGCCGTCGTTTTCGCGGACCTCGGGCCTTGGGCCGCGAGATTCGTCTATGCGGAGGATCCCCGGCCCTTCCTGTCGCGCAACGAGGCCTTCGCCCGCCGGCTCGCGGGCCAAGCGGTCCGGTTCATCACGGACCCGGATCTGGCCAATCCGAACAAGGCCATGCTCTACCGGGCCATGAACGCGAACGGCTACGAGGCGTTCTACCTGAAGAACTACACGGAATTCATCCTGCGCGCGGCCCATCCAGGGGCAGTTGACCCAAGCCGGGTCTTGATGTGGCCTTCGGACCGCGGGGCCCTGCGCGCGCTTGGAGTCCGCTGGCTGCTGGGTCCAGACGGCGCCTTGAGCCCCAATCCGGGCGCATTGCCCCTTGCGCGGCTCTCGGACGGCCGCCCCGCGCAAGTCTCGGCGCTCTCGCCCGATCGATGGAGGATCAGCGGCTCCAGCGGCACTCGGATGATATTCGCGATGCCGTTCTTCCCCGGATGGAAGGTCTGGCTGAACGGACGCAGAGCCGAGATTTCCCGGGAGGAGGGGCTCTTCCAGGCCGTGGAGCTGCCCTCCGGAGGACGCTCTTGGACGGCCGACTTCCGCTTCGGCCCCACGCTCTGGCCGTGGCTCGTCCTGGCCAACGCGGCCGCGGCGGCTCTGTGGCTGGCTCGGGCCCGGAGGATGTTTTAGTGCTCCGACCGCGCCCCGCTATTGCGGAAACCCATCGGAGTCTATATAAAATTTTCCTTATGAGCGGGGAGGCCCATCTTCGGCCGGCTACTGCGTCGCTCCTCGCTCAGATAGCTCAAACTATCCTCGCTCGTCGCTCCTTGCATCCGGCTCGAATCTGGGCCTCCAAAAGGGCGATTATGGCGCGGTCGGAGCACTGGTGAAGCGCGCGGTCCCGGTCGTTGCCGCGGCCGCCATCAGCTTCGCGCTGCTCTTCTTCGCGTTCCGCAACGTCGATTTCACCGAGGTCCTTCGCATCCTCCGCGGCACGAGGATCGAGTGGCTTCCGGCTCTCTTCGCTCTGCCGGTCTTCGACCTTTGGGTGCGCGCCGTCCGCTGGAAGCTCCTGCTTAAGCCGGTCGTAAAGACGAGCGCCTGGACCTTGTTCAAGCTGGAATCGGTCGGGCTCGGCCTCAACAACCTGCTGTTCCTGCGCCTGGGGGAGTTCGCGCGGGGCTACTTCACGGGGATCGCCCTCGACATCCCGGTCTGGAGCGCCCTCTCGACGATCCTGGTGGAGAGGCTCTGCGACGCCACGGCCCTGCTCATCCTCTTCGGCGTCGGCTCGGCCTGGCTCAGCGACGTCATCTCCCAGGCCCTGCGCCGCAGCGTGCTCCTGGCAGTTGCCTGCGCCGTGTTCGTGCTTTTCGGCGTGACGACGATCGAGCATGCGCTCGATCACTTCGAGGTTTGGCGGCGCCTTCAGACCCGCCATCCGCGCCTGCACCGGCTCATCGAGGAGCTGATCCTGGGCACCCGGGCCCTGCGCTCGCCCGGCCGGGCCGCGGCCGTGGCGGGCTTGAGCTTCACGCTCTGGCTCTGCGACGCGTGCCTCTACTGGGCTACGGCCCAAGCCCTGGGTTTCGACCCCGCGCTGAGCTACCTGCGAAGCGTCGCCGTTTTGACGGCAGCGGCGGGCGCCTGCGCCCTTCCGGCCATGCCGGGGGCTTTCGGCAACTTCGAGGCGGGGGTGAAGGCTCTCCTGGTCCATTTCGGCTACTCCGCCGAGTCGTCCATCGGGTACGCGGCGCTGATCCACCTGGTGATGTACGCCGTAGTGACGAGCCTGGGGATCCTGTTCCTGCACCGGTTCGGCTACAGCCTGGCCGGCCTGGGGCGCAAGCTCGGCGAGGCGCGCGCGGAAACGAACAGATTATGAAGCTCTCTCTTCTGCCGTTCTTGGTCTGTCCGGCGTGCCGCGGCGAGCTCTCGTTCTCGCGCCTGGAATCCATGCCAAGGGAGGGCGAGGACATGCAGGACGGGGCCCTGGCCTGCAGGCTATGCTCCAAGGAGTATCCGATCGCCCAAGGCATTGCGCAGATGTTCGCGGACGCCTCCCCGGAGGCGCGCGTGCGCAGGACAGGGGAGAGCTTCGGCTGGGAGTGGCTGCGCTATCCCGGGGCCATGCCCGAGGACCGCTCCGTCTTCCTCACGGAGACGCAGCTGCCAGAAAACGCCTGGGAGGGCCGCTTGGTCCTGGACGGCGGCTGCGGCATGGGACGCTATGCCCGGATCGCGCTCGAGCTCGGGGCCGAAGTCGTGGCTTTCGACCTTTCGGAGAGCCTGCAGAGGCTCGTCGGGGATGCGCGACGCTCCCCCAGGCTGCACCTGGTGCAGGGCGACATTCTCAATCCCCCTTTCAGGCCCAAGGTCTTCGACGTGGTCTACAGCCTCGGCGTGATCCATCACACGAAGAGCGCGGAGGCTGCGCTCAAGCGGCTCGGAGCCCTGGTGAAGCCGAAGGGGCTTCTGACCCTCTGGGTGTACGGACGGCCGGGGTCCTGGCGCAGCTTTTCGACGAATCCCTTGCGGGGCGGCCGCGAGTGGCTCAAGGAGGTCCTGCCCTTGGCGTGGTTCGTTGTCTGGACGCGCATGGTCCTGAGCGACCTCCTGCGTGCCTTCACGACCCGCCTCCCGGTGCCTCTGCTCTATGCGCTCTGCCACCCGCTCGCCGCGCTCGGGGCCCTGCCTCTGCTCAAATACGCCACGTTTTCCGCGCATCCGGATTACCGGGTCCGCCTCCAGGAGAACTTCGACTGGCTCGCCCCGCCGTATCAGAGCAAGCACACCAAGGAGGAGGTGAGCGCCTGGTTCGCGGCCGCCGGCTTCGAGATCCTCGGCCAGCTCGCCCACGGCATGGTCCCGAAGGTCGGATTCCTGGGAAGGAGGGGGAAATGAAGCGGGTCGTGATGCTCACCCCGAACTTCTATCCGCACATCGGCGGGGCGGAGAAGCAGGCCCTGGAGCTCTCCAAGGCCCTCAAGGCGCAGGGCGCGCAGGTCATGATCCTGACCCGGCGGCTCGACGGGCTTGCCCCGCGGGAATTCGTTTCCGGTATCCTGGTCAGGCGCCTGGCCGCCTTCAGCGGGGCCGGGCCGCTCATCGATTCGGCCGTCTTCCTCCTGTCGAGCTTCGCCTTCCTCATGGCGAATGCCATCGGCTACGACGCGGTCCACGTGCATCTGGCCGGCTCACCGGCCATCGCCGCGGCCCTGGCGGCGCGCCTGCTTAAGAAGCGCGCCGTCGTCAAGATCGGCGGGGGGCGGGGGATCGGAGAGATCGCGGCGTCCTCAAAGACCCGTCCCGGCCGGCTGAAGCTCTGGCTGCTCAAGAGGCTCAAGCCCCGGTTCGTCTGCGTCGCGCGCGATCTGCTCGATGAGCTGCGCGAGGGGATCGGCGCGGAGGCGGCCCTCATCCCCAACGGCGTGGACTTGAAGACCTACCGGCCTCCGGAGGCGGAGGAGAAGATCGCCCTGCGCCGCGGCCTCTGCCGGCCGGGGCTCTTGTTCCTCTACGTGGGCAGGCTCGCCCCGGAGAAGCGCCTATGCGGTTTTCTGAGATCCTTCGCCGAGGCGCTTGGCGAGGCGAAGACGGAAGCCAGTTTCTTCATGGCGGGCTCCGGGCCCGAGGAAGGCGCCATCCGCGAGGAAATCTCCCGGCTGGGCCTGGAGGGCCGCGCCAAGGTGCTGGAGCCCACGCACGACATCGCGAAGCTCTACGCGGCAGCCGACATCTTCGTCCTGCCCTCCGTGTCGGAAGGGCTCTCCAACGCCCTGCTCGAAGCCATGGCCACGGGCCTGGCGGTGCTGGCCAGCCGCGTCGGAGGGACCCGAGAGGCGGTCTCGGAGGGCAGAACCGGCCTGCTCTTCGATCCCAACGACCCCGCGGAAGAGCGCCGGCAGATCGTCAAACTGCTCACGGAGTCCGGCCTGGCCTTCCGGCTCGGCCGCTCAGCCAGGGCTGATGCCGAAGCGCGGTACTCCATAGACCGCGTCGCCGCGCGGTATCTGGAGTTGTATTGACACAACCGGCTCCGGAAAACCTCATTTGATATCATACTGTTTAGTATCATACTATATGGGACGATAAAGGAGACGGATATGAACCCATTCAAGTATGGACGCGTGGTCAGCGCAGACGATTTCTGCCCCAGGCCCGCACTACTGAAGCAACTAACAGGATTCATCAGGTCCGGCCAGAATGTGGAGATCCAAGGGGAAAGACGGATGGGCAAGACATCGCTCATCTATGAATCCGTCAGACAAATGAAGCGACTGCGCATGTTGTATGTGGATATGCTGGAAATCAAGACCGCCGACGATCTCTGCAAACGCATGGTCAAGGCCTTGATTTCGATGGAACAGCAGGCGGGATTCCTTGAGAGGGTGCTCAAGTCGGTTTCACAACTCAGACCGGTTGTTTCTGTCGATCCCGTGACCGGGCAGCCGTCCGTATCACTGGACGCTGCCGTTCGGATGCGGCCAGACTCGATTGACGGTCTGCTCGATTTAATCCATAGCGTTCACAAGAAGACGCCGCTTGTGGTCGTGTTTGACGAGTTTCAGGACATCCTGAACCTGCCGGACGCCAAAGCGACCCTGTCCATTCTCAGGAGCAGGATTCAGTTTCACAAGGACATGGCTTACATCTTCGCGGGCAGCGTGCGCAATCAGATGAGCGAAATATTCACCGACCCAGAAAGCGCTTTCTTCAAGTCCGCAGTCTCGGTGGACGTCGGTCCTCTCGATACGGACGCGTTCGCGCGGTTTCTGGCAGACAAGTTTACACTGGGAAAAAGGTCTGTGGACAGCGGACTCATGAAGAGGGTGGTCGAAATTGCGGAGTCCGTGCCTGGCGATGTCCAAGAGCTTTGCGGCGCGCTGTGGGAAACGACTTCCTACAAGGACGCGATGCGCGAAGCGAATATCGGCGCAGCGCTTGAACTGATCTACGCTCGCGAGTCGAAGGGGTATGAATCCGTGCTTGTCCAGCTGACCGGTCAGCAGTTGAAGTGTCTGGCAGGTTTGGCGCGTATGGGAGGCAAGGCGCCCCAATCGTCCGCCTTTGTTCATGGAATTGGCCTCACCTTGCCGGCCTCTGTAAAGAAGGCGCTCAACCGACTGGTTCAACTGAAAATCATTTACCGGCATCAGGGCGAGTACAAGTTCGTCAACCCCTTCCTCAAGTCTTGGTTGATTTGGAAGAACTACTGAGCGGTCGAGGTCGTTCCAGACGACCCTGTCCGGGTAAACCTCGACCACGGATTGTATTGACATAACCACATCCGGCTGTTATAACCCTAAGAGAAGTCTTTAAATAACAAATGCCTTAAAAAAAAGTCCGGACATCGGATGTCCATCCGCCCGAGCGCTCGCCGATTCTTCTTGGCTGCCGGCCTCATATCCTTATTCCCCGGCGATGCGTACTCCGGCTTCTTGGGCGCATCCGGCATGTCCGCGGCGCGAGGACTTCATACCGCGACGCTCCTGCCGAGCGGGAAGGTGCTGGTGGCCGGCGGGTCTTCCGGAGGCGGAACATATCTTTCCAGCGCAGAGCTCTACGATCCGGCCTCCGGGACCTGGGCCGCGACCGGGCCCATGGCCGCCGCGCGGGGCTACCACACCGCCGTGCTTCTGCCCAACGGCAAGGTCCTGGTCGTTGGCGGAGAGACCACGGGCGGGACCGCGCTCTCGATCGCGGAGCTCTATGATCCCGCGTCCGGGACCTGGGCCGGGACCGGAGCCCTCTCGGCCGCCCGCCGCACCCACACCCTGACCCTGCTGGCCAACGGGAAGGTGCTGGCGGCCGGGGGATACGACGGGACGAACTATCTCTCGAGCGCGGAGCTTTACGACCCCTCTGTCGGGACATGGTCCGGGACCGGGTCCATGTCGGCCGCGCGCCACTGGCACACCGCGACGCTTCTTCCGAGCGGCAAGGTCCTGGCCGCGGGCGGGGAGAGCACGGGAGGGGCAATCATCGCCGCGGCTGAGGTCTACGATCCGTCGGCTGGGACATGGTCCGCGACCGGGCCCATGTCGGCCGCGCGCGAGTATCATGCCTCCACGCTCCTTCCCAATGGGCTGGTGCTGGCGGCGGGGGGATACAACAACGGCGATTTTTATCTCTCCAGCGCGGATCTCTACAATCCGGCCTTTGGGACATGGTCATCGACCGGGGCTCTGGCCGCGGCACGGGGGCTCCACGCCGCGACGCTACTCCCCAATGGCCGCGTCCTGGCCGCGGGGGGAGGGAACCTCGGGGGCTATCTCTCCAGCGCGGAGGTCTTCGACCCCTCGGCCGGGGCCTGGACATCGACCGGGCCCATGAGCGCGGCGCGCGAGCTCTACACCGCTACGCTCCTGCCGGACGGCCGGGTGCTGATGGTGGGCGGCAGGACCACTGGAGACGGGTATCTCTCCAGCGCGGAGGTGTTCAGGCCGTCGGCTGGGGCGTGGGAGGGGACCGGGGGGATGGGTTCGGCACGGAGATATCACACGGCCACGCTTCTCCCCAATGGAAAAGTCCTGGCCGCGGGCTGGCTCATCACGGCGGAGCTCTACGACCCCATCGCCGGGACATGGTCCGGGACCGGCTCCATGAATTCGCTCCACACCAACTGGCACACGGCCACCCTGCTGCCCAGCGGCAAGGTCCTGGCCGCAGGAGGATATGATGGCGATGCCATGGCTGCGGCCGAACTCTACGACCCCTCTGCGGGGACTTGGTCCGTGACCGGCTCCATGACTACGGCCCGCCAGAACCACACCGCTACGCTCTTGCCCAACGGGAAAGTCCTGGTCGCAGGAGGCAGCGGAGCGGGCGCCTCGAATCTTTCCACGGCGGAACTCTACGACTCCGTTACCGGGACTTGGTCAGAGACCGGCCCCATGAGTTCCGCGCGCGATGGGCACACGGCCGTGCTGCTGCCCAACGGCAATGTCCTGGTCGCAGGAGGCTGGAGCGGCGGGGAAACCCTTTTTACGGCGGAGATCTACGACCCTGCGGCCGGGACATGGGCCGCGACCGGCTCGATGGCTTCTCGGCGCCGCTACCATACGGCCACGCTACTACCCAACGGCAATGTCCTGGCCGCGGGAGGCGCCAGCGACATCGGTTTCGCATATCTCTCCGCGGCGGAGCTCTACGATCCATCGGCTGGGACATGGGCCGCGACCGGCTCCATGAGCGCGGCGCGCAGGGATCACACGGCTACTCTGCTGCCCAGCGGCAGGGTTCTGGTCGCAGGAGGCTATAACGGCGCGGCGACTTCCGCGGCAGAGCTCTACGATCCCACCGCCGGAGCTTGGTCCTCGGCCGGCCCCATGGGGGCGGCGCGAGAGGATCATACGGCCACGCTTCTTCCGAATGGGAAAGTCCTGGCGGCCGGAGGCTATGACGGCGGGGTGCTTTCGTCGGCCGAAACGGCGTCCTACACGGAGTACAGCTACTCCGCGATCAGCTCTTCTGTCCAGCCCAAGATCAATACGGTCAATGGGTCGGCGGTGTTTCCGGCCGCCTTGACCCAGGGCGACACCTATGCCGTGACCGGGACCACCTTCACCGGCCTGAACGGGGGCTCAGGCGGCGGCTGTGCGGATTCTTCCGCCAATCTCCCCAGAGTCTATCTCATGCCGAACGACTCCGGCAATTACGGGACCATGGCCGGCGGCGGCCGTCTAATCGACCTCTCCACCTCGATCTACGGCGCCGTTGAGCAGACCAACTACCAGAACTACCAATCCTCCACCAACCTGGCCTTCACTGTCCCCTCGGGCCTGCAGTGCGGCTACTACCAGCTTTTCGTCATGGCCAACGCCATTCCCTCCGACTTCGTGTCGGTGCAGATTCTCCCCCCGGCATTGGCCGTTTCCCCGACCGCGGCCTCGCCGGCTTTCACCAACGTCTATGTTTCCAGCTTCACCGCCAAGTGGACGCCCAGCGCCGAGCCCGGGGTCGCGAACTCTCTGATCCACGCTTCCACCGCCTCCGATTTCAGCGGGAATCCGGCCTACGGCTTGGCCATAAAGCTCACGGGCTCCTCATTCACGTTCACGGGGCTTTGGCCCAATTCCACCTACTACTTCCGAGCCGCGGCCGAGAACTGCGCGGGCGCGGGGCCGTGGTCAGGGTCCCTCGGAGCCACGTCGACGATCTCGAATCCCATCGCCAACCCCGCCTTCTACAGGGTCTTCGCAACGAGCGCGACCGTCAATTGGAATCCCCTCCCGACCGCAGCCCAGGCCGGCTCCTCGAGCACGGCCGAGGGCTATGTGCTCCAGGGGTCCACGGCCGCGAATTTTTCCGGGGTCCTCTACTCCTCGGCCACCGCGAACATCTCTTTGAGCACCTTGACCTTAACGGGCCTGAGCGTGAACACGACCTGCTATTTCCGCGTCGCCACCCTAAACTGGAACGGGGTCCCGAACACTCTGGCGGCCGGCTCGACCGTCACGGCCATCGAGGCCCCGGCGAGCGTCGTGTTCGACGAGATATCCACCTGCTCGATCACGGCCTCGGCCTACGCGCCGGAGCCCGCGTTCTCGAACCTCAGCAAAGGCCTCTCCGGGATCAATCTGACCACCGGGGCCTACGGGAGCTGGCATTCCACGGGCGACGTCTGGACGGCCAAGGCTTCAATGCTCACCTGGCGCTACCTCTCGGCCGTCGCCGCGATCGGAGCCAAGCTCTACGCCGTCGGCGGGTCCAACGGCCTCGTCTTGTCGGCCAACGAGGAGTACGACCCGGCCGCCAACTCCTGGTCGAGCAAAGCCTCGATGCCCACGGGGCGGCATGGCGTGGCCGCCGCCGCGATCGGGGGCAGGTTCTACGCCGTCGGGGGCTACAACGGGGCCGCCATGCCGGCCAACGAGGAGTACGACCCGGCCGCCAATGCCTGGACTGGCAAAGCGTTCCTGCCCACCCCGCGCTACTACCTGGCCGCCGCCTCCATCAGCGGCAGGCTCTATGCCGTGGGGGGCTCGGACAGCGGCGGCAGCCCTGCCGCAAACAACGAGGAGTACGACCCGGTCTCCAACACTTGGTCAAGCAAGGCCTCGATGCCCACCGCGCGCAACAGCCTGGCCGCGGCCGCGGTCGGGGGCAAGCTCTACGCCGTGGGGGGCTCCAACGGAGTCGCGGTATCGGCGAACGAGGAGTACGACCCCGGCGCGAACAACTGGACGGGCAAAGCCGCGATGCCGACCCCGGCGACCGCCTTGGCGGCCGCGGCTGTCGGAGGCAGGCTCTACGCCTTGGGCGGGAGCGGCAGCCTGTACGCCAACCAGGAGTACGATGTGGCCGGCAACACGTGGACAAGCCGGGCCGCGATACCCTCGCCGCGCTACGGGTTCGCCGCGGCGGCCGTCCGCGGCCGGATATGCGCCGTGGGGTCGCAGTCCGGGGGCTACGAGGCCGCAAACGAGGAGTACGACCCCGGCCGCTCCCAGACGTTCGCCGGACTTCTTCCCAATAAGCAGTATTCTTTCAAAGCCAAGGCGCGCAACGCGGCCGGCATGGAGACCGCGGAGTCGCCGATGGTCTCGACCTATACCCTGGCCGTCGCCAGCTTGCCTCTGCCCGGGACGCCGATGTTCCCGAACGTGCTCGCCTCGAGCCTGACCGTGAACTGGTCGTCGGGGACCGCGGGGACCTGGTTCAACGGTTCCGGCGCGACCTACCTGGTCGAAGCCTCCACGATGCCGACGTTCATCCCAACGGCCGCCTCATCCTTGACCGCCAATACGTTCGCGAGCCTCACATGGCTGCTTCCAAACACGATCTATTACTTCCGCGTGCAGGCCTACAGCTCCACCGGTGGCACGGATTTCAGCTGGCTCGTGCTGGGCTCAACTGTCCCGCGCTACCTGCCCCCAGGCTGCGGCATGGGCTTCAACGTAAGGCAGGACGGCTCCGGGGACTTCGCCTCCATCCAAGCCGCCCTCGACGCCTTGCCGAAGAGCCTGGGCACGACCGCCTGCGTGGTCATCCTGGATACTGGGACCTACAGCGAGCAGGTGACGGTCCAGGGGTTCGCCAACAACGGCTTTCAGCTCAAGATCATGTCGGACCCGAGCTTCGCGAGCTCGGCGCCGGCGGTCTCGCCTCCGGCGCTTTCGACCGCGGGATTCCTCATCCAGAACGCCAGCGTGACCCTGCAGAACCTCAGTGTCCTCGCTGCCAATCCCATGCCCTACGGCGTGCAGGCCTCCTCGGCCTACGTGACGCTGAGCAGCGTGAGCGTGAGCGGCGGGAGCGCCATTTACAGCGCGGGCATCAGCCTTTCGAGCTGGAGCGCGGTGTCTTACTCCAGCGTCACGGTTCAGAACGCCCACGGTATCTGGCTGGCCGGAAGCAGGATGACGACGGCGGCTTACAGCTCGGCGACGACGAACAACAGCTCATATTCCGCCCTCTTTCTCCAGGGGGCGTCGTCCAATACGATTTCGGTGTTTTCTGCAAGCAACTTGGCTGGCTACAGCGCCGTCCTGGCTGGCGGCGCGGACTACAACACTATCTCAGACAGCACCATGACCAGCAATGCCGCAGCTTCCGTCGCCCTATACATCAATAACAGCGATTCGAACACGGTGACGCGCTCATTCATGTCCAACCCGGCCGGCCACAGCGCCCTCCTGGATGGCGGCGCGGACTACAACACCATCTCGGACAGCACCATGACCAGCAATGCCGCAACTTACGTCGCCCTGTACATTTATGACAGCGATTCAAACACTGTGACGCGCTCATTCATCTCCAACCCCGCCGACAAAGGCGCCCGCCTGGAGTCCGGCGCGGACTATAACACTATTTCAGACAGCACCATGACCGGCGGCGTTCAAGCCCTGTACATCAGTAATAGCGACTTGAACACGGTGACGCGTTCATACATCACAACCCCGGCCGGCTACGGTGCCTATCTGTATAACGGCGCGGACTATAACACTATTTCAGACAGCACCATGACCAGCGACAGCACCTACTCCGCCCTATACATCGCCAACAGCGACTCAAACACGGTGACGCGCTCATTCATGTCCAACCCGGCCGGCCATGGTGCCTATCTAAATGATGGCGCAGACAACAACACCATCTCAGACAGCACCGTGACCAGCAACAGCCTTGGTAACGTTGCGCTGTACATCGCTAACAGCGACTCGAACACGGTGACGCGTTCCTTCATGTCAAACTCGGCCGGCACCGGCGCTTCTCTGGGGGGCGGCGCAGACAACAACACTATCTCCGACAGTACCATGATCAGCAATGCCGACGGATCCAACGCCCTATACATTTGGAGCAGCGACTCGAACACAGTGGCGCGTTCGTTTATGTCCAACCCGGCCGGCTACGGCGCCGTCCTTTATACCGGCGCGGACTACAACACCATCTTGGATAGCACTATGAGCGGCGGCGGTTTCCTCTACTCCGCCCTGCGCATCTGGGCTAACGCCTCAAACACGGTAAGGCGCTCATTCATGTCAAACCCAACCGGCTATGGCGCCCGCCTCGACGGCGGCGCGGTGTACAACACCATCTCGGACAGCACCATGACCAGCGGCGGCTACCCCGCTCTGTACATCGATGACAGCGACTCGAACATGGTGACGCGTTCCTTCATGTCCAACCCGGCCGGCTACGGCGCCGCCCTGAGCGGGGGCGCTGACCACAACACCATCTCGGACAGCACCATGACCAGCAATGCCGCCAGCTACTCCCCCCTGTACATCGGTAATAGCGATTCAAACACGGTGACACGCTCCTTCATGTCAAATCCAGCCGGTACCGGCGCCTACCTGTATGACGGCGCGGACTACAACACCATCTCGGACAGCACCATGACCGGCTACTACGGCCTCTACCTCTACCAGTCCTCCTCCAACACCATCGCGTCTTCCTACATCCAGGGCTCCACCGCCGTTTATGTCCGCGGCTCCACCGGAACGGTCATCAGCTCCAGCGTCCTGGTGGGGATGCTGACGTCCGGAAGCGGCCTCTGGATGTATAACTCCAGCGTCAATCTGAGCGTCTCCTCCAGTGTCATCAGCGGCGGCACCCAAGGCGCCGCCGTCTACCTCGACGCCGCCAACTCGGGCGAACTGATTCTCTCCAGCATCACGGTACAGGGGGCCGGGACCGGCGTCCTCATAGCCCAGCAAGCCGCGGGCGCAAGCCTTTCCATAGCGTCCATGACCTTCCGCTCCCTCCCTGCCGGGGCCACGGCGATCAGCTTCTTGAGCGCGACCATGGTCTCCACCTTCTCCCGCATCGACTTCAGCGATGCCGGCATCGCGGTCAACGTGAATGCCGCGGCCCTGGGCGGAGGCTCTCGGATCACGATGGATTCCTTCCTGGGCTCCAAGGCCGGGCCTCCGTTCGAGAACGACCCCAACGGCTACGTGGACTGGCCCGGCTTCCTTGCCGAGCCCCTTTTGGCGCGTTTCACGACCCCGAACCGCTACCTCATCGCGGGCACGACGGTGTCCATCAGCACGGCCACCCAGCAGCCCATCCCGACTCCGATCGACGTGGAGCTCTTCAGTTTCTGGGGAGACCCCACCCCCTCGACTTGGGCGTACCACACCGTGTCCGTCAAGTCGCTGGATTCGACGACAACCCGCGCGGGGACGGACCCGACAAAACCGGTCAAAGACGGCGTTGATTGGCGGCCGATCGGCCCTGGCTATTCCGCGCTGCCGGTCAACATCGACATCGGCTTCACCCGCGCGCGGTTCTATATCTGGGATACGAGGCTGGGCACGGCCACCCTGCAGGCTTCGGTGGTGCGCCAGGACGGCTTCGCCATGCCCGTCATCACCCAGCCCGAATACATCACGCCGGGCTCAGCCGGCCTGCCTGCCGGCTGCGGAGAGGGGCGCAATGTCAAGCAGGACGGCAGCCAGCACTTCACGACCATCCAAGCCGCCCTCGACTCCCTGGACCCCGGCTTGAGCACCAAGACCTGCGTGGTCATCCGCGACACTCAGACCTACAACGAACAGGTCACTATCCAGGGATTCGACACCAGCGGATTCCGGCTCAATATCCTGGCGGACCCGAGCTTCATAAGCTCCGCGCCGGTCATCAGTCCCCCGGCCCTATCGACCGCCGCATTCCTGATCCAGAACGACAGCGCGACCCTGCAGAATTTGCGGATCGTTCCCGCGGGCGCGGTCTCCTACGGCGTCAAGGCCTCCTCCGCCTATTTCACCGCCGACAGGCTCGTCGTAGACGACGCCGGCGGCTTCATCGGGGAAGCGGGATTGGCCGTGAGCAGTTGGAGCGCGGTGTCCAATTCCAGCATCTCGGTCCCGTCGGCGACGGGACTCCGTATTGAAGGCGCCGGAAGCTCCGTGTCCGACACCACCGCGGCGATCCAAACCTCCCTCTGGCACTTCGCCCTGCGGCTCTCCAACGCCTCCGGCAACACGATCACCCGCAGCTTCTTCTCGGGGGACAAGGCCGTGCGGTTCGAGTCCTCGAACGCCAACACCCTCAGCCTCACCACGGCGACTGCGTCCGCGACGGCCCTGTCCCTCGCCTCCTCGTCGACCAACACGATCGCGGGCTGCGCCATTTCAGGCGCCGTGTACGGCCTCTACGGCGACAACGCGAACCATAACGTCGTAAGCCGGAGCACGCTGGCGTCGGCCGCGGTCCCGCTGTATCTGGCTTATTCCGCATCCAACGCCATCACAAGCAGCCTGATGCGCTCCGAGACGACCTATGGCGCGTACCTCCATTGGGCCGCCAACTACAACACGATCGCGAACAGCACCATCACGAGCCGCGCGCCGGGAGGCCTCCCGCTGACCAGCGCGCTGTTCATCAGCGGCGGCTCATCGAACACCATCGCCGATTCGTACATCCAAGGCGCAACGGCCGCCTGGGTCACCGGAGGGGCCGCCGGCACGCAGATACAATCCAGCGTCCTCGCCACCACCCATCCGGCCTGCAGCGGCCTGTGGCTCTCGGGCAGCGCCGTCAATCTGTCTCTGTCCTCGAATACCCTCATCGGCGGCTCCCAGGGAGCCGGGGCGCGCGTGGAGGACGGCGCCGGGGGGGACTTGGTCCTGTCGAGCAGCACGGTCAGGGGCGGCCGCTGGGGCCTCATCGTCGCGGGTCCGTCCTCCGGCGCGAGCCTCTCCATCGCCACCATGACCTTCCAGGATCTCTCGGCCGGGGCCACGGCCATCCAATTCTTGAGCGGAGTGTTCGTCTCCACGTTCTCTAACGTCAGTTTCGCGGGCCAAGGCCTTGCAGTCAACGTGGACGGAAGCGGTCTCGGGGCCGGCGCGCGCATCTCCATGCGTTCGGCCTCCGGCCCCAAAGCGGGCCGGGTTTTCGAAAACGACCCATACAACCGGGTGTTCTGGCTGGGCTATATCGGGGATTTTCCGCCGGGCTGCGCGACGGCCGTCGGCGTAAGGAAGGACGGCGATGCGGATTACGCCTCGATCCAGACCGCAGTCGACGGATCGCCCAAGGCCCTGACGGGGGACTCCTGCGTGGTGATCCGGGACGCCTCAACCTACGGCGAACAGGTGACGGTGATGGGATTCGCCAACAACGGCTACCAGCTCAAGATCATGGCGGACCCGGGCTTCGTCAGCTCCGCGCCCGTCGTGAGCCCGCCGGCGCTGTCTACCGCGGCTTTCCTGATCCAGAACGCCAGCGTGACCCTGGGGCACATCTCTATCGCTCCAGCCGACGCGGTTTCCTACGGCATCCAGATATCCTCGCCTTATGTGGTCCTGAACAGCGTAAGCGTGGACGGAGGATCGAAGATCGGTTTGGCCGCGGTCGCGCTCAGCAGCTGGGACCGGATCAGCCTCAGCACGATCACGTGCGGCGCCGCGGGGGCCAGGGCGCTCTACGCGGCCGGCGCATCCTCGATCACGGTCCAAGACAGCATCCTATCGAGCGCGCAGGGGAGCGCGGCCTATCTGCGCTCGGCCCGGAACATCTCGATTTTGCGCAGCACCATGACCAGCGGGGACCCGGCAGGCGCGGGGCTCTGGCTTGCGGATACTTCTTCGAGCACCATCTCCGACAGCGCTATTTGGAACTCCGGCGGGAGCGCGGCCCGCATCGATGGAAACGTGAGCTACAACGCGATCCTGCGGAGCACGATGACGGCCAACGCCCAGGGCTACTACGCGCTGAGCATCGTCAACTCCTCCTCGAACACCGTCAGCGATTGCGCCCTCCTCAATCGGAGGGGGGACGGCGCGTATTTGTCCGCGGCCCGCTACAACGCGATCGAGCGGAGCGCGATAACGAGCAATTGGATGGCTTACAGAGCCCTCTATCTCAATGGCGCCTCCCGGAATACGATTTCCGACAGCTTCCTCTACAATCCCTTCGGATACGGGGCGTATCTGTCCGCGAATTCCGACCGCAACACGATATTGCGCAGCACCGCGGCCGGCAATTCCAGCAGCGAGGCGGCCCTCCATCTTGCCGCATCCGCGTCCAATACCATCACCCAGAGCTTCGTCCTGAACCCATCCGGCCATGCCGCGGTCCTGGGCCCAGGCTCGGACCTCAACTCCGTTACTCTGAGCACTTTGACGAGCAGCGGGGAATCTTCCAATGCTCTCTACATCGAGGGCAATTCCTCCAACTCCATCCAAGGCTCCTATCTCCAGGCCTCGACCGCGGTCTACGTGCGCGACTCGACGGGGACCGTCTTCTCCGGCGACATCCTCATGGCGACGCATACGGCCGGCAGCGGCTTAGGCCTGGGCGGCGGCAACGTCAACTTCACGCTGATTTCGAGCACCGTCGCGGGCGGCCGCCAGGGCGCTGGAATCTATCTCAGCGGCGGGAACACCGGCGAGCTGGCCTTGCTGGCAGATGTGGTCGCGGGGGGGCGCTACGGCATTCTCATCGCCTCGCAGACGGCGAACCTCACCATCTCCACCATCACCTTCCAGAGCCTCGCGCCCGGCGCTGCGGCCCTCGTCCTCGCTCCCGGCCGCCGGATCCTGACGTTCTCGCGCTTGAACTTCGCGGACCCCGGCATCGCTGTCAACGTGGACGCCGGCTTTTTGGAGCCCGGCTCGCACGTGATGATGATCTCCGCTTTTGGTTCCAGGGCCGGGCCCCTCTACGAGAACGACCCGAACAGCCTGGTGGACTGGTCGGACTTCAACTACGAGATCTACGCCGAAGGCTTCACGGACGTGTTCACGAGCAGCCTGAGCGTCCTCTGGAGCTCCTCCTTCCCAAGCGGGACCCGCTACTACGCCCAGCTCTCAACCGCATCCGACTTCACCGGGGCCGTGCTCTCCTCTGCGACCTATGGTCTCGCCGCGACGTTCACCGGGCTGAGCCCCAACGTGCCCTATTACGCCCGCGCCTCGTACTCGCCGAGCGGGCCGTTCACGATCCTTGGAACGGCCATGCCGGCCTTGCTGCCCGGGCCTCCAGGCGCGCCATCCGGCACGGCTTTGGGCGTCTCTTCCATCGCTTGGACCTGGTCAGCGGCTTCAGACGCAGTGGGCTACCGCATCCTCCAGGCTTCAAACCTTGGGGCTCAGCTCGGCACATCCGCTGTGCCCCACTTCGAGCAGATTGCCCTGGCCACGAACACGGCCTATGGGATCGTGGCGGGAGCGACGAACCCCTCCGGCCTGGGCCCGCTCTCGCCTTCGGCCACGGCCTACACCCTGGCGGCCCCGCCCTCCGGCGCCGCGGTTTCATCGGTGGAAGGCGCCAGCGCGACGCTGAGCTGGTCCTTGAACACCAACCCCGCATGGACCATCGCTGAGGTGGAGCGCTCCGTAACCGGGGCCGCGTTCATCAGCGTGTTCAAGGGCTCCGCCACAGCTTATACGGACTACTATTTGCTGGGCTGCACGACGTACACCTACCGGGTGAGGAACAGGAACGGCGACGGCATCCCGAGCGCGTACGGCCACGCAGCCGATTTCACGACCAAGGGTTCGACGCCCCTGCCGCCCGGCGGCTTATCCGCGGAAAGCCTGGCTGGAAGGCGGATACGAGTATCCTGGGAGCCGTCGCCTTCCGAAGGGATCGTAGGATACAGGCTCTATTACGATTCAGGCACTGGAACCCTCGACACCGCTGCGCTGGCGGTGTTCAGCTCAACGGTTACAAGCTACCTGACAGAGCCCTTAAGCTCGGGAGTTTCGTATAAGTTCGCCCTGAGGGCAATCAACCGCTGCGGCGTCGAAGAGCAGAACGCTCGCCTGCTGGCCGCGGCCACGGCCGTTGAAAGCCTCACCGGGGTCCAGGCTGCGATCAAGGTCCCGCAGGGCGGAAAGAAGATCATGGGCAACCGGGTGACGGTGCTGGCCGAGCTCATCCGGGGCGACGCCGGGCAGACGAAGCGCATCCGGTTCCAATACAAGGGCGTGGCCGAGGCGGACTGGCACGACATCGTTGTCCCGGTCCAGGATATCAACCACCCCAATCCTGCGACGGACTTCCCGTACCTGGTGCACTGGGACGTGACGGCCGTGTCAACCGGGGACTACCAGTTGATGGCCGCGGCCACAGACATCTTCGGCGCCGCGGACACCTCGCCGCCCAGCATCGTGGTGAGCGTGAGCGCGAACCCGGCTGACTGCGACATCAACGAGACGAGCCTGGGCGCTGGGATGGTGCTGAAGCAGCAGGTGGTCCACAACTCCGTTGAGAACTCGATCGCGGCAGCTGACGAGGGGTCTAAGCAGGTGACGAAGGTGGTGATCCCGGCCGAAGCCCTGGACGCGGGCACGGTGACGGTATCGGTGGTGAACAACTCGGCCGGGGGGCTGGTGAGCCAGCCCGGGATCAACGCCATAGGGGTATCGGTCGAGATCACGCTCTCGAACGGACAGAGCCGGCTGGCCGGGGGGCGGACAGCTGCGCTGGAACTGTACTATCCGGACGAAGACGACGACGGGATCGTGGACGGCAAGGGCGTGCGGGTTGAGAACCTGGAGCTGCGCACACATGACCCGGCCACGGGGGAATGGAGGAAGGAATTCGCGTCCACGGTGGACCGGACGAACAAGAAGATCACCGGATACACGCCGCATTTCAGCCTGTTCGCCGTGGTCGCGCCGATGTTCGCGGACTTAAGCTCCCTGACGGTGTACCCTGTTCCCTTCAAGCCGAACAACGCCATAGCGGACGACGGGGTCCCCTATGACTCCGGGATCGCCAATTCAGGGATCATCTTCAACAATCTGCCTGATCGGGCCACGATCACGATCTACACGGTGACAGGGCAGAAGGTCAAGCATCTGGACTCGCGCGGGGCGGTGACGGTGCCGTGGGACGTGACGAATGAAGGTGGGCAGGACGCGGCGAGCGGGGTGTACCTGGCTGTGATCAAAAGCCCGGGTCAGAAGGCCGTAGTGAGGAAGATCGCGGTGATCCGATGAAGGCGAGGCTTCTGGCTCTGGTTTTGCTGAGTTGGCCGCGGCTGTCGCATGCCGCGGCCGGGGCCGAGCCGTTCAACTTCCTGTTCCTGGACGCGAACGCCAGGGCGGTGGGGATGGGCGGGGCGTACACGGCGCTGGCCAGGGACTCGAACGCGCTTCTGTACAATCCGGCCGGATTGGGCCTGGTGGACGAGCATGAGGCCACGTTCATGCACAACGAGCACGT